>SKQW01000391.1 GCA_007118805.1 Rhodobiaceae bacterium | reverse complement strand
TTACAGAATCTTAATGTTATTCTCCGCGCCGGTGCAGGGGACGCACCGCGACGCGGGCGTGAAGGCCGCAACCACCAAGCAACAGAGGGGATTATCGTGAGCTTGATGAAGCGTTTCGAGGAGTTTCAGCCGACCAAGACGATGCTCGCCTGGGTATGTGCCGGCGCAGTGGTTCTGACAGTCGGTCTCGGCTTCACCGTCGGCGGATGGGTGACCGGGGGAACCGCCCAAGAGATGGCGGCGAACGCGGCCGAGGAGAGCCGGGCGCAGCTTGCCGCGGCGGTCTGCGTCGAGAATTTCCTGTCGGCGCGCAACGCGCAGAGCCAGCTGACCGAGCTCAAGGGGATCGACAGCTCTTTCCGTCAGCGCCAGTTCATCGAAGAGGGTAACTGGGCGGTGATGCCCGACAGCGAGAGCGCTTCCCGACGCGCGGCGTCTCTGTGTGCCGAGATGCTTTCCGAATGGGAGGTGACCGAACCCGCCGAGGACGAGATTATCGAGCACTGAGGGACAGACGTGGCCCGGGCCCTGGAGTCCGCCTCGCAGGTCCGGGCCCGTGCCTATTCCAGACTTAGCCACATGGCGTGGCCGTCATGGTCGCCCGTCGTCACCAGCGGATCGTCGATAAGCGCGTTGTCCATATTCGCGAGCCCGACGATTTCAAAGTCCGAGTTCTGGTCGAGGCGCTGGGCGAAATCGTCCCGTGCCCGCTCGAATGAGCTGTACTGGTGCTTCAGGCGGTCGAACGGGGCCACCCGCTCGCGGCTGAAGGCGCCGATGAACAGATAGCCGTCGGCAAAGGGCGCCGGGCCGAAGATCCGGCCGTGATTGTTGTTGAAAATATAGAACCGATTGGAGAAGGCGTGGTTTTCCTCTGCCGGGAGCTGGTCGTAGAAATCTCCGGCGACATAGCCGCGATAGCCCCCGCTGTGACCGCGGCGGCTTGGATAGCCCGCCGCCGTCGTCGCCGCCCGCAGGCGCTGCTTGGCCGACGCGGCATCCTCGGCGCCGCCATCGAACAGTATGACGTTGATCGGTTCGCGAAGGTGCTTGCCGTCATAGGTGGCGTCCAGCCAGTGCGCCACCGTGCCGTCGGAATCGACCATCCATTTTCCCAGGGCCGGTAGCTCGGCCGGATGAACGATGTCGGTGGCATCGAGGGCGAATTCCGGGGCCGCTGCCCGTTCGGCCTCGACGTCGCGGGGGGTAACTGTTGTCGGCCCGGCACAGGCCGTCGCAACTGCAAGGATCGCCGCCGCCGTAACCATGGCAACGGGGTTCGAAGCGCAGCGACCCTTTCTCATGCTACCCCCTTACTGCCCTCGGCCGTGCCGGCCCTGACGAATCAGCCTGCGTCCAGGGTCAGACGGTTGTAGATCGCCAGGGTGGCACTTGTCATCGCCTCCAGCGAAAACCTTCGCTGGACATGCTGCCGGGCGCGTTCGGCGAGCGCCTGCCGGGCCTCGGGCGTCAGCGCCAGCGCTTCGGCCAGACCGCGAGCCAGCGCATCCGGATCACCGGCGGGCACGCGCCAGCCCGTGCGGATCTCCGCTGGCGTGTCGGGCGGTGCGAGGACGGTCTCCGGCGCGGCGCCGAGATCGCTCACCACGACGGGCTTTCCGAGAGCCTGGGCCTCCACTGCCGACCGGCCGAAAGCCTCGGCGTCGGTAGAGGGGGCCGTGACTACGTCGGCGAGGGCGAAAGCAGCCGGCATGTCCTCGCAGTGATCGACGAGCCTTACCCGATGGCCGAGCCCGGCCCGCAGCATCCGGTCAATCAATCCCTGGCGGTAGGATTCGCGGCCCTGCGCATCACCTGCGAGAACGAAATCAACATCGTCAAGGCCGGCGGCGGCGAGTTTGGCGGCGGCATCGATCAAGATCGTCTGGCCTTTCCAGCCTGTCAGTCGGGCAGCAAGGAGAACGATGCGGCGGTCCGGCGCCACCGCCCAGCGGGCGCGCAGGCGTTCGATTCGTTCGGGCGTGATGTGCGCGGGATCGAAGGCCGACAAGTCCGTGCCGCGATGGACGACGTCGATCCTGTCGGCGGCGAAGGGATGACGTTCGGCGATCATGTGGGCGACGAACTGCGAGTTGGCGATGACGGCGTCGCCGCGCGCCATCACCGAGTTGTAGAGGTTCTTGAGTGCCCCGCCGCGCCTGTAGGCGCCGTGATAGGTCGTCACCAGAGGCAGCCCGGTTCGCCGGGCGGCAATCAGTGCGCTCCATGCCGGTGCCCGGCTGCGGGCATGGATCAAGGCGACGTTCCGCTCGCGCACCAGACTTGCCAGCCGCGTTGCATTGGCCAGCATCCGGGCCGGGTTCTTGGTGGCGGCGGGAAAGTCGACGCACTCCGCCCCGGCCGCCTCGGCTTCAGGTCCCAGGCGTCCGCCCTCAGAGGCGATGAGCGCGCGGCCGCCGGCGGCGACGACGGCGGCGGCAATGTCGACGGCGGTTCGCTCGGCACCACCGGCATTCAGTTCGGGGATGATCTGCAGGATCGTGGTCCCCGAGAGATCCGGCAGGGTTGGCGGCGCATCGTCTTCCATGCGATGACCCGTTACCGCATGACAGCGACGGAGGCGAGCCGGTGAGCGAGACGAAACGTCACGACATCGAGGTTGGGAAAGGCGCCGAGGCGCGCGGGATCGCGGTTCTCGAGCGGCCCGGACGGGCACCGGGCGTGCTGTGGCTGGGCGGCTACTATTCCGACATGGCCGGCACAAAGGCCGAGGCGTTGGACGCCTGGGGTGCGGAGAGCGGCCACGCGGTGCTGCGTTTCGACTATTCCGGCCACGGCGACTCGGGCGGGGAGTTCACCGACGGCACCATCGGCCGCTGGCTCGAGGAGGCGGAAACCGTCGCTGCAAGGTTCATGAAGGAGCCGGGTATTCTCGTCGGCTCGTCGATGGGTGGATGGATCGCCCTTCTCATGGCCCTGCGCCTCAGGGTGCGGGAAACGCCGGCCGCCGGACTGGTGCTGATCGCTCCGGCCATCGACATGACCGAGCGGCTGATGTGGGCGAACTTTTCCGAAAAGGCCCGCGGCGAGCTCATGGACAAGGGCGTCGTCAACCGCGCGTCCGACTATGCCGAGGAAGGCTATCCGATCACCCGAAGGCTGATCGAGGAAGGGCGCAACCATCTTCTGTTCGACCAACCCTCCATCG
>SKQW01000390.1 GCA_007118805.1 Rhodobiaceae bacterium | reverse complement strand
TAGGAAAGGCCATGGCGGCGATGAAATGCTCCTGAAAGCGGGGCTCGACAGCCGTCTCGACCTTCTCGATGCGCCGCACGAGTTCCTCGATCTCGCTGCGATAGTCGCGGTTCAAGAGCGCCATCCGGGCGCCGGTGCCCGCAGCATTCCCCACCGCGGTGACCCTGGACAGGTCGCAGTCGGGGATCAGGCCCAGCACCATGGCGTATTTCGGGTCGATATAGTTGCCGAAGGCGCCGGCCAGCTTGATCCGATCGACCTGGGTGATCTCGAGCCTGTCCATCAGAAGGCGCACGCCGGCATAGAGCGCGGCCTTGGCCAGCTGGATCGCGCGAACATCGCTCTGGGTGATAGTGATCTCGTGACGACCGCGCCACAGGACGTAAGCGTAGGTGCGGCCGGACGGCACGATCCGGTCGGACTTCTCGGCCAAGCTGCCGTCAATCACTCCGTCGGCACTGATGATGCCGGCCAGGAACATCTCACCGATAGTCTCGATGATGCCTGAACCGCAAATGCCGGTGACGCCCACCTGATCCTGCTTCTCGGCGAATTCCGGTTCATCGGACCAGGCATCGAGTCCGATCACCTTGATCCTTGCCTCGAGAGTCTCCGGATCGATGCGCACACGCTCGATAGCGCCCGGCGCGGCACGCTGGCCGGACGAGATCTCCGCGCCCTCGAAAGCCGGCCCAGTGGGTGAACTGGCGGCCAGAAGCCTATCCCTGTTACCCAGAACGATCTCGGCATTGGTGCCGACGTCAACCAGCAGCGTCATCTCCTCGCCGCGGTGGGGGCCTTCGGCCAGCGTCGCGGCGGCGGCGTCGGCACCGACATGGCCAGCGATGCAGGGCAGGACATAGATTCGCCCGCAGCGATTGATGCCAAGCCCGATATCGCGGGCGGGAAAGGACAGCGCCCCGGAGGCGGCAAGGGCGAAGGGAGCCCCCCCTAGCTCGGTCGGATCGATCCCCAGAAACAGATGGTGCATGATCGGATTGCCGACGAACACCGCCTCGAGAATATCGTCGCGAGACGCGCCGGACTCGATGCATACCTTATCGATGAGGCTTTCCACCGCGCCGCGCACGACACTGACCAGGCCGTCGAGACCGTCCGGGTTCATCATGAGATAGGAAACCCGTGACATGAGGTCTTCGCCGAAGCGGATCTGGGGATTGGACGTGCCGTTGGAGGCCACGGTGCGGCCCGTCAGCATGTCCGTGAGATGGCAGGCTATGGTGGTTGAGCCGATGTCGACGGCGATCCCATAGAGCCGGTCGCGGAATCCTGGCCAGATGCCGGTGATGACGGGTCGCACGCCGTCAAAGTGCACGGCGGTTGTGACCTTCCACTGGCCGTCGCGCAACGCCTTCTGGATATATGGCAGCAGCGGTTGGTCGCACAGCGTGCCGAGATACCCCCAATCGGCTTCGAGGGCGCGCGCCATCCGGTCGAGATCGCCGAGCGGCTTCTCCATGTCGGGCTCTTCGATCTCGACATAGCAGAGCTGGGTCGCCGGATTGCGGAGTATGGGGCGTGCCTCGGCCCGTTTGCGCACCGTCTGCCGGTGCGTCTGGGCCTCGATCGGAATGTCGATGACGAGGTCGCCCTGCACAGTGGCGGCGCATGACAGCCGCCGATCCGAAGCCAAGCCGCGCTTGTCGGCGTAACGCTGCTCGATCCCGGCGAATTCCGACAGATGATCGGCCCCCGAGGAGATGCCGTGCTTGGCAAAACGGCCCTCGGCAACACTGATCTGGCAACGCCCGCAAATGCCGCGGCCGCCGCATACCGACTCCACATAGACGCCGAGTTGGCGGGCCGCGTCGAGAACGGTTGTGCCAAGCGGAAAACGTCCTCGTCTGCCGCTCGGCATGAACACGACGAGCGCATCCTGCTTTTCGGTCAGACGCATGCTCATACCGGGCATGGTGAGCTGCTACGTTTAGCCCCCAATAGTATCAGTGGATGGTTAAGCGCACTGTGGCGCATGCCGCGTGCGGCCGATGAGCGGTGTGAACAGTGCGACGGGATTGCCATGAACTGAATTCCTTTCACCGGCCTCCCGTCGATGCTTCATCCGGCGCCGCGGCGCGCCTCGCGTCCGCCGCGCCGACGCGCGCCGCTTCCTGCCGCAGAAGCCGATGGCATTCCGCTGCCATTCACCATCGTCGCGGTCGCGGTATCGCGATTGTGCCGGATCCAATCGGCGCAATTGGCATCGGTCCCCATCAGGACATTGGCCGCGCGCACCGCTTCCATCTCCTGAGGGCGGCAGGGGTTCATGATCGCCGACGTCATCCCCGATGCGATGGCCATGGGCAGGAACGCAGCGTTGATGCCATGACGATTGGGCAGGCCGAAGGATACATTGGACGCGCCGCAGGTCGTGTTCACCTTGAGATCCTCGCGCAGGCGGCGCACCAGGTGGAAGACTTGGCGTCCCGCCGTGCCCATGGCACCAATCGGCATGACCAAGGGATCGACGACGATGTCCTCCCGCTTGATGCCGTAATCGGCGGCGCGTTCGACGATCTTGCGCGCGACCTCGAAACGCACGTCGGGATCTTCCGAGATTCCGGTTTCGTCGTTGGAGATCGCCACCACGGGCACATCGTATTTCTTGATGAGCGGCAGAATTGCCTCGAGCCGGTCCTCTTCGCCGGTCACGGAATTGACCAACGGGCGCCCCTTGCAGACCTCGAGGCCCGCCTCGAGGGCGGCGGGAACCGACGAGTCGATGCACAACGGCACGGACACCAGCGATTGTACAAGCTCGATGGTCATGGCCAGCAGTGGCGGCTCGCTCTGGTTGGGGTCGACGGCGGTGACCCCGGCATTGACGTCGAGCAAGTTCGCTCCGGCGGCGACCTGGGCCAGCGCGTCGGCTTCAACGGTTGAGAAGTCGCCGGCCACCATCTCGGCAGCCAGCTTTTTCCGCCCGGTCGGATTGATCCGCTCGCCGATCACACAGAACGGCTGGTCGAAGCCGATGGTCACGGTCCTCGTTACAGAGGCAACGATCGTATGGGTCATGAAGGCTCCGCCAGCTCTCAGCCGATCACATCAAGTTCTGCGTCCGCGTCACCCGAAAACCACGAGCCGCGCTCCGCGAGCCACTCCGCCGACCGGCGCAGGCCGCCGAAGGGGAACACATGGATCTGCCGGATCGGCGCCGCCGGGTGTTCGGCGACGTAAGCCTCGATCGGGCCAACGACCGCTTCCGGACTGTAGCTCGTGGACAGTGCGACAAGGGAGGAGGCGCGCTTCTTGAGAAAATCCATCGAGGCGCCCACCCCGCAAATCGCCGCATATTTCAACAAGGTGGTGATCTTGGCTGGGCCCGCCACGCCAACATGGATCGGCAAGGCGTTGCCCTGTCGTGCGAGGGCCTCCGCCCAGTCAATAAAGCGCCCGGCCTCGAAGCCGAACTGGGTGACGATGCGGAACCGGGCATCGCTGTCGCGCGCGATAGCGTTCTTCTCGGTGATGGCCGCAGCAATCGCCTCCGGCGGAATGTCCGGACTGCCTTCGGGATGGCCGGCAACGCCGATATGACGGATCTTGTGCGCATCGAAGAGGCCGGTGCGCAACAGATCGATCGACGAGCTGTAAGGTCCCTCTGGGCGCGCCGGGCTTCCGGCAACCACCATTGCCTCCTCGACACCGGATTCTCCGGTCAGTATCTCAAGGCGCGCAAGCAGTTCCGTGCGGCTAGCGATGCGCCGTGCGGCAAAGTGTGGCACAGGGCGATAACCGGCGGCCGCGAGCCGGCGCGCCGCGACGCCGATCTCGCCGAACGGGCCGCCGATATCGGTCAGATAGACGCGGGTGCCCAAAGGGAAAAGGCCCGTCAGCGCGTCGGCGTCGATCACCTGGCGCGGAGTTGCCTCGATCGAGGCGGCGATCTTGAAGCCGGACGCCGGCTTATCGTGAATGCTGGTCATCATCTTGAACCTTTGGTCCCGCAAAGCGCACCGCGCTTGTTCAAACACTCTACGGGAAGCCCGTCGCCACCCCAGAGTCCCTAGCCTGTGGGGGCGACGGCGTCTTCAATGTTGAGGTATACCGAAGTCCGCTGTGGGCCAGTGGCCCTCGCACGACGCGCTCAGTCTGTTTTGCGACGCGTCATATCCCGGAATGCCGGGAAAAAGCCGTTCCGAGTCATATCACTAACGAATCATTCACGGAGCGACATGTGCCGCACTGCAACGCGGGGGATCAAACGCCGCGCCACTTTATCGAGCATCCCATCGAGGGCGTCTGGTGGGCCGGGGCTTCGCCGGTCTCGGCGATCTGTCGCATGGCTTCGAGCATTTCGCGGCGTGTGCCAGTGTCGGCAGCGCCTTTGCCTGCCGAGTCGATACGGCCGCGGTATTTCAACCTGAGTTCGCGGTCAAAGCCGAAGATGTCCGGCGTGCAGACCGCGCCATAGGCCCGAGCAACCGCCTGGGATTCATCGATGAGATAGGGGAAGGTGAAGCCGTGCCGGGCCGCGAACTCGGCCATGTTTTCCGGCGAATCGTCGGGGTAGGTGGTCCAATCATTGGGCATGACTGCGGCAACGCCGATCCCTGTGTCCTGAAGGGCCTTAGCGTCTGCGACAAAGCGGTCGATCACCGCCTTCACATAGGGGCAGTGGTTGCAGATGAAGGCGAGCACCAGCCCCCGATCGCCGCGCAGGGTGTTGAGCGTCCAGGCTTTCCCGTCTATGTCGGGCAGCGAGAGATCCGGTGCGACTGTGCCGATTTCTCCGGCAGGCGTTTCGACGGCCATGGCGCGTTCCTCATATGTGACGAATGCATCCAGACAAGAAAAGCGCTGCCTAGCAAGAATTCAACCCGCCGCGTCCGACTCGACGGCGCCGCGGCACCGGGAAGGGGAGTATCGACGTGCCAGACGCCTTCATCTGCGCCGGTGTGCGGACACCGATTGGCCGCTATGCCGGAGCACTATCGGCGGTGCGGCCCGACGATCTGGCCGCCCACGTCATACGCGAACTGGTGGCGCGCGTGCCCGACCTGCCGGGACAGGCTATAGAGGACATTATTCTTGGCTGCGCCAATCAGGCCGGCGAGGACAACCGCAACGTGGCGCGCATGGCGTGCCTGCTGGCCGGCTTGCCGGACAGCGTTCCGGGCCTCACGGTAAATCGCCTCTGCGGCTCGGGCCTTGACGCGGTGGGCCAGGCCGCGCGCGCGATCAGGACGGGGGAGGCCGAGGTGCTGATTGCCGGCGGCGTTGAATCGATGAGCCGGGCGCCCTTCGTCATGGGCAAGGCGGAGACGGCCTTTTCCCGGTCTGCCGAGATCTACGACACGACGATCGGCTGGCGCTTCGTCAACCCGGTGATGAAGGCGCAGTACGGCATCGACTCGATGCCCGAGACGGCCGAGAACGTGGCCGAAGAGTTCCAGATCGCGCGTGCCGATCAGGACGCGTTTGCCTTCCGAAGCCAGGCTCGGGCGTCCCAAGCGCAGACCTCGGGGCGCCTTGTCAGGGAAATCGCCGCGGTGACCATCCCGCAGCGCAAGGGCGAGCCGATCGTCGTCGATCGCGACGAGCATCCGCGCGAAACCACGCTCGACAAGCTCGCCAAGCTGCCGGCGCCGTTCCGCGACGGCGGCAGCGTGACCGCGGGCAACGCCTCCGGCGTCAATGACGGCGCGGCGGCTCTGCTTATCGCCAGCGAGGCGGCGGCCAGGCGCTACAACCTTATGCCGCTGGCCCGGATCGTCGGCATGGCGACAGCCGGGGTTCCGCCGCGCATCATGGGCGTGGGCCCGGCGCCGGCCAGCCGCAAGCTGCTTGAGCGGCTGGGCCTGAAGATCGACGACATGGACGTGATCGAGCTGAACGAGGCTTTTGCCGCCCAGGCGCTCGCGGTGACCCGCGATCTGGGGCTGCCCGACGATGCCCCGCACGTCAATCCCAATGGTGGCGCCATCGCGCTCGGCCATCCGCTCGGCATGTCGGGGGCAAGGCTTGCCTTGACCGCAACGCTGGAACTGGCCGAGCGCAAGGCCCGCCACGCGCTGTGCACCATGTGCATCGGCGTCGGCCAGGGCATCGCCATGGTGGTCGAGCGAAGCTAGCCTGCCCTTGACTGAATTCTTCGCACGGGAGCTGTGCTGGTGGCTCAGCCCACCGTAGCGGCAGCGCGAAGATTGTGGCGGCGGCGCATGAAGTCCTTGGCGGTCTCGACCGCCACCGCGGCATCGCGGCAATAGGCGTCGGCGCCGACGGCTTGGCCGAACTCCTCGTTGAGCGGTGCGCCGCCCACCAGCACGATATACTTGTCGCGCAGCCCCTGTTCCTGAAGAGCGTCGATGACGACCTTCATATACGGCATTGTCGTCGTCAGCAGGGCCGACATGCCGAGGATGTCCGGCTCATGCTCCTGGAGCGCGGCGATATAGTTTTCGACCGGGTTGTTGATGCCGATGTCGATCACCTCGAAGCCGGCGCCTTCCATCATCATGCTCACGAGGTTCTTGCCAATATCGTGGATGTCGCCCTTGACCGTGCCGATCACCATCTTGCCCATCTTGGGCGCATCAGTCTCGGCCAGCAGCGGCCGCAAGATACCCATGCCGGCCTTCATGGCATTGGCCGAAAGCAGCACTTCGGGAACGAACAATATGCCGTCGCGAAAGTCGACCCCGACGATGCGCATGCCCTCCACGAGGGCATCCGTCAGCACGTCGTACGGCGCCCAGCCGCGTTCGAGCAAAATGTTGACGCCGTCCTCGATCTCCTCCTTGAGCCCGTCATAGAGGTCGTCATGCATCTGCGCGACAAGGTCGTCATCTGAAAGGGCGCGGAGATCGATTTCGTCACTGTCCGACATGGCCGACTATCCTCTGGCACGAAGTGGCGCCAACTGGTTTACGCAGAATAGGCTCAATTGGCGTCTGCCCGCCGCGCGGAACCGACAATGGCAACCGTAATTGCGACGAATTGAGACCGGGCGTCTGTTCCGGCCGCGGCGTGCCCATGACGCAGGCGGAATACAGGGCGGCGTTCACCCCGGCTAGCATCAGGCAGGCGCAGCGAAGACATCCCGTGCGGGCGGAGGATTCGACAATGGCGGAAGCGGAAAGCGTGGCACGGGGGGAAGGCGGCGCACGGCGGCGGGGAGCCGAGGCCCGCCGCGCCCAGCGGCGCGGCGGTGGGCGGGCTCAGATGAGCTTCATCTCGCGGACCATTCCCTATTACGAAGTGCTGGGCGAGGAGGGTCTGGCCACCATCGAGGCGAATGCGGAAACCGTCCTTCAGGAAATCGGGATCGAGTTTCGCGAAGACGAGGAAGCGCTCGCCATGTGGCGCAATGCCGGCGCCGACATTTCGGGCGAACGGGTGCGTTTCCCCAAGGGGCTGGTTCGCGAGCTTCTGAAGACGGCGCCAGCTGCCTTCACGCAGCACGCGCGCAATGGCGAACGGTCGGTCGAGATCGGTGGCGGCAATACGGTATTTGCCCCGGTTTACGGCCCGCCCTTCGTGAGCAATCTCGATCACGGCCGCCGCTATGCCACCATCGAGGATTTCAGGAACTTCGTGAAGCTCGCCTATCTGGCCCCCGCGATCCACCATTCAGGGGGCACGGTCTGTGAGCCGGTCGACCTGCCGGTGAACAAACGCCATCTCGACATGGTCTACAGTCACGTCCGCTATTCCGACAAACCCTTTATGGGATCGGTCACGCACCCGCTGCGGGCCGAGGATTCCGTGTCGATGGCGAAGATCGTCTTCGGCGACGCCTTCGTCGATGAGAACTGCGTGCTCATCAATCTTATCAACGCCAACTCGCCGATGGTCTTCGACGCGACCATGCTCGGCGCGCTCAAGGTGTATGCGCGGGCAGGGCAGGCGACGGTGATCTCGCCTTTCATCCTAGCCGGCGCCATGAGCCCGGTCACCGTCGCCGGTACGCTGACCCAACTTCTTGCCGAGGCGATGGCAGGGATGGCCTTCGCTCAGCTTTGCCGGCCGGGCGCACCGGTGGTCTTCGGCACTTTTGCAAGCTCGATATCAATGCAGTCGGGCGCACCGACCTTCGGCACGCCGGAACCGGCGCTAGTTCTTTACGGGGCGGCGCAGCTCGCCCGGCGGCTCGGGGTGCCGTTCCGCTCCGGCGGATCGCTCACGGCCTCGAAGATTGCCGACGCCCAGGCTGCATATGAGAGCGCCCAGACCCTGCTGCCGACCCTGCTGGCCGGCGTGAACTTCGCATTGCACTCTGCCGGCTGGCTGGAAGGCGGCCTGGTGAGCTCCTACGAGAAGTTCGTTATGGATGCCGACCAGTGCGCGATGATGCAGCGCTTCGCCAGCGGCATCGATCTGAGCGAGAATGGCCAAGCCCTCGACGCTATTCGCGAGGTCGGGCCGGGCAGTCATTTTCTTGGCTGTGGGCACACCCAGGCAAACTTCGAAACGGCGTTTTTCCGGTCCAACCTTGCCGACAACAACTCCTATGAGCAATGGGACGCCGAAGGCGCCCAGACCACGCGCGACAGGGCTAACAGCCTGTGGAAGCAGATGCTGGCCGATTACGAAGCCCCGGCGCTCGACGCAGGGGTCGACGAGGCGCTGAAAGCCTTCATCGAGCGCAAGAAGGCGGAGATTCCAGACTCGCATAGTTGATCGTCCCGCTGTCCGTCAGACTCGCGAACCGGTCTTCGCTGGCTTCGCGCCCCGGACCGCATGACAATCGGGGCCGGGTCATCTCGACGCGTGTTTTAGGCGGAGTTGTCGCAAACTCTCAGACGAGCGGACATCAAGCGTCAACGCCATGCTGCTTTCATGGCGGCATGTCTGGATACCGAATTCAGATGGGCCTGTTCTATGCCGGCATCGTGATGATGGCGGATCAGTTTCTGCTCGGCGGCGCAATCGCCACGCAACTGATTGATGGTATCGGCGGGCTGCAACGCAACCTGCGTTACGAACTGATGGTCATGTCGCTGGACTGATGGGTGACTGCGTCCGGGAGGGCGTGGACGGCTCAGCTGTTCGGTTCAGCCGGCGTCGCGTTGCCGTCGGCCCGCGGCCCTTCGAGCAATCGAGCCAGGACCACCATCGCCTCATCGAGCGCAGCTTCGCGGTCTGGCGCGTTGGCGACCACACCGTTAGGCCGCACCAAGAGGTGCATTCCTTCGCCATCGGCCATCTTGTAGGGCTTGTGTCGGCGGGCCTGGCGGCACTGACCTATGCGGCAGTGAGCATGACGGTATCTGCCAGAGCGGGGCAACTCTACCGCCAGAGATTCCGTCAGTCTGGCGGCATTTCAAGAGAGCGCTTGAAATACCCTGCGACGCCATGCCTTCAGTGATTTAGTGTTATATTGGATTTTGAGCGATCATGAGACGATCTGAGCGGATGAATTGGTGCCGGCTGAGGGACTCGAACCCCCGACCCGCGGTTTACAAAACCGCTGCTCTACCTGCTGAGCTAAGCCGGCGCCTTGCTTGGCAATAAACAGCCCGCCTGCGTGAAGTCAATGCGCCCGGTCGTGGACTTTCGTGCCGTCTTGGCGCGGGCAGGCCGCTCCCATAACATGGGGCCTCGGTCGGTTGGAACCAGCGGCATCATCAACACAGGGGAGAATGGACATGGCTGTAGCGCGCCTCAAGGTCAACAAGTCAGGCAATGATCGCTACAAGCTGGTGTTCGAGTCCGAAAAGGGAAAGATCACCTGCGACGTGCCGGCGGAAAAGCAGGGCAAGACCCAGTCCGAGGAGGATCGCCGACAGGCAGCGTTGACTCGCGCCCGGCAGCTCAGCCGCGCGTTTCACGAGTCGATACCCGACCGCTGACCCGCATCATGCTGCGTGTCGGCGCGGCCATCCTTCTGTAAGGCCCATTGATTGAAACGGCGCGCCACGAATCTGTCCTGGCGCCGGAGGCAAGGGTTTGGGCGGGGGCGAACGGGGAGGGCGATAGGTGGCACTCGGTCCAGTGTCCCGAAGCCGAAATTCGTTGCCGGTTGCAGCGGTGTTGTCACGAATTTCCGGTTCGACAAGGACACTGGCGACTTTATGATTCGCGTGCGGCTTTGGATTTGACGCTCGTTTCGAAGCCTGCTGCAAGCTTGGTAACGAACGTCAAATCCACCCCACTAGTTATCGGCCACCCGCGCTCCCTGGCGCAGGCCCCATGACGCCATCAGGCGTTCCCAATCAGCCACCGAGCCCTTGAACGCGTTGCGGTCCACGTCGCCCTTGACGCCGGGCACGCGGCCAGTCGCCGTAAACTGCCAGAACGCCCAGTCGCGGTTGGCATAGCGCTCATGCGGTTCGGCCGCCACCGAGCGCAGCCAGAAGGGGTAGTCGCTGAGTTCGCCCTCGAGCACATCACGGTGAAAGGTGATGTCGGTGTAGATGATGGGGCGCTTGCCCGTATGCGCTTCCATGCTGTCGAGCATGATACGCATCTTGGCGAGAGCGCGCTCGCGCGGGATCTTGCGGGGACAGGACCGCGAGTGGTGGTTCCACTCGACGTCGAGCACCGGGGGCAGGGCATCGGGATCGTTCGGCACGTGGAGCATGAACCACAGCATCTGCTCATGGGCCGGCCGACACCAATAAACGAAGTGGTAGGCGCCGCGCGGCACGCCGGCGCGGCGCGCGCCTTCCCAATTCTCCCGAAACTTCGGGTCGAGGTGGTCCCCTCCTTCGGTTGCCTTGATGAAGGCAAAGCGGGTGCCGGCGGCACGCACCTGGTGCCAGTCGATATCGCCTTGCCAGCGTGAGACGTCGATGCCCTGTACCGGCATCCGGTGGGCGCGTTCCACCCCGTCGTGGAAATGGGCGTCGTCCTTGTCGGGATAGGGATTGGCGCTCGAGGTCGGCGCATAGCCCCGCACCGTGCTGCCCAACACATTGGCTGAATCAGAAACGCTCGAACAGGCGGCCAGGACAAGCGCGGCGCCGGCGATCAAGGCAAGAAGACGACGTTGGCCAACGTTCATGGATGACTGCCCCGTCTCGCGCAACTCTACACAAATACGCGCGACCAGTCAGCCCTAGCCCGGTGGCGGTTAACAATCCCTCTCCAGAATGCGCAGCATCGTCGATTCAGGCGTCAAGGCGCTTGGCGAGCGCGCGCACATAGCGGCTGTCCATGGCTGTGAACTCGCCCGCGGCGATGTCTGCCTTGAGGCCGTTCAGTTCGCTGCGGGTCTCGGCGCCAAGCCCCTTACGCGCCAAGAGCCGGTCAATCAGCTTGGCATCTTCCTCAAGTTCGGCGGGCGGGGGCGGCGCCTCCGCGGGCTCTGGCGCAGCCTCATCCTCATCCTCATCCGCCTCGTCATCCTCATCCGCGTCGTCGTCCTCGTCGGCGGGCGCCTCCTCCTCGTCCTCGATGTCGCGATCGTCGTCGAACTCGTCGTCGTCAGGTTCGAGCAGCTCGTCCCAGTCGAACCCGGACTCGCTGACATAGGCGTGCACCTCGCGCGCGGCGGCGAGCACCTGTTCATCCTCCTTAGCGCCGAGGCGCTCCAGCAGGTCGATAAGGCGGTTGCGATCGAGCTCGCTCATGGGAAGACAGCACCTCGTGTGACTAAGGCCAGTTGGCGGTTTAGACAGGCAGGCGGTGCGCCGTCAATTGCGACCTTCACCGGCCTCCCGCACCGTGCGGTCGGCCACATAGAGGGCCAGGGCTGCGGCGTTGGAGACATTGAGGCTGGGCATGCGGCCGGGCAGCGCGAGTCCGGCCAGGCTTGCGCAAACCGCCTGGG
>SKQW01000053.1 GCA_007118805.1 Rhodobiaceae bacterium | reverse complement strand
CGCCGACGCTGCGGTCGCGGCCGAACAGCGAATTCATCAGCGCCGGGAATGGCATCCGGTCATTGGCCGATTGCGCGCTCGAATAATAGGTGCGCTCCGGGCGCTCGAAGGCACCCGCCGGCACGGCGAAGACCGCGGCCGCAAGGATGGTGGAGACAAGCAGACGAAACATGGGACGCACTCACTGACCTGTTGCATAAGCAGGCGGCTCTTGCGGCCGCTCGACGCGCAGGAGGCTAGGCGCAACGGCATTCGGATTCGGTGAATCGGGCGGCCCGGCCGGGCGGGATTCGTCCGGCTTGGTATATGGCCGGTGAATCCGCCCGCCTTGCCGGCACGGCCGCTTTGCTCTAGGTAGGGCGCGCCGCCCGGCGGCCCCGCGCGGCCCCCGTGCCGGGCGAGAGTTCCTCCCGAGACCTTTCGACATGGCCAAGACCGACAAGGCGAAGCGTATCAAGGCCCGCCTGCCCCGCGGGCTACAGGACCACGAGGCGGGCACGCTGCGCGCCACCGCCGATATGCTGGAGGCGATCCGCACCGTCTTCGAGCGCTACGGCTTTGAGCCGGTGGAAACCCCGATAATCGAATATACCGAGGCGCTGGGCAAGTTCCTGCCCGACCAGGACCGGCCCAATGAGGGCGTGTTCTCCTTCCTGGACGACGACGAGCAGTGGCTCAGCCTGCGCTACGACCTGACGGCGCCGTTGGCGCGCCATGTCGCGGAGAATTTCGACCGCCTGCCCAAGCCCTACCGGACCTATCGGGCGGGCCATGTGTTTCGCAACGAGAAGCCGGGGCCGGGCCGCTTCCGCCAGTTCATGCAGTTCGACGCCGACACGGTAGGCGCGCCGGGCGTGGCCGCCGACGCCGAGATGTGCATGCTGATGGCCGATACGCTGGAGGCGCTGGGCATCAAGCGCGGCGACTACGTCATCCGGGTCAACAACCGCAAGGTGCTCGACGGGGTGATGGAGGCGATCGGGCTGGCCGGCGAGGAGCACGCGGGCACGCGGCTCACCGTGCTCAGGGCCATCGACAAGCTGGATCGGGTGGGCATCGAGGGCGTTCAGGCGCTGCTCGGGCCGGGGCGCAAGGACGAGAGCGGCGATTTCACGAAGGGCGCGGGGCTGGGTGAGGAGCAGATCAACAAGTTGCTCGTCTTTGCATCCCTGCATACTGGCTTGGTTACCCCTTTGCAGGATGTGACGAACAAATCAAAAACCGAGTTGTCAGGATTAGGTCCAACTCACACCTTCGATTCGGCCAGTGGATCAGAATCGCAGTTCGTTGAAACTAATATTGGTGTCATCGATGCCATGCTTACGCACTTTGGTTCCAACCCAACTTCTCGAACTGGCGTTCTCGAACTTCAGGAAATCGCAGAGCTTGTTACCTCGGCGGGTTACTCCCGTGACCGCATCCGCATCGACCCCTCCGTCGTGCGCGGCCTCGAATACTACACCGGCCCGGTTTATGAGGCCGAGTTGACCTTCGAGACGGTCAACGAGAAGGGCGAGAAGGCGCGCTTCGGCTCGGTCGCCGGGGGCGGGCGCTATGACGGGCTGGTCGCCCGGTTCCGCGGCGAGCCGGTGCCGGCCACCGGCTTTTCCATCGGCGTCAGCCGCCTGCTCGCCGCCCTGTCGGCGCTCGGCCGCATCGATACCGGCGCCGCGCGCGGGCCGGTCGTCGTGCTTATCGACCGCGACGATGTCAGCATTACCAACGCCCAGCGCATGGTCGCGGCTCTGCGCGATGCCGGCATCCGGGCCGAGATGTATCTCGGCGCCTCGCGCAATTTCGGCCCGCAGATGAAATATGCCGACCGGCGCGGCGCCCCGTGCGTCGTCATCCAGGGCGAGAATGAGCGCAATCAGGACCCGCCGGTCGTCCAGGTCAAGGATCTTGTCCTCGGGGCCGAGCTGTCCGGCCAGATCGAGACCCGCGAGGAATGGCGCGAGGCCCGGCCGGCCCAGGTCGAGGTGCCCGAGAGCGAGCTCGTGGCGACCGTGCGCGGCATTCTCGACCGGCGCAAGCCCTGAACGCGGGCCGGGCGCTCTGCTCTCCCGCCTGGTCCTGCCAAGGCGCTGATTCAGCGCTGGATTCCCGCTTTCGCGGGAATGAGCGGGGTGGGGCGAGGCCGTGCCGTATTCCGCTCACGCCCGACGTCGAAATGCTTCTTCGCGCGACTCCGCGGACTCGAAGACGGGTCAACGACCGTCCTGTCGCCGATAGCGTTCAAGCCGGGCATCCAGCGTGCCGGTATGCAATTCGAAGAGTTGGTTGTCGTCGTCGTAGAAATAGATCGACCGGCCCTCGCCCGGGACGCGCGGCCGGCTCTCCTTCATCTCCAGGCCGAGGGTTTCGATCCGCTCAAGGCAGCGGTCATATTCGGCGTCCTCGATCTTGAAGGCGACGTGATTGTAGCTGCGCTCGGCAAGCGGGGCGCCCTGCATGATGGCGATCCACACCGCGCCATCGCCCGCCGCCTCAGCGCCGCCCGAACAGCTTCTCGATATCGGCGAGCTTGAGCTCGACGAAGGTCGGCCGGCCGTGATTGCACTGGCCGGAATTGGGCGTTCTTTCCATCTCGCGCAACAGCGCGTTCATCTCCGGGGCGTCGAGGCGTCGGCCGGCCCGCACGCTGCCGTGGCAGGCCATCACCGAGGCCACCGCCTCCAGCCGGTCGCCAAGCCGCGTCGAGGCGTCGGCCTCGGCCAGATCGTCGGCCAGGTCGCGCACCAGGCCGGCAATGTCGAAATCGCCGAGCAGGGCCGGCACCTCGCGCACCGCGACAGCGCCCGGCCCGAACGCCTCGAGCCTGAGGCCAAGGCGTGCCAGCTCCTCGGCCCGCTCGACGAGCCGTTCCGCTTCGACCGGGTCGAGCCCGACAATCTCCGGGATGAGCAGCGCCTGACGGGCCACGCCGTCGCGGGCAAGGGCGGCCTTCAGCCGCTCATAGACCAGCCGTTCATGGGCGGCGTGCTGGTCGACGATGACGATGCCGTCGGCGGTCTGGGCGACGACATAGGTTTCATGGAGCTGCGCCCGCGCCGCGCCAAGCCGATGGTCAATGCTGCCGGGCGCGGCGCCGTCCGGCCCGGCCTCAATGTCGGGCGCCGGCCGGGCGCTCGGCGCAGCGAGGCCATCGAGCGCCGGCGCCGCCTCGGCGAGGCCCTGGGCG
>SKQW01000033.1 GCA_007118805.1 Rhodobiaceae bacterium | reverse complement strand
TCTTAACCGGGTCGGGCGTCACTTCGAGCCGGTCGATGCCGAGCGCCGCCAGATGCCCAGCCCACGCGGCACTGTCGGCGAATACCTTGTCCGACGCCGAGGCCAGGCTATCGATCACCGGCCCGGCGAGGTTGCGGTCGCGCATATAGGCCAGCGCCTCGTCATTGATGATGTAATCGCTGCGACCAGCCCGCAGCGTTGCCAGAAAGGCGGCCCGCGACTTCGAGGCTCCGGTGCGCAAGGCCGTGAAACGATGATCGCCGATCTGGGTAGTATAGCCGTCCCGGCCCCCATGGCGCGCCGCGGTGTCATCGACCGTCACCCAGCGCGCCGTGGCGAGCCCGGCGCGCAGCACCGCGCGCTCCTCCGCCACAAAGGCGTCCATATGGTCCGAGATCAGCCGCACCACCTGGCGCTTGGAGATGTCGACGCCGATCCCGGTCAACAGCGCCGTCAGCCGTTCCGTCGTCACCTGCCCCTGGATGTGGCAAGCCAGCACGAAGCGGCGCAGGTTCGGGCCCCAGCCGCCGACAATGCCCGCCGGCAGCGGCGCCACGATCGTCTCGCCCGTCGGCGTCAGCCAGCGCTCGCGGCGGTAGCGCACCACCTCCGCCGACAGCACCAGATCGCGCACCACAATCGTCTGGTATCCCTTGAAGCGCGAGCCCGGTGGCGCATCCGCCTTGACGATCTCCTCGCGGCTGATCCGGCCAGTGTCGCGCTTGGCGCCGCGCCGCCGGCGCTTGGCCCTGCTTGCCTTCGGCTCCATCGCCTTGTCCATCCCGGACGGCTTGGATGGCTTGACCGGCGGGCGCGGCGGCAACCCCTTGAGCCGCGCAATCTCGTCCTTCAGGACAGCGTTCTCCGCCTTCAGAGCCGCGTTCTCCTCGCGCAGCGCGGCATTCTCAGCCTTGAGCGCCGCATTATCAGCCCGCAGCCGGCCAACTTCGGAAATCAGCTCCGCGACAACCTCGCGAAGCTGCTCCAGCGACAACTCTCCAACCGAATCAATGGACGGCCCCGACATGGCCAGCTTGAATCACGCCCACGCCGTCTTGACCAGCCCTCAGCCCCAGAATCTGCCCCGGTTACAGAAATCACCGCGGAATCGAGGCCGCACTGTTCAAGTTCGGCTAGACGGGCTCCATCTGCGCCCTGACCTATGCCTTCGAGAGCCCCCCGCCAGTGCGACGGGCCGCTGGTTGCCGATGGAGGCACTATCTTGACGCCTTATCGCCTACCAACGACGATCTACAACCGCTCCAACCGCTGGTCCCGGTGGCGCATCTGGGGGCGGATACCTATGGCGCTGTTCTCACCCATTCAGCTGCGATCAGATCGAACTACGTGAAGGCGCGTCGCTCGGCGCGTGGTGGGCAAGGGGGCAAAGGACCAAGCCATCGGCGTCTCTCGCGGCGGACCGACTAGCGTTACATGTTTTGACGGACCTCTTGGACCTTCCTGCCTTGTCCGGTTGACCGCGGGCAATGCCAGCGATATCCGCACGGCGGGCGATCTTGTGGCCGCGGTTCCGGCCGTCCACGCGCCCGATCGCCGACAATGGCTATGAAACCAGTGCCTGCGCGACAGGCTTTTGGTCAATTTGGGGGCATCCCATCATCCCCCGACGGATCAACAGTAACGCACCGTGCGCCATGATGGACGCTTCCAAGGCCGCTGGGGATCGAAGCGGCTTTTTGCCGACCAATGGACTTCAGGCGTGTCGCGATGCGCTATGACAAGCTGGCCGCCTACGTCCTCTCGGTTGCCTCCGCAGTAGTCATTGCCTTCCGGGTCTGAAAATGTCTCGATTGTCTTGCCGTGGCTCAATGAGCGGTGGTGAGCGGCCCGACCTCAGGCCGCCTTGGCTGATCCCAGTTCGGTTTGTGTGTCCGCCAACGTTCTGTTAACCGTATTCCGTTGGCATAGGTATCATCACGCATCCGTTGAACGAATCATCTGAAATCCGGATCATCAAGGAATTCGTCCGAAGTGACGCGGACATGAAAGCCTGGGGGGTAATCAGGGGGGAGATTTTGAGGGATCCCGGTCAGAACGGTCGACCAGATGGTTCGACCTTTGCTCGAGACATCCGAATTCGGGCTTTCCGGGCGGGGGCAGCGGCTGCAGCGTTCCTCTTGTTCGGCAGTCTCCCGCTCAGCGCAGAAACGCTCCATTCGGCACTGTCGCGGGCCTATACCCACAACCCGACGCTGAATGCGGAGCGGGCCAGCCTGCGCGCGCTCGATGAGCAGGTGCCGCAGGCCCTGTCCGGGTATCGTCCGCAGGTGTTCTCCGGCGTCAACGTGTCCAGCGTGCATCAGAATTTCCGGCCTGGGCCAAGCTCCTCCACCAACTCGGCAAGCCTCGGGGTGACGGTCGAGCAGCCGCTTTATCGCGGCAACCGGACGCGGAACGAGACGCAGCGGGCTGAATCGACGGTTCTTGCCGGCCGCGAGGCGCTGCGCAACGTCGAGCAGAACATTCTGTTCAGCGCGGTTGAGGCTTACATGGATGTTGTGCGCGACGAGGCGCTGCTTCAGCTTCGCCAGCGCAACATCGCGGTGCTGGAAGAGGAGCTGCGCGCCACACGAGACCGTTTCGAGGTTGGAGAGGTCACCCGCACCGACGTGGCGCAGGCCGAGGCGCGGCTGAGCGGGGCGGTTTTCAACGTGAACACCGCGCAGGCGAACCTGATGGCGAGCCGCGCCCGGTATCGCGAAGTCATCGGTGTCGATCCCTCCGGCTTGCAGGCCCCGTCCCCGGCTGCTGATCTTCCGCCCACGCTTGAACATGGGGTCCAGCTCGGTCGTCAGGAGCATCCGGCCATCCTGTCGTCAATCTATGCGGAGGAGGCCTCGGCGTTCGCGGTCAATGTTGCCGAGGGCGTCCTGTTGCCGACGCTGTCGCTGCAGGCGTCGGCGGACACGACCTTCTCCTCGGGCCCCGACTTCGACCGGCGCGACCAGTTGGCCATCACGCTCCAATTGAGCATCCCGATCTATCAGGGCGGGATCGAGTATTCGCGGGTCAGAGAGGCCAAGCAGGTGCGTTCGCAGCGCATGCTCGAGGTGGATGTGGCGCGCCAGCAGGTCCACGCGGCCGTGACATCGGCCTGGGGCGGGCTGGAAGCGGCGACCGCGGCCATTACATCGGCCCGCGCCCAGGTCGAGGCGGCCGAGAT
>SKQW01000223.1 GCA_007118805.1 Rhodobiaceae bacterium | reverse complement strand
TTCCTGATCGCCGACGGCGTCCTGCCCTCGAATGAGGGCCGCGGCTACGTGGTGCGGCGCATCATGCGCCGGGCCATGCGCCATGCCGAGATGCTGGGCGTCGACGAGCCGCTGATGTACAAGCTGGTGCCGGTGCTGGTCGCGGAGATGGGCCGGGCCTATCCCGAGCTGGTGCGCGCCGAGGCGCTGATCACCGAGACGCTGAAGCTCGAGGAATCGCGCTTCCGCCGTACGCTGGTGCGCGGCCTGCAGCTCCTCAACGAGGCGAGCAGGACGCTCGATGCGGGCGATACACTGCCCGGCGAGGTCGCCTTCCGGCTTTACGACACTTACGGCTTTCCCCTCGACCTGACCCAGGACGCGCTGCGCGCGCGGGGGATCGCGGTCGACACAGAAGGCTTCCAGGCCGCCATGGAGCGCCAGCGCGCCGAGGCCCGCAAGGCCTGGGCAGGCTCCGGCGAGGCGGCGACGGAAGCGGTGTGGTTTGCCTTGCGCGAGCGGATCGGGGCCACCGAATTCCTCGGCTACGACACCGAGACCGCCGAGGGCGAGGTCCGCGCCATCGTCACCGACGGCGCCGAAGCCCAGCGGCTCGAGCCCGGCGCGGAGGGCGCGGTGATCCTCAACCAGACGCCCTTCTATGCCGAATCCGGCGGCCAGGTCGGCGATGCCGGCGAGATGCGCGGGCCGGGCGTGCGCTTCATCGTCACCGACACCCAGAAGCGCGCCGGCGATCTGTGGGTGCATTTCGGCCACCTCGCCGAAGGCACGCTGGAGACCGGCACGGCGCTTGAGCTGGAGGTCGATCACGGCCGGCGCACCGCGATCCGCGCCAACCACTCCGCCACCCATCTGGTCCACGCCGCCCTGCGCGACGTGCTGGGCGACCACGTCGCCCAGAAGGGCTCGCTGGTGGCGCCCGACCGGCTGCGCTTCGACTTTTCCCACCCCAAGCCGGTGGCGGGCGCGGAAATGGCCCGCATCGAGGATCTGGCCAATGCGGTGGTGCTCCAGAACGAGGCAGTGACGACCCGGGTGATGGAGGTAGAGGAGGCCATCGAGGCCGGCGCCATGGCGCTATTCGGTGAGAAATACGGCGAGGAGGTGCGCGTCGTCGGCATGGGCCGGCCGCCCCAGGGCGAGGGCGCCAACCGGGCCTGGTCGCTGGAGCTGTGCGGCGGCACCCATGTGGCGCGCACCGGCGAGATTGGCCTTGTCACTATCGTCTCCGAGGGCGCGGTGGCGGCCGGGGTGCGCCGCCTCGAGGCGCTGACCGGCGAGGCCGCCCGGCGCCACCTCGAAACCCAGGACCGGCGCCTGAAGCAAATCGCCGCCGAGCTCAAGGTCACCCCCGAGGAGGCGGAGGACCGTATCCGCGCGCTCATCGAGGAGCGTCGCAGGCTCGAGCGCGAGCTCGCCGAGGCGCGTAAGAAGCTCGCCATGGGCGGCGGCGAAGGCGAGGCCGCGGCCCCGCGCGAGATTGCCGGCATCAACTTCCTCGGCCGCCTCGCCGAGGGCGTCCAGCCCAAGGATCTGCGCGGCCTCGTCGATGAGGGCAAGCGCCGGCTCGGCTCCGGCGTCGTCGCCATTATCGGCACCACCGAGGAGGGCAAAGCGGGCATCGCCGTCGGCGTCACCGACGACCTGACGGCCCGCATCAGCGCCGTCGATCTTGTACGCGTCGGCGCCGAGGCGCTGGGCGGCAAGGGCGGGGGCGGCCGGCCCGACATGGCTCAGGCCGGCGGGCCGGACGGCACAAATGCGCAAGCCGCGCTCGACGCCATCGCCGCAACGCTCGAATCGGTCACCGCGGCGGCGTGACGCCGCGGGGCGGACCGGCGCGCCGGGTCGCTTGCTGGCCTCGAACGAGAACTTTTGCCGAACTTTCTTGAATTCTACTTATTTCACAGGAAGTTATTCGCATTGCGTTTTGCGAACAAATAGGGTACATTTGCTCGTAGTTCGCGTTTGCGCGGCCCGCCTCGCTGTGAAATAAGGAGCCCGGACATGGCACAGAATTCCCTCCGCCTGGTCGAAGGAGACGGCATGGACAAGTCAAAGGCGCTGGAGGCCGCGCTGGGCCAGATCGAGCGGCATTTCGGCAAGGGCTCGATCATGCGGCTCGGCCAGGACGGCAAGGTGGTTGAGGTCGCCTCGATCCCCTCCGGCTCTCTCGGGCTCGATATAGCTCTGGGCATTGGTGGCCTGCCGCGGGGCCGCGTCGTCGAGATCTACGGGCCGGAATCCTCGGGCAAGACGACGCTGGCGCTGCACACCGTGGCCGAGGCCCAGAAGCGCGGCGGCATCTGCGCCTTCATCGACGCCGAGCACGCGCTCGATCCGACCTATGCCCGCAAGCTGGGCGTCAGTGTCGACGACCTCTTGATCTCGCAGCCCGACACCGGCGAGCAATCGCTGGAGATCGCCGACACGCTGGTGCGCTCCGGCGCTGTCGACGTCCTAGTCATCGATTCGGTGGCCGCGCTGACCCCGCGCGCCGAGCTCGAGGGCGAGATGGGCGAATCCCTGCCCGGCATGCAGGCCCGGCTGATGAGCCAGGCGCTCAGGAAGCTCACCTCGTCGATCTCGCGCTCCAACACCATGGTGATCTTCATCAACCAGATCCGCATGAAGATCGGCGTGATGTTCGGCAGCCCGGAGACCACGACCGGCGGCAACGCGCTCAAGTTCTACGCCTCGGTGCGCCTCGACATCCGCCGCATCGGCGCGATCAAGGACCGCGACGAGGTGGTCGGCAACCAGACCCGGGTCAAGGTGGTCAAGAACAAGGTCGCCCCGCCGTTCCGCGAGGTCGAGTTCGACATTATGTATGGCGAGGGCATCTCGCGGGTCGGCGAATTGATCGATCTCGGCGTCAAGGCCGGCGTGGTCGAGAAGTCGGGCTCGTGGTTTTCCCATGACAGCCAGCGCCTCGGCCAGGGCCGGGAGAACGCCAAGCAGTTCCTGCGCGACAACCCGGAGACCGCCGAGACGATCGAGCAGGCGATCCGCGCCAATGCCGGACTGGCGGTGCGCATCGCCGAGCCCGGCGCCGAAGACGATGCGGACGACCCCGCCACGGCTGCCAAGGGCTGAGGACGGCACGGAACCGGGGTGAAGCGGGGACCGGGACGGCGATGATGGTCGATCTGCTGCCGACCCGCCATCATGGCCCGCCTCGCCCCG
>SKQW01000295.1 GCA_007118805.1 Rhodobiaceae bacterium | reverse complement strand
GCCGCGAACCTGGCCTGCATTGAAGACCGCGCGCTGGATGCCGAGCAACCAGGCCTTGACGCTGGGTCGCGTGGAGTAGTCGTCAATGCCGGCCAGTGCCGTTTGAAGTGTCGCTTCAACCAGCGCGTCGGCCTCGAGACCATTATGCGTTCTCACGTGGGCCGAGACCCGCAACAACGGTATGCATGATGCAATCTTGGTTCTGACAGAACTCGCAGTGCACGAGGGGTGCGCGGGCTGGGTTGAGGTCGATTGATGCGGGTTCGACGCAACTTTGTGGTCGGTATACATGGGGAACTCCCTGATGAAACTTTGCAGCGTCGTTGGTCGACGCCGTGGTCACGATTCATTCCGTCCCCCGATTTTCACTCGAGATTGATATTCTGGCGCGTTGAGCGCCCCCGCCGCCCTCCTAGTGCTTGCTGGTCACGAGCCGCGACCTACTCCAGGTACCAAGCCTTTGGCTTTGCAAAGCGATCCTGATGGAACCGCCTGCCGTTCTTCGTGCTGTTGCCCAGCTTGGCTTGTTCCTCAGCCAGGAGTGTCAGCAGCATTTTCCGTTTTCCCTGATCGAGCTCGGTATTCAGCCGCCTCTTGAAATTCACGACGTTCTGGCCGTGGACAAACTCGTCGATGCTCTGCATAGCGATCCGCCTCCTGTGGGGGCTGCCGTCCCATGATGATGGCCTCGCGGCCATGTGCGGGACTGGTCGATGGGAATGTTGCACCCCTTGGTGCGTATATGGGCGGACGTCGCCGACGGCGTCTGGTCAAAATTGACCATCCGGCGCCGGATGGTGCCCGAGGTGTCGCACGGGCGCATCTTAGTCCCTGCGGCGTCGCGGCACACTCATGGGGGGCAGAGATCCGTTGATGGAGATCAACGATACGTACGTTAGAGTACGAAAAATGGCGTGGCACAAGAGCGCCGACATAGTTCTACTGAGTTCGAGGCCCATCATGCCATACACGCACGAGCCTGAATTCGATGCGGAAGCCTTCCTAGCGAAGACAGGGAAAGGGCGGACGGTTCTCAACTTCGAGAAAGGTCAGACCGTGTTCGCGCAGGGCGATCAGGCGGACGCGGTGTTCTACATTCAACAGGGCCAGGTCAAGATCAGCGTCATCTCCGAGCAGGGCAAAGAGGCGGTGGTGGCGCTCTTGAAAGCACGAGAGTTCCTCGGCGAGGGTTGCCTGACGGGCCAAACGCACCGTCAGGCTACGGCCGAAGCCATGTCGGATTGCGAGATCATGCGGCTGGAGAAAGCGGCCATCGTGCAGGTGATCCATGACGAGCCGGAGTTCGCTGAAAAGTTCATCGCGCATGTTCTCGACCGGAGCATCCGCACGGAAGCGGATCTGGTCGATCAGCTATTCAACTCCAGCGAGAAGCGACTGGCGCGCACGCTTCTACTCCTTGCGAATTTCGGAAAGGAGGGACGACCCGAGCCGATCGTTCCGAAGATAAGCCAAGAGACGCTGGCAGAGATGGTCGGGACGACGCGGTCCCGCATCAGCTACTTCATGAACAAGTTCCGGAAGCTCGGCTATGTCAGTTACAATGGCAGCATCGAGGTTCACAGTTCACTGCTGAACGTGGTTCTAAGCGATCCGCCTCGTGATGCTGGCAAATCCAAGACGCAATAACGCAATAACGTTGAACGGGCAATGAAGGCCCGGTGCGTTCCGCACACTGTCATGAACGGCCGAAAAGCAGAATTGTGCTCCACAGTGCTGGCGCTGTGAACCTCGCCAATGGCTCGGTGCTCTCACAGCCGCGGGCGTTGAGCGCCCGTTTCCATCATCAGGAAACCACCACAATGCACGGAACGATCCGGCTCCCGCAGCTGATGTGGGATGTGCTGGTGCGCGCCAGTTCCTATGACGAGGACGAGCACCAGATCGATGTGGTGTTCACCACCGGCGCGACGGTTACTGCTTTATCGGCGCAACCGGAGGACGTTGTCCTGTGACCGGGGCCCTCCGGCTGTGTGCGATGTGCCGATGACGGGGTTAGCGTTCTGGTCGATGGCGGGTGAGTTTGACCTGGATCGGGACCGATGCGCAGTCTGAAGTCGGCGCGGGTTCGGGCTCACGGGACAGTCGCAGGTCCCGTCCGAGGAATTGCCAAAAGACCGCCGGACTACGATCACCATGACAAGTGGCCGGAATGAAGATCCCGCCGCACCGGAGCACGGCGGGTAAGGGCTCGCAGCTCACGAACCGGAAGGAACACGCCGGACAAGCAAGGGAGATGCCTTCGGGCCCGCGGGCATTCGGGGCGCTTGGCTCGTAGATGACCTAGTAGGGGCTGTTACAGCGATACCGGTTGCCATCATAGTTCAGGTAGGTGTCCGAGGTGATGTCATAAGACCGGAACCGTTGCAGACACCATTGCACGTGGGCTTGCGAACGGCCGCCATAGGCATAGTACCGCGTCCGGGGTGCGGTCAGGGCCTGCCCGAACAGGGCCCCGATTCCAAAGCCGAGAATTCCGGCCGCTGCGGGATCGCGATAGCGATGCCCGTATCCTCTGGAACGGTAACTGCGCTGTGCGTGCCGACGTGACCGGTGACGCTCGCGGTATCCGTATCCGCCGCGGCCTCGGTACTGAACGGGTTCAACATCCGCAGTGGAGGACCTGTCAACTTCTTGGATGAGCGGCAATGGCTGGACGAAGCTGGCTACGGTGGGCGAACTGGCGAACGCCGCAACGCTGAACGCGATGGCGGCGGCGACCGTGATCTTGATCGAGTTATGCATTGAGATAGTCCTGGTTGCGTCGTCGCCGCGCGACGACTGGCCAGGTAACCTGCCATCGGTGGGAATGTTCCGTGGGCGACTCAAGTGTTGGCGGCACAAGGTGACGGTCGCTGCCCTGTGGTTCAGCTTTCGCGTCCTTGAGCTATGGCTGATTTTGGGTGACGTGGCCTGATCAGGCGGCGCTTTGGTTTGGCGTTGCGGCTTCTGCGACGCCGTCGGCGAATCTGACGCCTTTGACGACCATCGGCAACCGATTTTCACCCTTCAGGCGCCGCCATGTCCGGGAGGCGGCGATGATGAGCTTGAAGACCATCAGGCGTGCGGTCTTCTGCGACAGCGCGCCCTTGGTGCGTTCTGTCCTGTGCCGCACCGTGGCGAACACGCTCTCGATCGGGTTGGCGGTGCGCAGATGATCCCAATGCT
>SKQW01000078.1 GCA_007118805.1 Rhodobiaceae bacterium | reverse complement strand
ACCTCACCCGGACGCTCGATGCCTTGATCGAGCAAGGGTGGGTGCGCCAGGTCAGGTCGCGCTTCACGATCACCCCTGCGGGGTTGTGCAAGGCGCTCCAAGCCGGCGTGCTCGGCAGGTCCGCTCCCGACGTCGCAAGTCGCTTGCAAGGCGACATGGACGCACGCATGTACCGCGTGTTGCGGTCGGTCGAGGACCGGGGCACGGCAGGGACCGCACTTGACGAGATTGCCGCGCGCGCCGGCCTGACGCCCACCTCCCGGGTCCTCAAGGCAATCCTTCGGGAACTGCGCCGACGCTGGTTGGTGGAGGAGGCAAATGGCCGCTACGCGATCACCGAGGTCTGGCGGCTTTACGCCAAGACCGACAGCCCCCCGGCCACGGCGTCGCGGCGCAAGGCGGTTGACGACGTGGAAAGGGCACCGGACGGCAGCGTGCGCAATTCGTTTGTCGGGGTGGCCGGCGTTGAGCTACCCCAGGCCAGCTCGATCAGCGAGATACTCGAAGAGATGACCTATCTCGGCGAAAAGCATGGAAGCAACGGCCGCATGCGGCCCGTTCCCCCGGACGAAGGAGAGTGCGACATCTTTATCATGCCGAACAGGGAATACGTCGATCCGGAGTCGCTGGAGATCCTTGATGAGGACGACGTCGTTCGCGACGGCCGCTACGTCGGCTCCTTCAAGTGGGAGGAGTTCGACGATTATTGCGAATTCGACATATGATCGGTCGCGTCCCTACGGGAGCTGCTCTCTCTCGAACCGCATAACTGCGCCGCCGCGAGGCGCGAAACCACGGGTCGTCTCCCGCTGACGCCCTGACCGGCGGAAGGTCCCAAACCGCGCCCGACGGAAATGATTTCCGTCGGCAGTCATGGCCCGGTCCCGTCGTTCCCGCCACGCTTGACGAACGCCCGGAATGCGCGACATTTCGGCCGTAGCAGTCGGCTTGGCAGCTTGCTGAAATCAGACCTTGCTGGCGATCGTGTGCGAGGTCGTGGCTGCGCCCCTTTGCGGACCTTCGTCCGTCTCCGATGAAGGTCCTGTCTTGATC
The DNA here is from genome assembly GCA_007118805.1 of Rhodobiaceae bacterium. Lineage (GTDB taxonomy): Bacteria > Pseudomonadota > Alphaproteobacteria > Rhizobiales > Tepidamorphaceae > SKQW01. Next base: position 2,135 of record SKQW01000078.1, on the reverse strand, counting down.
GGTCAGCAGGCAATCAGTCCCGTGGAGCGGCAGCCATTTCGTAAGTCACCTGCTTTGAGGGCCGGTCACCTGGGGAAATAGCAGGAGATGCAGCGCCACGAGCCCGAGAAACATGGCGGCAACCAATTGACGCGATGCCGCAGCATCAGGGAGGGCACCTCCGGGATCGCGGCGCTCGAGCTGACCGTCCAGGGCCAATCCCCCTGGCCTTCATGACTTCCTCCTCTCCATCATGCTGATGGACGCGCCCACAACAACAACCCGCATGGAACAGCCGTCCTCCGGATCACCCATCGTTCGTCGGTGGCACGGCGAGCACGTCGCATTCTACCCGCCGCAACACCTCGTCGGCGACGCTGCCGATCAGTGCGCGCGAGAGGCCGCTACGGCCTTGCGTGCCTATCACGTTCAGATCCGGAGCATTCCGCTCGGCCGCCTTCTTGATGCCGAGGAAGGGGGGGCCTTCTTCCAGAATTGTGTCGTAATCCGTAGGGCTAACACCGCAACTTCGCAGGAAGTTTGCCAGCTCGTTCAAGGCAACGCGGCGAGACGCTGTAACGTGCTCCTCGATCCGCCCGGCTTCAACATTCGCAAAGTGCAGCGATGTCTTCGCTGGTGCAGTGAACGCGTGGAAGATCAGTGCCTTGCTGCGTCCCAGCATGTCCAGGGCGCTGGCAGCCTTGATTGCATTGGCGCTCGCATTCGACATATCGACAGGCAGGAGCACCCGCTGATAGGGCCCGGACGGGGCAGCGTTGACCATGAGAACGGGCCGGCTGCCCGTGCGCATCACACGTTCGACCGTGGTCCCGACGAAGATGCGCGACAATCGCTTTTCGTGGGCACCCATCACGATCAGGTCGGCCTCGCATTCGGAGGCTGCGGCAATGATCTCGGCGTGAGGCTCACCGACGCGGATGCGGCACTCGACCTTGGCCGTCTCTGAATCCGAGGCTGCGAGAGCTCGTAAGTGATCCGCGGCTTCCCTTTCCCGGCCAGGGTCAGGCTCGTCGCCGACATGCAGGAGATGGATCGTGGCGCCAACCCCTCCCACCAGAATCATCGCCCGACGAAACGCAAGCTCCGAGCGCGCCGTCAGATCGCTGGCCACCAGCACGTTCTTCATTCGCCGCGCCCTCCTTCTGCCTTCCGTCCGATACTTGCCGCAGTCTAGGATGCCCGCGCGCCGCCCGCCAACCCGGACACCCGCCAGCGACGCCCCATGCACGGACAGATCAGAGACCTGCTACGCCTTGGAACCGAAACGGCGCGCGACGTGGCGCCGGTGGTCCTGGTCATTGCCGTCTTCCAGCTCTTCGTCATCGGCGAGCCCTTGCCGGAGTTGGGCGACCGGTTGATCGGGCTCGTGCTGGTACTGATCGGCCTCACCCTCTTCGTTCGCGGGCTAGTCATGAGCATCTTCCCGCTCGGCGATGGGCTTGCCCACGCGCTTGCCCGGCGCGGCAGCCTGGCATTGCTGCTCGTTTTCGCCTTCGCGATCGGGGTCGCCAGCACGGTGGCCGAACCAGCGCTTGCCGCCGTCACCGGGCAGGCGGCGGAGGCAGCAGCAGCGGCTGGTCTGATCACTGATTCGGAAGCGGCGGTGCAGCGCTATGGCGACATCCTCCGCTATGCCTCGGCAGTCGCGGTCGGGGCAGCAGTGATGCTCGGGGTGCTACGCACCGCGCTCGGCTGGCCGGTGGCCTGGTTCGTTCTAAGCGGCTACGGGCTCGCAGCGCTCCTGGCGGCGACTGGCACGCCTCTGGCGAGCGTCGCCTTCGACGCGGGCGCGGCTGCGACCTCAGCGATCAATATCCCGCTGATCACCGCGCTCGGCCTTGGACTCGCCTCAATGATCCGGGGCCGCAGCGCGCTGGTCGACGGCTTCGGCATCGTGGCGCTGGCCAGCCTAATGCCGATGCTGACGATCCTCGCCGGAAGCCTCCTGCTGGGAGGCCCGACGAAATGAGGCTGCTCGACGTCATCGTGCAGGAGGCGCTGATGAGCGTTTACGACATCGCGCCGATCGCACTCGTCATCGCTGTGTTCCAGTTTGCGATATTCCGTGAGGCGCCGCCGCGACTGCAGCAGATCCTCATCGGTCTCGTCTACCTTGCGGTGGGATTGACGCTCTT
>SKQW01000088.1 GCA_007118805.1 Rhodobiaceae bacterium | reverse complement strand
TCGTCGACCTCATGGAAGCACTGAAACGCAGCGTCGGCGAGAAGGGTAAAGGGCGGGGCAAGGCGGCGCAGTCGAAGACGGGCAAGGACGGCAAGCGCTCCACGTCGGGATCAAAGTCCAAGTCGACGGGTGGCGGCAAGTCCGGCACGAAGCGCAAGCGTGCCGCATGATCGTCCCGGAGCTTATCCCATGTCGGCCAAGGCAAGTCTTCAGACCTATCGCAAGCGCCGCGACTTTCGCCGCACCCGGGAGCCGGAGGGCGGCAAACGCAGCCGAAGTGGGCGGCGCTATCTGATCCAGAAACATGCCGCGCGCACCACGCATTACGATCTGCGCCTCGAGCATGACGGGGTCCTGAAGAGCTGGGCGGTGACCAAGGGGCCGAGCCTCGACCCCGCCGACAAGCGGCTCGCCGTGCGAACCGAGGACCACCCGATGGACTATGGCGACTTCGAGGGCGTCATCCCCGCCGGCGAATACGGGGCGGGAACGGTCATGCTGTGGGACGAGGGCAAGTGGGAACCGCTCGACGATCCCGAGGAGGCGCTTGATCGGGGCAAGCTCAAATTCAAGCTGCATGGCGCGCGCCTGACCGGTGGCTGGACGCTGGTGCGGATGCGACACCGCAAGGGCGACAGGCAGGACAACTGGCTGCTGATCAAGGAGCGGGACCCCGATGCGTCGGAGGACGGCGACGCGCTGCTCCACGAAGACGTAACGAGCGTCCGGTCGGGCCGCATCATGCGCGCGATTACCGAGGAGGAGGCAAGCGAGGAGAACCGGGATCTCATCGGCAAGGGCACGTCCGGGTCCAGCGGGTCAACCCGCGAGGGCACCGGGAATGAGGCCAGGAAGGCAGGAGGCGCCTCGGCGGGTGGGCGGCTGCCGGGTTTCGTCGCGCCGCAACTCGCCACGCTCGTGGACGAAGCACCCGCGGGCGAGCGCTGGCTGCACGAGATCAAGTATGACGGCTATCGCGTCCTCGCGGCGGTGGCCGGCGAGACGGTTGCAATCCGCACGCGGAACGGGCTCGACTGGACCGACAGGTTTCCCGGTATCGCCGACGCGGTGCGCGCGTTGGCCTGCCAGTCGGCGCAGATCGACGGCGAGATGGCCGTTGCCGACAAGGACGGGCGCACCGATTTCGGCGCGCTGCAGATCGCGTTGTCCACCGGCAAGGGCGATGTTGGCTATTATGTCTTCGACCTGCTTTCCCTCGATGGGCGGGATCTGCGGCGCGAACCGCTCTTCGAACGCAAGGTGCGGCTCCAGGCGCTTGTCGATGAGCAGTCGAGCGACATCCTGCGCTATTCAAACCATATGGTCGGGCACGGTGCGGACATCTTCGAGAAGGCCTGCGCCCTTGGGCTCGAAGGTATCATCGCCAAGCGCGCCGATTCGCCCTACCGCTCGGGACGCACGAAAACCTGGCTCAAGATCAAGTGCGGCATGGGCCAGGAGTTCGTCGTCCTCGGCTGGACGCCGTCTTCGGTTCGGGGCCGGGCATTCGCGTCGCTGCTGCTGGGCTATTACAAGGCCGGGAAGCTGCGTTATGCCGGCCGCGTCGGCAGCGGCTTTTCCCAGCAGGATCTGGCCGCCCTCAGCGCCAAACTCGGATCGTTGGCGCGCAAGACACCGGCGGCCGGCGACGTGCCCCGCGATATTGCTCGCACGGCCCACTTCGTCACACCGAAGCTGGTGGTCGAAACCGCGTTAAGGGGCTGGACCCGCGATGGGTATATCCGCCAGGGCAGCTACAAGGGGCTGAGAGGCGATAAGCCGGCCCGCGAGGTCACTCCGGAGGAACGCGGCCGCGCGCCAGCGTCCGGTCGGGGAAGCTGACTGTCGTTGCATCCTGCAAGGCGGGTTTGCCCGAGACGCTGCATCGTGATCGGCTTGCGCCAATGTCGGCAGCGACGAAGCGAGATAGATTCCCAGCCGCCAGCATGCCGCCTTATCGAGAACGATGTCCGCTCCTCGGCACGTCGGCCCCGCGCGCCGAACCGCGCTCGCCTGAGAAATTGTAGGCCGCGTCGACCAGGGCGAAATGCGAGAAGGCCTGCGGAAAGTTGCCGACGAAGGCCTGGCTGCGCCAATCGTACTGTTCGGCCAGAAGGCCGACATCGTTGGACAGCGACAGGAGCCGCTCGAACAGTTCGCCGGCCTCCTCGCGGCGGCCCTGAAGGATCAGATTATCGACCAGCCAGAAGCTGCAGGCGATGAAGGCACCTTCTTCGCCTTCCAGCCCGTCGTCGGCTTCCGAGGTGTCGTAGCGCAGTACCAGGCCGTCACGGGTGAGTTCGCGGGCGATGGTATTGACCGTGGAGACCACGCGCGGATCGTCCGGCGGCAGGAAGCCGACAATGGGTATCAACAATGCGGACGCGTCGAGCGCCTCGGTGCCGTAGGCCTGCACGAAGGCGCCGCGGCGCTCGCCGAAACCCTGCTCGCATACCTGTGTATGGATACGGTCGCGGAGCGCCCGCCATCGCTCCACAGGTGCCTTGAAGCCGAAGCGCCGAGCACTCTTGATGCCGCGATCGAGGGCGACCCAGGCAAGCACCTTCGAGTGGACGAAGTGCTTGGCCTGGCCGCGCACCTCCCAGATGCCCTCATCCGGGCGGTCCCACAGCGCCTCCAGGCGACGCAGCACTTCGCATTCCAGCCCCCATCCTGCTTCGTGAAGGTCCAGGCCGAAACGCCGCGCCTCGTGCAGCACGTCCATGACATTGCCGTAGACATCGATCTGAAGTTGGGGATAGGCGTCGTTGCCCATACGTACCGGACGTGAACCGCGATATCCGGGAAGCCACGGCAATTCGCGTTCGTCGAGCCGGTGCTCGCCGCCGATGCCATAGACCGGCTGCACCTGCTCGGCTGACCCTGCAACTGCACGCAAGAGCCAGTCGGCCCATGCCTCCGCCTCGCGCTGATACCCCGCGTTTACAAGAGAGAGCAGCGCGAAGGTGGCATCCCGCAGCCAGCAGAAGCGATAGTCCCAGTTGCGCGAAGCGCCCACCGCCTCGGGCAGCGACGTCGTCGGCGCCGCCACGATCCCGCCGGTGGGGCTGTAGGTCAGCGCCTTGATGGTGATGAGCGAGCGCAGCACATGCTCGGGCCAGGCCCCCTCATAGGTGAAGCGCCCCGCCCATTTCTGCCAGAAGGCCTCGGTGTCGCGTAGCGCCTCTT
>SKQW01000035.1 GCA_007118805.1 Rhodobiaceae bacterium | reverse complement strand
CCGAGATCCTCCATGATGTCGTGCAGCCAGATATTGGTCGTCTGCAGCGTGCGGTCGAACACCTCAAGGCCGGTCGCGCTCATCATCATCTCCCTTAAGTGCTTCATGGACGCGAGCGTAGTGCACCTGGCACTCGTTTTGCCGGGCGCGCCGCCTCCCCGCTTCAGCCGCCACGGCGCGGCGCCTTCCGATGCCGGGGACCTGCTCGAGCCGGACCCCGACATGGGCCGCAATTTCAAGCGCCTCCAAGGTCTCGACATCCAGGTGCCCGTGGATGCGCGCGGCGAGTTCCGGCCCGATGCCCGGTATCGTCTGGAACAGCTTTTCCGGGTTCAGCGTGCCGCGCAGGCGCTCAAGTTGGGACCAGCGACCCGTCGTCAGCATCTCAGCGATTGCTGAGGCGATCGAACCGCCGATGCCCGGCAGCGCCATCAGGCCGCGCTGCCCTTCTGCCGCAAAGATACGCGCCACCGGTCGGTCGAGCGCGACAAGAATGTCGCTGGCGCGTCGGTAGGCGGCAGTTCGAAAACCGTCGGCCTCCTGTTGCGCCAAGAGGTCGGCGAACTCCCGAAGATTGGCGGCGAGCGACTCGTTGACGGCACGCTCGTGCTCCGTGAGCCGGCTACGGATCTCCGGTTCAGCCTTCGTCAATGGCGCGGATGCAGCACTCATCCCGACTTCCGGTGCCGATCGATCTCGATGGCGTGCAGCAGGCGTTGCAGTCGCCTCTTGGCGTTCACGTCGCGCGCTTCGCCCTCGACTTCGATCATCGCGCGCTGGGGCCGGATGAATTTCTCTTCGAAGGTCGCCAGATCGATCTCCTCTTCGTGCGACGGCACCGGCTCGTCCTCCGGCGTGCGCGGCCCCAGCGGATCCTCGGCGCGCAGCCTGAGCGTCCATTCATCGCCCCCTGCGAGGGGCGCGATCTCGAGACGACCAGTGAGAGTTACCTGATCGACATCCTCCCGCTCCTCGTCGCCGAGCCGAAATTCTGCCGTATCGGGCGCCGGCTCCCAGGAATAGGAGCGCGCGGCATAGATATTGTAATCGAGCCGGCCTTCCCGCTGCTCGGCCAGAAGCCAGTGGACGAGCTGGGCGGGATTGATATCGAGGGCGAAACTGTCCATTGGGTTCTCTTTGCCTGTTATCGCTGAAAGAGCCCGACGAATTCGGTCGCGGCGAGTGCATGCTGTTCGGCTGCCTGGACCACTTCCGCGCAGCTTGCGCCCTTGCCGAGATCAAGGCGTTCAACATCGAGCGCCATGAGCCGGAAGTGGTAATGATGGACACCATGCCCTTTGGGTGGGCAGAGGCCGGCATAGTCCTCGCGTCCGAAATCATTGCTCGTGTGACGCAGTCCGGCGGGGCTTTCGGCATCGCAGGCAACGGCCTCGGGTTGCCGCCGCTGGTCGGCAGCGGTATTGCAGATGCCCCAATGATGGAACGTCCCCCGGTCGGCGTCGGAATCGCGGCAGACCAGCGCAAAGCTCTCTGTGCGTGGTGGCGGGGCCTGCCACGCCAGCGGCGGCGAGATGTCCTCACCCATGCAGGTATAGCGCTCCGGAATCATGGAACCATCGTCGAATGCGGGGCTGCGCAACCGGAATGCCATCGGCGCCTCCTGCCTCATTGGCCCAAACAGACAATAATGGTCGCCGGAAGGCGGCGGTTTGATCTGGAGCAATGCCGTCAGGCACGGGCCGCGGAAGACTTCACCGCAGGTCGCGGAGGTGGTGATGCGTATCTTTCGTGAGCGTGCCGATGATTCTGTTCGCGGGTCGGAAACCTATGGACCGCGTCGTCCGGAGTTCACATCGCGCCAACTCGCTACGGAAACCGCCAGGCGGTTGGTGAGCGCGGCGGATCGCCGAAGTGGCGCCAATCGTTCAGCACGTCGGCCAAACGCCGCCACCACTCGCATGGCGCTTGGCGCCGGCTGATGGGCGCAAGATTCACGATCAAGCGTTCGAACTCATCGAAAGGAGATGGACATGATCAATTGGAGGCCAAATCCAGCAAAGGCATCACTTTGGTTGGCGCTGTCGGTTGCGCTGATCTTCGCAGGGCAGGTTCCGGCGCATGCGCAGAATGCGAACGCGCCTGCAGAGTTCTTCCTGGAGAACACGAGCCCTCAGGGCTTCGTGGCGACGGTAGACGCCTTCACGGAAGCGGTATCCGATGCCGGATGGTCGATCCTGGGAAAAACGAACATGGCCGGTGTCCTTTCCGAACGGGGATTCACGGTGGATCCGGTGTTGGTCTTCAAACCCTGCAGCGGCGCCTACAGTTCCGAGTTGCTCGGGCGCGACGAGACGCGGTTCGTTTCCTCAATGATCCCGTGCCGCGTGGCAATCTACAAGACGAGCGCCGGGGACGTCGTGATCTCGCGGCTCAATACGGCGGCGATGGCGGAGATGATCGGGGGCGAGGCTGCACCCACCATTCGCCAGTCAGGCGTGGAACTTGAGGAGATCATCGAAGGCGTGTTGGAGAGGCTCGAACAATAAAGAGCGGATTACATCCCGGGACGAGTGGCCGGGCCGGTTTGGTCCGGTCTCTCGCCTGTCCGAGACCGGGCGCGTTGGCGCCATGTCGCTATGATCGTGCCCGAAACAGCTCATCATGTCGCCGCAGAGGATCTGCAGTTCTCGTCTGTAGCAGGCAAATGCGAAGTCGGCTCGAGGCCGAGCGAACGCATCTTAACGATGAGCGCTATCGTGACGAGCTGCGCGACTGGCTGCATGAGCGGCGACGCGAGCACCATGATCGCCTGCGCGAGGTCTACGCCCGAATGGGAAATCCGGCGGGCCGCACCTCGGCGCATCCCACGCGACCCGACGAAGTGACCATGGATGCCGCTTCGCTGATGCGCGACTTCGCTTCTGCCGACACGGCCGCGGCACGACAGCAGGCGCTGGTGGAGGGCTCGCCGGTGGTGGCGCTTCTAACCACAGCCGGCGATACACCGTCCGACTGGCTTGCCGCCGGGCAAGCGCTCCAGCGCGTTCTGCTGACAGCGACAGCCGAGGGCATATTCGCCTCCTACCTCAACCCGCCGATCGAGCAGCCGCGGCTTCGCCCGCGCTTGGCGGAGATCCTGGGCGCCGCGGGAAGCCCGCAGGTGCTGCTGCGGCTCGGTTATCATGCGCCGATCTCGGCAACACCGCGGAGACCGCTACAGGAGGTGGTGAGCTT
>SKQW01000093.1 GCA_007118805.1 Rhodobiaceae bacterium | reverse complement strand
GGAAGCCGCAGGGAGTGGCTCGGCAAGGGGCGCAACGGCATGAACGCCATCCGCCGCTCCCACTTTACCTCCCGATGCCACCGCAGCCATTGCCCCCGAGCCCAGGTCGGCAAGGACCTCGCGGGGGTCTCGCTTCGGCCACCAGTCGATCCGACTGTCCGGGCTGGCATTGATCACCTCTATGCGGAGCTGCTTGAGGGGCTCGACGGTGAAGGCCAGCTCCTTCATGTGGGCGTCCCAGGATCGGTTGCCCGGCTTGTTCTTCCAGCGATGGGGCGGATGATGGTGACAGCGCCCTTCATCGTCGCGGCGCTGATCAAGGCCGAATATGACGATGCGCGTCACACCGAGATGGGCAAGAAGATTGAGCCCCGCCGTCGTCACAGTGCGCGCCATGGCGGCGGTGTCGCGGCGGGTGGCCAGTCCCTTTTTCGGATCGGCGCGACGCAGGCGGCGGAAGCGGTGGCCTCGCCCAACGGCCGTGCCGTGGACCGCGACCACTTCGCCCTCAAAGCGGTCTCGAATGGCGGCCTGGTTGTCGGCCTCGTTCCACCAGCGCACATCGCCGAAGACGAGGTAGTCTGCGAAGGGGGCAACCAGGAAGGACGAGTTGACAGCAACGACGTTGTGCCCCCGCAGGGGCTCAAGATCGACACCAATAAGGCTCGGTCCGCCGCAGACAAGATAGCCCGTCTGCCCCGCCCATGAGGGTGGGACACTCCAGTAGTCCGTCGCCATCAGCGATTGTTCCCTTTTCGCCAAATGCAAACGGGGCGGCCGAGAGGACCGCCCCGCTGATCAGGTCCTGCAATGCCCAAGCGATTATTCGCTGGGCGGCTCGCCACCGGCGGCAACGGCCGCACCGGGCGTCAACCGCACGCGCCCGACTTGCGCCTCGTTGGCGGCGGCCTCGGTGGCGACGCCGATCGGCGTGTTGCCGGCCGCCTCATGGGTGGCGCGGCGTTCGCCGTCGTCCCAGTAGACAACAGTGCCTTGGGTCCACGGCGTGCCGGTCTCACGGGTGATATCGAAGACGCCCTCGACGGCGGCCTCGACCGCGTCGCCTTCACTGGCGTCGTAAGAGGCAACACCGAAGATCGCGCCGACCAGCACGCCCTGGCCGGAGGCGACATCGTAGGGCGCCACAAGCGTCAGCGTGTGGCCCGGCTGAATCCAGTTCTTCATGGGTTCGATCTCCTAAAGGTGAGAGAGCGGAAGCCGAGACAGGAAAGGTCATAGGCTCGCTGTCTCCGGGCTCACCGCGAGTGCGGCCCGGACGAAAGCCGCAGCGACTTCGCCGTGCCGCCCCGGCCTCAGTCTTGCGCTACAAAGGGAATGATCACTCGCTCGCCGGCTCAGCGCCCGGATCGCGCCAGGCGCCCCGGAAGTCGATGCCGGTGACCCCGAAGTCGTGCTCGAGCTTGATCTTGATGCCCTGGACGTCGAACACGTCCTCGCTGGTCAGCCGCGGGCCCTCGAAGCCTTCGAGGAACCCGTAGGCGATGACCGGGGCGACCATCGGATCGGCGAAGAGATACCAGCCATTGCCCTCGAGATTGGCGTCGCTGATCGGCTCGAGCGAACGGATCGAGGCCGGCACCACGTGGTTCTGCTGGGCCGGGGTGAGCTGGGTCAGGAGCTGTTCGGCCTGGGTGATGCGAACCGGGCTGGTCAGCAGGATGCGCGGCTGGAAGTTCGCCTTGATGCCGTCGAGCGTCGTCTGCATCGCCATCGCGGCACGGCCGGCGGCAACCGCGTCGACATCGATGGGTGAGCCCTCGGCGGCGAGGTTGCCATGCTGGGTATGGAAGAGCCGGCGGTTGCCGGTCTTCAGCATGGGCCCTGCGCCATTGCCGTCGAGCAGCACCTCGTAGAACTTGCCGTTCTCCCAGTCGGCAACCCGCTGGCCGCTCGAACCCAGCACCTGATCGATCGCCCCCAGCTGATCGTTGACGAGCATCTGCCGGGTGATCTGGAAACGCACACCATAGGGGTGGACCCGGAACACCTCCTTCGATTCCCCGAAGGTGCCGCCGCGGATCTCGCCGGCTTCGTTGATCGGCTGCAGGGCCGGGAAGTCGCCCGCCCGGATCACGTTCATCTCGCGAAAATCGGCCGCGGTCAGGCGGGTCGCCAGACGCCGATAGGTGGGCGCGGCGGCCTCGTAGCGGGCAAGCAGCCGGTTGTTGAGGGCATCGGTGAAGATCGCCGGGAAGTCCGACACGGTATGGAAGGCACGCTGGAACATCTCGGTGATCTGCCGGCCGGTGCGCAAGTTTCCCCGCCAGGCGATGCACTCGGCCGCCATCTCGGCAAGCTCCATGCCGGCATAGCGCTGGGCGGGCTCGGGCACCTCGATATTGCGCTCGCCCGATGCGCGGGCGAGCCGCGCCTCGATCGCCCCCGTCATGCCGCGGCGCATGATGTCGCGCTCGTCTTGCATCCCGGTCGTCTCGACATGGGGGAAGATCCGGGTCTCGTGCGAGCGCCGGGCGAGTTCGTCGAGGGCGGCACTGCGCACTGCCGCGATGTCGCTGCCCTGATCGATATGCCGGTCGGCGAAGGCATCGGGCAATCCATGCCGGCGCTGGAGCTCGCGGACCTCCGCCTGCCGGGCACGCTCATCGCCCAGCGCCCGCTGGACCGCGGCGTCGACGTCGGGCAGCTGGTGACCGCCGTGGTTACGGTCATTACCACCGCCCCCATGCTGGCGCGTCTCGGTGCGCTGCGCGTCACGGTGGGCCCGCTGGGCCGGAGCAGTTTCCTCGTCGTCACCCGGATCGTCGCTCGCCCCGGCCGACTCTGCCGCCGCGATCTCGGCCCTCACACCATCGAGGTCCTCCAGGATGGTCCGGTGCTCGGCCTCGATGCGCCGCGCCTCCTCCGCGGAGGTCTCATCCGTGATCTCGGCGAGCTTGTCGGCGGCTCGCGTCTCGAGATCGGATAGCCTGGTGCGAAGCGCCGCCAGGGCGGCTCCGTCGGCAACGACGATATCGAGGCCGGCGAATTCGCCGAGCGGCGTCCAGGCCATGGACCCGACGGCTGCGGTGGCTTCGGGCATAATGAGCGCCAGCGTGGCGCCAATGGCGGCCAGGGTAACAAGCGCCGCCAGCTTGACGTGAGATACCTCGTGCATCTCGGGTCTCCTATATGGGCCGGGGCATAGCACCGACGTCCTGCGGCCCCGGCGGAGCGCAGGCG
>SKQW01000114.1 GCA_007118805.1 Rhodobiaceae bacterium | reverse complement strand
CACCGAGTCATTGTCTGCGCCGCGATGGACATGGATGTTATCCCCATCAAGGCCGTCAGCCTCGTGAGATTCGAGGACATGGCGTTCTGGCCGCTTGTCCGTGACGGAGTATTCTCGTACGACGATGCCGCCAAAGCTTTCGACCGGGTGTTCGAAGGCCATGCGCCGGACGCCATCAAGCAGTATGACTGCGGCGGCGTTGATGAAACACCTCTGGGCACCTCGAAGAATGCCGACCCGGGCATCATTTCGAGCAGCAAATGGTCAGTTCAGCCCGGCTGACGAGCAGTCCCGCACCGTCAAACGGCGCTTTTGGGTTGCTTTCCGTCGCTTAAGTACGCTTCAGGCGCACTTCGCCTTTCGTGACGGTCAGTTTGGCGTCCGCGCGGCGGCGAGCCCGTCGAGGTGAACCGCCCGGCGCATGTTGTAAGCTAGGTTCTTCAGCCCGATCCGTGCCTTGGCGCGCGCGATGCCGATGCTGCGCACCAGGGTGCCACCCATATCATTCGCCTGCGCACCAAACACATGCTCGACGCGGGCGCGGACCTTCGACCGCGTCTTGTTCCCTTGCTTCTCGCGCTTGCTGAGCGGGCGGTTGCGATGGGCCTTGCGGTGGATCCGACTGCGCAGGCCCCGCCCGGCGAGCTTCTCCTCCGTTTCTGCCGAGCGGTAGGCGCTGTCGGCCCAGAGGTCCGAGGCCGTGTTTGTTTCATCCAGGATGTCGTCCAGGGCTTGGCTGTCGTGCACCGATGCGTCCGTCACCTTGTAGCGCCGGATCAGCTTGTGCCGCCGGTCGACGTTGACGTGGTTCTTGTAGCCGTAGTGGCTCTTGCCGTGCTTCTTCGTCCAGCGGGCGTCGGTGTCCTTCTGCCGCTGCTTGGCCGGCTTGGCGTCCCAGCCCTTGGGCGTCTCGCCCGCCTTGATCGCGGCGGTCTCGTCGCGCCCGTTGCGTTGCGTGGGCACGGGAACAATGGACGCGTCGATCATCTGCCCGCCCATCGCCAGCCAGCCCTGGTCTTGAAGGTAGCCGTCGAACGCGGCGAACAGCGCCTCGATCACCTCCGCCTGCACCAACTGCTCGCGGTACAGCCAGACCGTCGTCGCGTCCGGCACCCGGTCCTCCAGACCCAGCCCCAGGAAGCGCATGAACGACAGCCGGTCGCGTAGTTGATACTCCAGCTGCTCGTCGGAGAGGTTGTACAGCTCGCACAGCACGATCGCCTTGAAGATCACGACCGCGTCCCAGGGCTTGCGGCCCGCCTTCGACCGCTTTTCAGCGGGCGAGCGCCGCCAGATCGCCTCCAGCCGGGGCCGGAAGTCTTCCCAGGGCACCACCGCGTCCAGCTTCGCCAGAGCGGATCCGCCTTCGCGTTCAGCCCGGCGTAGCGGTTCGCTACGTCGAAGAAACCCATCTGCCCCATTCCCGATCCCCCGGCCATCACATCTACCCCACGATTCTACCGGGATCCGGCCAGATCGCGACATTTTTCGAGGTGCCCAATAGAATGAATCACATCTTCAGAAACCCTCTCGAAGGACATCTACATACGAATGATCAAAATACTACGCCTTACGAGTGGCCGCTAATCCATATCGTCATTCTGAATCAGAGCCGCCATTTTACCGGGCCGCCATTTTAATAGATATTCTGTCTCCCCAATGGTTCCAGCTACTGGCAACAGCGATCGGAACCTCCGTGTTCTCGATACCTCTCCATTCCAGGGGTGACCATTCCAGGGATGAACAGAAACTGGAAGCTACGAATTGATATGTCTGCTCTCGGTAGCCGCGCATTGCTGGTGGAGCGGTGGGCCGACATTTTCGACATCGGGATGATCCTGCAACCAATTTTCGTAATAAGCCGTCAGCTTGCCGTAACCAGTGTCGCCGATCACCACCTTCCGTCCCGCGAGAAGCGCGAATATCACTCCGTGCAAGCGGTTCGTGACAATCCGTTCATGAGCTTGCACCAGCCGCATTGCGCGTCTTAGAATTCGGTTCCTGTCGCGACGCCAAAGCCAAAGATGCGGCTGGAAGCCAGCTATTTCCCTCCCGTACTTGGCAAGTCGCTTTCCCCGACGGATTGTTGCCTTTTCCGACGGGGTCAGGAATTGCGGCCAGTCCATTGTCTCGACGTCAGGCGGAAGGTCGATTGGAAACCGATCAAGCAAACCATATTCCGCCTGATCTTCACGAATGATATGTAGATCTCCTTCCCCCGCCTCCTCTGCATGCCAAAACGTGCCGAAGCAATGTGCGGTATCCGGCGCGGCATAGGTTTCAGCATCGAAATGCCGCTCTGCGAAGCTTTTCGACGTTAGATCCCGGAGAAAAATGTGCAGATCACTGCATCTGGAAAAAACATTAGCAGTGACTTCTACAGAAGCCATGTCCCTGTAGTAGATTGTCTGCGGTAGAATTATACAGCGATTCCGGGGAAACTTGCGGATCAAATTCTCACGGACCTTATTGTGCCTCGGGAACAGATTCCCAAGGTTTCCGCCTCCTTGAAAAACAAGAATAGTGTTCTCGTTGATCTGCCGCTCTGCCCGCCATGGATCTTCTCTAGAATAAGCTAATAATCGGCGAGGGCGATACGACATCAGCAGCCGTTCTGTCGCGTAGGAAATCATCAAATCGCCAACATTTCCGTAAATTGCATGATCAAAAAATACGATATCCGCCCTGTGTGGTATTAACTCCGAGAGAATGCTATAAAAATTCGCCACGCCGTTCTCAAGATGCGAGCCCATAGGCACATTCCTCTGCCGATACAAAGTGTTATAAACGACTATATCCTGTTGCCTAATTTTTCAGCGCTCAATTACGAGCATATTGGACATCCCTTCGGTTGTTCTTATCTGCCGTGTCTTCTTGCGGTTCTCTCCGTGGATTAGGCTTTACAATTCAGCCGTTGCTGCCGTTCCATCGCTCACCGGTCTTCGCAGGCGGCAAGAAGGCTGCGCGCGGCGCGAGCCAGGGAGCGCGTGGCAAGAAAGCCCTCGACCGTTGCGTCGTCGAGCAGACGCAGGCTGGCGAGTGCTTCGCGTAAGTTTCCAAGATCGTCATCCAGGACTGCGCCGATCCCTTCGCCTCGCACCACTTCGGGGACGATGCCGCCCGGCAGCGCGAGCACTGGCATCTTTACGCAGACGGCGTGATAAATCGCGTGAGACATCGACAGGTCCGAGTATCCGCGAAGCAGCGCCGTACAGT
>SKQW01000248.1 GCA_007118805.1 Rhodobiaceae bacterium | reverse complement strand
GTCGATGTGAGCGACCTCGATCCGGCGCTGATCGAGCGCGAGCGCAGTATCCTGCGTGAACAGGCCAGTGGATCGGGCAAGCCCGAGGAGATCATCGAGAAGATGATCGAGGGGCGTCTGCGCAAATATTACGAGGAGGCGGTCCTGCTCAAGCAGACCTTCGTCATCGATGGGGATCAGACCGTCGAGCAGGCGATCGAGGCGGCGTCGAAGGAACTCGGCGCGCCAATCCGGGTAACCGGTTTCGAGCGCTTCGCGCTGGGCGAGGGGATCGAGAAGGACGAATCCGATTTTGCCGCCGAGGTCGCCGCGGCGGCCGGCGGCTGACCGCGTCTCGGCAAGACCTGGCCCCGATCGATGACCGATTCGCCCGCTTACCAGCGCGTCCTCCTCAAGGTGTCGGGGGAGGCACTGATGGGCCCTGCGGAGTTCGGCGTCGACATGCCAACGGTGGACCGCATTGCGGGTGAGGCCGTCGCCGCGGCGCAGACTGGCGCCGAGATCGGCCTCGTGGTCGGCGCGGGTAACATCTTTCGCGGTGTCGCCGGCGTTGCCCGTGGGATGGACCGGGCCAGCGCCGACTATATGGGCATGCTGGCCACCGTGATGAATGCGCTTGCCCTCGGCAACGCCATCGAACGGGCCGGGGGAATGGCGCGGGTGATGTCCGCCATCCCGATGGAGGCAATCTGCGAAACCTATACGCGGAACCGGGCCCTGTCGCACCTTGAGGCTGGTCGGATCGTGGTATTTGGCGGCGGCACGGGGAGCCCGTTCTTTACCACGGACACCGCTGCCGCGTTGCGCGCGGCGGAAATGCGTTGCGATGCCATCCTCAAAGGGACGCAGGTCGACGGCGTGTATGATTCCGATCCCCATATCAACCCGGCCGCCAAACGCTATGAGCGGCTGACCTACGGCCAGGTCCTCTCCCATGACCTGAAGGTTATGGACGCCGCAGCGATTGCCCTTGCCCGGGACAGCGGCATTCCGGTAATCGTCTTTGACATTCATAAGATGGGCGGGCTTGCCGCAATCCTCGCGGGAGGGGGCCGTGCCACCGTGGTGAGCGAGTAGGCCGGCGGCAGGCACTCGCGACAACGACCAACCGCGTCGAACGCTGGCGGAGGGCGACATGGCCGACGAGTTTGATATCAACGATCTGCAACGGCGCATGCAGGGGGCCGTCAACGTGCTCAAGTCGGAATTCGCCGGCCTGCGCACGGGGCGCGCCTCGTCGAGCCTGCTCGACCCGATTCAGGTGCCGGCCTATGGCAGCAGCATGCCGGTCAATCAGGTCGCCACGGTCAGCGTGCCCGAGGCCCGCATGATCTCGGTCAATGTCTGGGACCGGAGTCTGGTGCAGGCGGTCGATCGGGCGATCCGGGAATCGGATCTCGGCCTGAATCCCGTCGTCGAAGGCCAGACCCTGCGTATTCCGATCCCGGAACTCAATGCCGAGCGACGCCAGGAGATCGTCAAGGTGGCGCATAAATATGCCGAGCAGGCGCGTGTCGCCGTGCGGCATGTGCGCCGCGACGGAATGGAGCAGTTGAAGCGGCTCGAGAAGGATCACGCGATCAGTCAGGATGAACAGCACGGCCTGTCCGACGACGTCCAGAAACTGACCGATCAGACGATCAAAGAGATTGATCAGCTTCTTTCCGCTAAGGAACAGGAAATAACGCAGGTCTAGGTTGGCAGGTGGCGCGCCCTTTGGCTGCCTTGGGAAAGAAGCGGTGATCTCATGACTGTCGGGCTTGTTGAGCCGCAGGCACGCGTGGACGTCTCGAAGATGCCGCGCCACGTCGCGATCATCATGGACGGCAACGGCCGATGGGCCGCCGAGCGCGGGTTGCCCCGTGCCGAGGGGCATCGCGCGGGCGTCGAAGCGTTACGTCGCACCCTGCGCTCGGTCGGCGATCTGCGCATTCCCTATCTCACGATCTACAGCTTCAGCTCCGAGAACTGGTCTCGCCCGGAATCGGAGGTCTCGGAGTTGATGGCACTGTTGCGCCGCTTCATTCGGAACGACCTCGCCGAGATCCATTCCAACAATGTGCGGATACGGATTATCGGCAGCCGGAATGGCCTGGATCCGCAGATCCTGTCACTGCTCCGCGAAGCGGAGGAACTAACGCAGGACAATGACGGGCAGACGCTGGTCGTGGCGTTCAATTACGGCGCCCGCAACGAGATCATCACGGCTATTCAGGGCCTCGCCGCCCGCGTCGCGTCTGGGCAGGTCAAGCCCGCGGACATCGATGAGCGGCTCGTCTCCGACGCGCTGGATACCGCTGGCATCCCGGAGCCCGATCTTTTGATCCGCACTGGCGGCGAGCAGCGCCTGAGCAACTTTCTTCTCTGGCAGTGTGCATACACCGAGTTCGTCTTCCTGCCGCTTCACTGGCCCGATTTCGACCGCGCTGCATTGATCGGCGCAATCTGCGAGTATCAGGCCCGGGAACGCCGCTTCGGTAGCCTAGCGGCGCGGTCCAATGAGTGAGCAGCCTCGGCGTAGCACGGCATGAACGAGCTTGCCCAGCGCGTGGTCTCGGCGTTGATCCTGGGTTCTGTCGTCCTGCTCCTGGTCTGGTGGGGAAACCCCGGATTCGCGTTGCTCATGACCGTCGGCGCGGCGGCGATCGTCTGGGAGTGGAACGGGATCACGCGGCGCCTGAACGATCCGGCGATGGTTGTGGCGACGCTCTGCGCGGTGCTGGTGGTGCTGGCGGCCGCGCTCGGTCAATGGTTGGCGGCGCTGCTCGCACTTATTCTCGGTGCCGCGATCAGCCAGCTCCTGGCCTTGCGGGCACGGCAAGCCAGCCGTTTGCTCTGGCTTGGGGTGGTCTACGCCGTTATCCCCGCCGCCGCGCTGGTGGTCCTGCGTGACGACCCGCAGTGGGGCCGCTCCGCCATTTTCTGGCTGCTGTTCATCGTCTGGGCCACCGATATTGGCGCCTACTTTGCCGGTCGTCGTATTGGCGGACCGAAGCTTTGGCCCGCCCTGTCGCCCAAGAAGACCTGGGCTGGTGCGGCCGGCGGCCTGATCGCCGCGCTGGCTGTCGGCTTGGCCTTCACCTATGGCCTCGCGGCTAGGCCAAACGACCTGTTCGGGCTGGTAAGTCTGATCGTCGCGCTTTCGGTTGCAGCCCAGCTCGGCGATCTGGCCGAGTCGGCATTGAAGCGCCGCTTCAATGTGAAGGATTCAAGTCGGCTCATCCCGGGTCATGGCGGGGTCATGGATCGCGTCGACGGCCTGGTCGCGGCCGCTATTGTCGCCGGCGTGGTCGGTGCCGTCCGGGCCGGGCCGGACGCGGCTGGCGCCGGCCTCTTGCTATGGTAGTGTCGTCCACACGCTTTGACAGCGCGGAGAATAGGGCGAAACCGATGAACGCCGGCGAGCGCGAAGCCGTCACTGTGCTGGGTGCCACCGGTTCGGTCGGGCTTAACACGCTCGACCTCATCGCCCGCCAGCCCGACCGGTTCCGGGTTGAGGCGGTGACCGCCAACCGGAACGCCCTCAAGCTTGCCGAGCTTGCCCGCTCTCATGGCGCGCGATTTGCGGCGATTGCCGATCCTGCCGCCTATCGCGAGCTCAAATCGGCGCTGGCTGGAACTGGTATCCAGGCAGCAGCGGGACCCGCGGCGCTTATCGAGGCGGCCCAGCGACCGGCGGCACGCGTGATGGCGGCGATCGTCGGGGCCGCGGGATTGGCCCCTGCATTGGCCGCCGTCGAACGGGGAGGCATGGTGCTGCTGGCCAACAAGGAATGCCTGGTTTGCGCGGGCCAGTATTTCATGGAAGCCGCGGCGAAAGCGAATGCCCGCATCCTGCCGGTCGATTCAGAGCACAGCGCGATTTTCCAGGCGCTTGCCGCCGACCGTTTAAGCGCCGTTGAAGCGGTTACCCTGACGGCGTCCGGCGGGCCGTTTCGCGATTGGCCGGCCGAACGGCTGGCGCACGCACGCCCTGAAGAAGCGATCTGCCATCCCAACTGGGCGATGGGCGCCAAGATATCGATCGATTCGGCCACCCTGATGAACAAGGGACTCGAGCTCATCGAAGCGCACCACCTGTTCTCGGTGCCACCGGACAGGTTGCGGGTGTTGGTCCATCCCGAGAGCATCGTTCACGGGCTTGTGGCTTTTACCGATGGCTCGGTCATCGCGCAGATGGCACCGCCCGACATGCGCATTCCGATCGCCTATAGCCTGTCCTGGCCCGAGCGCATGTCGGCGCCGACGCCGCGGCTCGATCTGGCCGACTTGGCCGGATTGACGTTCGAGGCGCCCGATTTGGCGCGCTTTCCCGCGCTCCGGATTGCACTGGCCGCACTAAGGGAAGGGGGTGGCGCGCCGACCGTCCTCAATGCTGCTAACGAGGTCGCGGTCGCCGCTTACCTTAACAAACGAATAAGTTTCCCCCATATCGCCATGATCGTCGAACAGGTGTTGAATGGCGTTCCGTCGGGCGACATGTGTGAACCGTCCGCGCTAGAGGATGCACTAGCGCTCGACGCAAGGGCCAGAGAGATGGCCGACACGGCAATTCGCGCCAGCCTGATTCAGGCGGTTTGACAGGGTTTAGGAGACTGACATGGAGTTTCTGACAGGTTTTGGCGGCAGCATTCTCTACTACGCGCTGCCCTTCCTGTTCGTGCTCACCGTGGTGATATTTTTCCACGAACTCGGGCACTTCCTTGTCGCGCGCTGGTGCGGCGTGAAGATCGAGGCATTCTCCATCGGCTTCGGCAGGGAGATCGCGGGGTTCTATGACCGCCATGGGACGCGTTGGCGGCTGGCCTGGATTCCGCTTGGTGGCTACGTGAAGTTCCATGGGGACGCCTCGGCGGCCAGCACCCCCGATCAGGGGGCGATCGAGCAGATGTCGGAAGAGGAGCGCCGGGGCAGCTTTCACGCCAAGCCGCTCGGTCAGCGCGCCGCCATTGTTGCTGCCGGCCCGTTCGCCAACTTTCTTCTCGCCATAGCGATCTTTGCGGTCGTGTTCATGACAGTCGGCCGCTTCATCACGCCTGCGGTGGTGGACATCGTCAATCCTGGAAGCGCGGCCGAACAGGCCGGTTTCGAATCGGGCGACGAGATTCTGGCGATCGATGGCCAGGAGATCGGCAGTTTCAGCGATATGCAGCGGATCGTCAGCGTCAGCCCCGATCAGGAGCTGACGTTTCTGGTCCAGCGCGAAGGTGAACAGATTACCCTTTCGGCAGTGCCGCGACGCCAGGAGATCGAGGATCGCTTCGGCAACGTTCATCGAATCGGTCTTCTCGGCATTCAGCGCAGTGCCGATGCGGGTGAAGTTGTGAGGGAGCGGTCCGGTCCGATCGCGGCGCTGTGGCTTGGAACGCAGGAGACCTGGTTCGTCATCGATCGGACCGGTCGATACATCTGGGGTCTGATCTCAGGACGCGAGGCGGCCGATCAGCTTGGGGGGCCGATCCGAATCGCTCAGATCTCCGGCCAGGTCGCAGAGGCCGGATTTGTGGCGCTGCTCAACCTGACCGCGGTGCTCTCAATTTCGATCGGGATACTGAATCTCTTACCAATTCCCCTGCTCGACGGGGGGCATCTGGTCTTCTATGCGGTGGAGGCGGTGCGCGGCCGACCGTTGAGCGAGCGCGCCATGGATATCGGCTTCCGGGTGGGCCTTGCCCTCGTGGTGATGCTCATGATCTTCGTGACCTGGAACGATATCCTGCAGATCAGCGGCTTGTAGAGGCGCTGCGAGGACGGCGACAGGCGTTGCCGGGGTGCAACGTTTGCCGGCGGAGTGAAGCGCATGCCAGAATTGCGGTTTTCACGAGCGGGGAAACGGGCTAAAACCGCCGACGTGACGCGGAGATTCTCAGGGTAACTGTTGGCTTGCGTTTCCCCCGCACAATGAGAAGGTCAAAACGATCCGAGGGCACATAATCTGATGCAGACCAAGGTGCGGAGTCTGAGGAGGGGGGCCGCCCTTCTTATCGCTGCGATCATGTTTCTGGCGTTGCCGGACGGTTCGCCCGAGATCGGGCCTTCGTCCGCGATTGCGCAGACGATCCAGTCGATCGAGGTCGAAGGCAATCGTCGGGTCGATGCCGACACGATCCGTAATTATGTGACCATGCAGCCAGGCCAAGGCTACAGCGCTCGCGCTGCAAGCGAATCGGTCCAGGCCCTGTTCGCCACGGGCCTTTTCGCCGATGTCAGCATCGACATGCGCGCCAGTCGCCTCGTTGTGACCGTCGAGGAGAATCCGATCCTCAACGAGGTCGCCTTCGAGGGAAACAGCGAGCTTGGCGACAACACGATCCGACAGGCGATCGAATCCGAGCCGCGCGGCGTCTTCACGCGCGCCACGGTCCAGAACGATGTGGTGCGGATCCTCCGGCTCTATCGGCGCGCCGGCCGCTTCGGGGCGCGGGTTGAGCCGCAGGTCATCGAACTGCCTGAGAACCGTGTCAATCTCGTCTTTGAGATTAACGAGGGAGACAAGACCAGCGTTCAGCGGATCAGTTTCGTTGGAAACGAGGCGTTCAGCGACCGCAATCTTCGCGACGTCATCACCACCAGCGAGCGGAACTGGCTGAGTTGGCTGAAATCGTCCGACATCTACGACCCAGAGCGTCTCGAAGCCGATCAGGAACTCCTGCGCCGGCATTACTTGCGTTACGGCTATGCGGATTTCCAGGTTGTCTCCGCGGTCGCCGACTTCGATCGCGAACGTAACGGATTCTTCATCACGATTACGGTCGATGAGGGAGAGCAGTATAAGGTTGGCGACATCAATGTCGAAAGCTATGTGCCGGATGTCGATCCCGAGCAACTGAGGCGGCTCGTGCGGTTACGTTCGGGCTCAATCTACAACGCGAACGAGGTCGATCGGTCGCTCGAGGACATGACCTTCGAGCTGGCCAATCGCGGCTACGCCTTCGCTCAGGTTCGCCCGCGGGGTCGACGGGATTTCGATAACAACCTCATTCACCTCGATTTTGTCGTCGAGGAGGGGCCGCGCGTCTATGTCGAACGCATCGAGGTGCGCGGCAACACCCGCACGCTCGACACCGTAGTCCGGCGCGAGCTCGATTTCGCCGAGGGCGACGCCTACAATGCGGTACTCGTGGAGCGCGCCAAGCGTCGGCTTGAGCAGCTGCGCTATTTCGCCTCGATCGACATTTCCCGTCAGCAGGGATCGGCGCATGACCGGGTCGTCGTGGTCATCACGGTTGAAGAGGAGCCGACTGGCGAGATTTCCGTGGGCGGCGGCTATTCGACGGCGGATGGCTGGCTTGCCGATGTCTCGCTGACCGAGCGCAATCTTCTGGGGCGGGGTCATATCCTGCGCATCGGAGGGCAGCTCGGGCAGCGCTCCCGGGGCGTCGATTTCTCGTTTACGGAACCGTATTTCCTGGGGCGCCGCTTGGCCGCGGGCATCGATCTGTTCTGGCGCGAGCAGGACGCTAGGCGGACTACGTCGTTCCGGTCCGAGACGATCGGTGGCGGCGTGCGGCTCGGTTTCGATCTGACCGACGATTTGCAGATGGTCACGCGCTACCAAGTCTACCGCCGGAAGATCGATTTCGACGATAGCGATAATATCTGGCTCGATGGTTGCCCGCCGGCTTGTGGCTTTGACGCAAACACGTTGGCCAATCCCGGCTATCCGTTCGGCGGCCAGCAGTGGGGCGTGTTCGCACCGGAAGTGTCGATCCCGATCAAGCAGGCCTTCGGTGATCGGACCTATTCGGCCGTCGGGTACGATCTCACTTACTCGACGCTCGACAGTTACACCCGGCCGAGCGATGGCTTCTATCTCAAGTTCTCCCAAGACGTGGCCGGGGCGGGCGGCGACGTGAACTTTGTGCGCAGCGAGATTGACGGGCGCTTCTACCACGAGGTCAGGCCCGACCTGATCGCCATGTTGCAGGCCCGGGGCGGTCATATTGCGGGCTGGGGGGGAGACGATGTGCTGGTCACCGATACCTTCATGCTGGGGGGCGAGATCGTCCGCGGCTTCGCTCCGAATGGCTTCGGGCCACGGGATCTGACGCCGGCAACCAGACAGGAGTCGCTGGGCGGCAAGACCTATGCCGCTGTGACGGCGGAATTGCAGTTCCCGATTCCGCTACTGCCGGAGGAACTCGGGTTCTCCGGGGCGTTCTTCGCGGATGCTGGCGTGCTGTTCGATGTCGGATTCACCGGCAACCGGACCGGCAATATCGCGCTGGATCTGGGCAATTATCTGCCAGAATGTGTGGCTGTGTCGGGGCGCAGCGGCGTGGCGCCGCCGGAGTTCGAGAGCATCGCCCCGGGGCACTGTTATGTGGATGATACCAATCTGCGCGCTTCGGTCGGTTTCAGCTTGCTGTGGGAGTCGCCATTCGGGCCATTGCGTGCAGATGTCGGCTATGCCTTCCAGAAGGAAGACTACGACGATACGCAGCTCCTGAGGTTCGGCGCGAGCCGCTCGTTCTGACGTTTCATGACGCTTCGCTGCGCCGGCCTTGCCGGCGCAGGAACTTGCCGGTGCCGCGTTTATGCAGGACTTGCGCTTCTTTGAACCGTCTGGTCCGTTTTCGATTGTCGAAATTGCGGTCTGGACAGGGGCCGAAGCACCGGAAGACTGCACCGGGCGGATGATCCGGGACGCCGCCCCGCTTGATGCGGCGACGCCCGAGGACATCAGCTTCTTCGACAATCCCCGATACGCGGTGGATCTGGCGGCCACCCGCGCCGGCGCCTGCCTGGTCAGCAAGCGCGCGGCCGCTCAAGTGCCTGGCGGGACGGTGGCGCTCGTCGTCTCGGAGCCCGCGGCCGCCTTTGCCGAGGTTCTCCGCCACTTCTATCCCGAAGCGTTGAGGCCATCGGGGGGGTGGACCGGAACTGCGGCAGGCGCGGCGCCGGCCGCGATTCACCCGTCAGCACGGCTGGATGAGGATGTCGTCGTCGAGCCGGGCGCCGTAATTGGCCCCAGCGCCCATGTTGGCCGGGCAACGCGGATCCTCGCCGGTTCGATCATCGGGGCGGGCGTGCAGATCGGGCGGAACTGCGCGATAGGCCCGCGCGCGACGGTGATCTACGCCCTGCTGGGCGATCGCGTGATCATCCATTCGGGAGTCTCCATCGGGCAGGATGGCTTCGGATACGGCTTAGCCGGTGGCCGGCACCTCAAGGTCCCCCAGGTCGGGCGCGTAATCATTCAGGACGACGTCGAGATCGGCGCCAATACGACGGTTGATCGCGGCGCCCTGCGCGATACCGTAATTGGCGAGGGCACCAAGATCGACAACCAGGTGCAGATCGGCCATAACGTCGAAATCGGACGGCACTGCATAATTGTCGGGCAGGTGGGGATCGCCGGCAGCGCCCGGTTGGGCGACTATGTGGCCATCGGCGGTCAGGCGGGGGTCATGCCGCATGTGACAATCGGTGACCGTGCCCAGGTTGCGACCCTCAGCGCCGTTCGCGAGGATCTGCCTGCAGGGGGGCGCTATGGCGGGGTGCCTGCTCGCCCGGCACGGGAATGGTTGAAGGAGACGGCGGCCCTACAGAAATTGGCGCGGCGCGAGCTGGAGCGGGGCCGGGAGCCGGATGACGGGGGTGGAAGAACGCCGGATGACAACTGAAACTGCCACCGTTGAGGCGCTCGAACTCGACCGCATCATGGCGCTTCTGCCCCATCGCTATCCGTTCCTGATGGTTGATCGCATCGTTGATATACGGGGGGACGATTTTTGTCGGGGGATCAAGAACGTTACCATCAATGAGCCGCATTTTCAGGGCCATTTCCCCAACCGGCCGATTATGCCCGGTGTCTTGCTCATCGAGGGAATGGCGCAGACCGCCGGGGCGATGTGCATTCTCAATCACGGGGCAGGCTCGCCACGGCTCGTCTACTTCATGTCGATCGACAAAGCCCGCTTCCGCAAGCCCGTCGTTCCCGGCGATATCGTCGAGTACCACATGTCCAAGATCCGCAGTCGCAAGACGATCTGGAAGTATAGCGGCCTGGCCAAGGTCGGAGAGGCCGTGGTTGCCGAGGCGGAAGTGTGCGCAATGATGATGGATGAGTAGCCGATGCGGTCATTAATGAGTATCCACCCGACCGCCATCGTGGAAGAGGGCGCCAAGCTGGGCGATGGCGTGCGAATTGGCCCCTTTTGCACCGTCGGCGAGAACGCCGTGCTCGGCGAGGGGGCGGAACTCGTTTCGCATGTGGTGATCTCGGGCCATACGGCGATCGGTGCCCGGACAAAGGTCTATCCATTCGCTTCGCTCGGCTCCGCGCCCCAGCATCTCAAATATGACGGTGAAGAAAGCCGGCTTGCCATTGGCAGCGATTGCGTGATCCGTGAGCATGTCACCATGAATCCCGGAACCGCCTTCGGCGGGATGGAGACCGTGGTTGGCGATCATTGCTATTTCATGGTTGGCTCCCATGTCGCCCATGACTGCCGGATCGGCGACAATGTGATCTTCATCAACAATGCCACGATTGGCGGCCATTGCCGGATCGACGATCACGTCATCCTGGGCGGCCTGGCGGCGGTGCATCAGTATGTGCGTATTGGCCAGTATGCCTTTGTCGGCGGCACGAGCGGCGTGGAGAACGACGTCATCCCGTTTGGCTCGGTCTTGGGAAATCGCGCCTATCTCGGCGGCTTGAACATTGTGGGCCTCAAGCGGCACGGATTTGCCCGCGAGGACATTCATTCCTTGCGCCAAGCCTACCGCCTCCTGTTCTCCAATGAGGGCACATTGGCCGAACGGGTCGAGGATGTCGGCGAGATGTTTCCGGGCCACCTGTTGATTCAGACCATCGTCGACTTCATCCGTTCAGGCTCGGATCGCGCCTTGTGCATGCCACGCAACGGTCGCGGGGGCTGAGATGGCCGGAACGCGGGCCGAAGCGGCGGCGCGCGGCGGCCGGCTTGCCGCGGACGGCGAACCCATCGCCGTCATCGCGGGCGCGGGGGGATTGCCGGAGGCGATTGCTCAGGCCTTGAAGGCGCGCGGCCGGGAAGTGCTCGTCGTGGCCATCGACGGGGCAGCGGACCGCGAATTCGGCGGGACCTCGACGATTCATTTGCCGATCGGGGCGGCGGGGCGGCTGCTGGAGTGCCTGCGTGCCAATGACTGCGCCGAGGTGGTCATCGCGGGCCAGTTCCACCGGCCCCGCTTTTCCGACATCGAATTCGATCTGGGCACGTTGAAGCTGGCGCTGTCCTCGCTGCTGCGCCTGCGCTTCGGCGGCGACGATCAGGTGGTCAGCCGCATCGTGGAGATGTTCGAGGCGGAGGGGTTCCGGATCGTCGGCCCGCAGGAGGCCGTGCCGGAGCTGATTTCGGCATCAGGGCCCTACGGCCGCGCGCGTCCTTCAGAGGATGCCCGGGCGGATATCCAGACCGGGGCGGCAGCGATACGCCATATGGCGCCTCTCGATGTTGGGCAGGCCGTTGTCGTCCATAGCCGCCGTATCATTGGCGTCGAGGCGGCGGAAGGGACCAACGCCATGATTCTCAGATGCGGCGAGCTGCGCGCGAATGGGCGGCTCAACGCGTCAGCGCCCTCCGGCGTTCTGGTCAAGATGCCGAAGCCCGGACAGGAGCTCCGCCTGGAGATGCCTGTCATCGGTCCCGACACGGTGCGCGCCGCCAGACAGGCCGGGCTCGCCGGGCTCGCCGTGGAAGCCGGCGGGGTCGTCGTCGTCGACCGGAGCGAGCTTGTCGAACTGGCCGATGAGGCGGGGCTCTTCGTCGTCGGCTTTTGATCGTGACCGATCTCGGCATCACGCCTGCCCGGGCCTTGAGGATCGCAATCGTGGCGGGGGAATCGTCGGGCGATCAGCTCGGCGGCCGATTGATCGCCGCGTTGAAATCCCTGAGCGCCGAGCCGCC
>SKQW01000310.1 GCA_007118805.1 Rhodobiaceae bacterium | reverse complement strand
CATCTCGACCAGCCTCATGAGCTGGGCCGGCAGACAGTAGTGCATCCCGACCACCCGGTCCTCCCGGCCGCAGCCCGAGGCGATCTCGGTGATCGACAGGGTGGAGGGGTTGGAGGCGAAGATCGTGCGCTCCGGGCAGATCGCGTCGAGGCGGGAAAACAGCGTCCGCTTGACGGCGAGGTCCTCGAACACCGCCTCGGTCACGAGATCGCACGCGGCGAGGTCCTCGATCCTCGTGGTCGGCCGCAGCGCGGCGCCCGCCGCCTCGGCGGCCGCGCTGGTCAGCTTGCCGCGCTCCACCGATTTGGCGAAGAAGCCCTCGGTCTGGCGCCTTGCCCGGTCGAGCGCCTCCGGCCGCTCGTCATAGACATGGGTGCTGAATCCGGCGCGTGCGCTGACAATGGCAATGCCCGCGCCCATCGTGCCCGAGCCGGCGATGCCGACGGTCCTGATCTCGTTCATCGTGAAGCGGGCTCCCATCTCGTGATGAAACTGCGGCCGATAAGCTGGCGATGGACCTGGTTGGTGGTTTCCCAAGCTTGGCATCGCGCAGCAGGCGCCCAGAGGTTCGAATTTCTGGACATCATAATCCAGGCCCGGTGGGAGCCGGAAGCAACCGTGCTCTCCGTCGCGCATGACATGGAAATCCTGCGCCGCCACGCATCGCGCGTGCTCACTTTCTTCCGCCGGCACAGGGGCATCACGCGATGGCGGGACCATCGAGACCCAGCCAAAGGCGCCGCTGGCGATAGCCTGAGATTTCGACATGCGGAACTCAATTCTGCAATTTGACCGTCATGGAGACACGTGCAAGATTGAAACGAGGTAGTCAAACAGGGCAGAGACGGCGGGTGAGGCGCCCGATCCGGGAGCGTACCCCAGGAGGAGGCCTATGGCGGGTCACGACAGCGCGGGGAAGGTGGAAGCCGCTCCGCCGGATGTCGATCTTGAACGTGAAGGCAAGGACCGGCAATTCGTAACGGCGCTGGCGCGCGGCCTGGAGGTGCTGCGCGCCTTTCGCCCCGGCGACGTCGAGCTCGGGAACTTGGAGATCGCCGAACGCACCGGCCTGCCCAAGCCGACGGCGGCGCGGCTGACCTACACGCTGACCCGGCTCGGCTATCTGAGCCAGGCCGAGGCCCATGGCAAGTATCGCCTGGCCGCCGGGGTGCTGGCGCTCGGCTACTCGCTGCTCGCCGGCATGGGGCTGCGCGAGCGCGCCCGGCCGCTGATGCAAGAGCTCGCGGACTATACCAACGCCTCGGTCGCGCTCGGCTCGCGCGATCGGCTGTCGATGGTCTATGTCGAGTGCTGCAAGGGGCCGGGGCACATAACCCTGCGCCTGGGCATCGGCGACCGGGTGCCGATTGGCACAACGGCCATGGGGCGGGCGTTGCTCGCCTCCCTGCCCGCGACCGAGCGGGACTTCCTCATGTCGCACATCAAGCGCAACAGCCCCGCAGAGTTCCCCCGCATCCGCGACGGCATCGAACAGGCCGTGCGCGACCTCAAGGAGCGCGGCTTCGTCATGTCCGTGGGCGACTGGCAGCCCGACGTCAGCGCGGTCGGCGTCCCGCTCATCGTGCCGGATCAATCGATCGCGCTCGCCCTGAACTGCGGCGGGCCGGCTTTCCTGTTCTCGCGCGAGCAGCTCGAGACCGATTTCGGCCCAAGACTCGCGGCGATCGCCCACCAGCTCAGCCAAGGCGCCACCACCTATCCCGAACCATCATTGCAGGACTACGGCACCTGACCGCCGAGGCTGGCCACCGTCCCCGGGCCGCCGCCCCGCCGGTTGCACAAAAGGCGAGACCATGGCGCTTGAACGGGAAACGCTCGACCAGCTTCTTGAGACCGTTCGCCGCTTCGTCGGCGAGCAGCTCATTCCCAACGAGGATCGCATCTGCCAAGAGGATGCGATCCCCCCGGAGATCGTCTCCCAGATGCGCCAGCTCGGGCTGTTCGGCTATTCCATCCCGGAGGAATATGGCGGCATCGGCCTCAATATGAGCGAGGAGGTGCAGCTCGTCTTCGAGCTGTCCCAGGCCTCGCCCGCCTGCCGCTCGCTGGTCGGCACCAATAACGGCATCGGCTCGCAGGGCATCATCCTCGACGGCTCCAAGGCGCAGATGGAGAAATATCTGCCCCGGCTCGCCAGCGGGGAGATCATCGGCTCCTTCGCGCTCACCGAGCCCGATTTCGGTTCCGATGCCGCCTCGATCCGCACCACCGCCCATCGCGAGGGCGAGCATTACGTGATCAACGGCACCAAGCGCTACATTACCAATGCGCCCGAGGCCGGCCTTTTCACGCTGATGGCGCGCACCGGCCCCAAGGACAGCGGCGCCGACGGCATATCCTGCTTTCTGGTCGAGGCGCCGACCCCCGGCCTCAAGCTCGGCCCGCCGGACAAGAAGATGGGCATGAGCGGCTCGCATACCTGTGACGTGATCTTCGAAGATTGCCGGGTGCCGGCGAGCCAGCTTCTCGGCGGCCAGGAGGGCCAGGGGTTCAGGACCGCGATGAAGGTGCTCGACCGGGGCCGCCTCAGCATCGCGGCTGCCTGTGTGGGCGTCGCGGAACGGCTGATCCGCGACAGCCTGACCTTCGCCGCCGAGCGCAAGCAGTTCGGCAGGCCGATCGCGGATTTCCAGCTGGTGCAGGCGATGCTGGCCGACAGCCGCACAGAAGCCTATGCGGCGCGCGCCATGGTGACGGACGCCGCGGCGCGCTATGATTCCGGCGAGACGGTGGCCACGCTCGCCGCCTGCTGCAAGCTATTTGCCAGCGAGATGGTCGGGCGGGTCGCCGACCGCGCGGTCCAGATTCACGGCGGCGCCGGCTATGTTGCCGACTATCCGGTCGAGCGGTTCTATCGGGACGTGCGCCTGTTCCGGCTCTACGAAGGCACCAGCCAGATTCAGCAGCTCATCATCGCCCGCAACATGATCCGGGACCATGCCGGTTGACCGTCTCGACGGGATCGCCTGGCGGCTGGCCGAGCACCGATCCGGCGACATCGTGGTGGAGGACGCCGCCGCGGCGCTGACCGGCGCGGGCCTTGAGGCGGCGACGCGGCGCCTCGCGGAGACGCTGGCAGACCAGGGCATCCGCGCGGGCGACCGGGTTCTGGTCATCAACGAGAATTCGACGGCCCTGGCGGTGCTGATGTTCGCGCTGTCGCGGGTCGGCGCCTGGGCGGTGCCGGTCAATGCGCGGCTGACCGCCGCGGAGAT
>SKQW01000153.1 GCA_007118805.1 Rhodobiaceae bacterium | reverse complement strand
GCGACCAGACCCACTCCCATTACTACCGCACGGCCGATCCCTATGAAGGCAAACGGGTGCTGGTGGTCGGCATCGGCAATTCGGCCGTCGACATCGCGGTGGACCTTGCCCGCCGCGCCGACAAGGTCTACCTGTCGACCCGGCGCAGCGCCTGGATCATGCCGAAATACATCGCCGGCGTGCCCACCGACCAGTGGCTCAGGACGCTGGTGCGGCGCTTCAAGCTGCCGGTGCCGTTTGCCCGCGGCTTCCTGCGCCACGTCGCCAAGCTGACGATCGGCAATCAGGAGCGTTTTGGCGTGCCGCGACCGGCCCATCCGGTGTGGCGCGAGCATGCCACGCTGAGCCAGGAACTCCTGCCCTATATCGGCCATGACTGGATCCGCGTGAAGCCGAATGTGGAGCAGCTCGCGGGCGACGAGGTGGCGTTCGTCGATGGCAGCCGCGAGGCGATCGACTCGATCATCTATGCCACCGGCTACAAGGCCACATTCCCGTTCCTCGATTCCAAGCTGTTCAAGGTCGAGGAGGGCACGCCGCCACCGCTCTACCGGCGCATCGCCCATGTCGATCATCCCGGCCTGATGTTCGCCGGGCTTGTCCAGCCCATCGGACCGACCATCAGCCTGGTCGAGATCCAGGCGCGGTGGATGGCGGGCGTACTGTCGGGACGCATCGCCATACCCGATCGCACGCGGATGATGGAGGAGGTGGAGCGCCACCGTGCCCAGGTCGCAAGGCGTTTCGTCAAGTCGGCGCGCTATACGTTGGAGGTGGACTTCCAGAGCTACGCCGGCGATCTGAACCGCGACCTGCAGCAAGCTGCTAGACGGGGCTGAGACAGTGCCCGATACGCCACATCGTTCCCTTCGCCTCGACGACCTGCTCGAGGGCTGGCGCACCAGGGCCGCCGACCGGCCGATTTTCGTCGACAATGGCCGCGGTCTGACCATGGCCGAGTTCGACCAGCTGGTGGCGGCGAGTGCCGCGTGGCTGGTCCGGCACGGGATCGGCGCCGGGGATTGCGTCGCGGTCTGGCTGCTCAATCGCGTCGAATGGCTGGCGCTCCTGTTCGCCGCCGCCCGCCTGGGCACGCGCATCGCGGCGGTGAATACGCGCTACCGCGCCTTCGAGCTGGAGCACATCCTGGCAACCTCCCAGGCGCGGATGCTGATCCTCCAGCAGCGACAGGATCGGTTCGACCCAATTTCCGTTCTGGACGGTGTGGATCGCGAAAGAACCGGGGGCCTGGAAGCCGTCGCCATTCTGGGCGACTCCGGGCCGCCCGCCATTGCCGGCTACACGACAATCGGCTTCCAGCCGAACGACGAGCCTATCGCTGAGCCCCCCGGCGCAGACCGCACGAGCGATCCCGACGCGCCGCTCGCCTTCTTCACCACATCGGGCACGACGAGCGCGCCCAAGCTCGTCACCCACCCGCAGCGCACCCTGGCGCTTCATGCCCTGGCGTGCGCAGCGAGCTTCGGCTTCGACCGGGAGGGTGCCGCGCTGCTGGCGGCCCTGCCGCTGTGCGGCGTCTTCGGCCTCAATCCGGTGCTGGCGGCAATTGCCGGCGGCGCGCCGGTTCACATCATGCCGGCTTTCGCAGCGCGCCCGGCCTCTGAACGGATCGCCGCGAACGCCATCACCCATCTGTTCGGCAGCGACGAGCTGTTCCGTCGGCTGTGCGAGGAGGGGATGGAGAAGCTGCGCTCCTTGCGCTATTGCGGCTTTGCCGCCTTCTCCCCCGGCGCGGCATCGGCCATGCGGGAAGGCGCCGAGCGCGGCCTGCCGCTGGCCGGCGTCTATGGCTCCAGCGAGGTCAACGCCCTGTTTGCGGGTCAGGCGATTGATTTTCCCCTCGAAGAGCGCCTGAAGGGAGGTGGACGGCCCTCGCTGGGCGCCGAAGGCGAGGTCCGCGTGCGCGACCCCGACAGCAGGGCATTGCTTGAAGCCGGCCGGCAGGGCGAGCTGGTGATCCGGGCGCCGACCAGTTTCATCGGCTATCACAACAATCCGCAGGCGACGGGCAGGGCGGTGGACGGCGAGGGTTTCTTTCGCACCGGCGACGTTGGCTATCTGCGCCCGGACGGCAGCTTCGTCTTCATCGCCCGCGGCGGCGACGCGATCCGCCTGGCGGGGTTCCTGGTCGATCCGGTCGAGATCGAGGACGCGCTGAAATCAATCTCCGGCATTGGCGATGCCCAGGTGGTCGGCGTCGACAACGAAGGGCGCATGCGGCCGGTCGCTTTCGTGACGACCGCTGCACAAGGTGCCGCGCTCGACGAGCAGGCGGTGATCGGGGCGGCGCGCGACCGGCTCGCCGACTTCAAGGTGCCGCTCCGCGTGATCGAGGTGGAAGCCTTCC
The DNA here is from genome assembly GCA_007118805.1 of Rhodobiaceae bacterium. Taxonomy (GTDB): domain Bacteria; phylum Pseudomonadota; class Alphaproteobacteria; order Rhizobiales; family Tepidamorphaceae; genus SKQW01. The sequence continues at coordinate 871 of SKQW01000153.1, read as the reverse complement.
CGACCACCGACAGCGCCAATGGCGTGAAGGTCCAGAAGGGCAAGCTGCGCGAGATGGCGAAGGCGGCGCTTGCCCGCCAATCCGGCGGCTGACTTTGCGGCAGGCCCTCACGCGCCGCACGACAGGAAAGGCGAGAGACGATGGACCCCGCGGTGCAGCTCGGAATTCGCAAGACGGTGACCTATTGCGAGGACGTGCTGCGCGACATGCGCGCGCTCGAGGCGCCGGTTCGATATGTCACGGTGGCCGCGGTTCTGGATAATCCTTGGCACGGCAAGGGGTTTGTCGAGGATCTGTCGCCCGAGGTCAGGCGGCTGGCGCCGGCCCTGGGAAGATATCTCGCCGGGATCGGCGTGGATCTGATGGGCGGCGCGCGGTCGGTGCAAGCCTTCGGCAAAGCGGCAATGGTCGGGCTCGGTGGGGAATACGAGCATGCCAACGCGCTCATCCACACCACGCTGTTCGGCGATGAATGCCGGGCGGGCGTTGCCGGCAGTTCCTGGATGGTGGGCAATCAAAAGCTATGCGGCGTCGGTGACACGCTGGAGGTGCCGCTGGCCCACAAGGACGAACCCAAGAACCAGAATTTTTACCACACGATCCATGTGCGCATTCACGATGCGCCGCGCCCGGATGACTTGGTTGTTGCGCTCGGCTTGGCATCGGGCCCCCGGCCGCATGCCCGCCTCGTCTGACGGCGGACTCGCGACCGGAAGCCCCTGCCAGCCTACCATCCGAACTGGATGGTGGCCCCGGCCCGGCCATGGCCGTTCTGGACCGCATGGCCCGCGGTGTTGCGGCCGAACTGAAACAGGCCATAGGAATTGCCGGTGCCGTTCTGCTGGACAGTGCCGGCATGGCCATTGCCGCG
>SKQW01000341.1 GCA_007118805.1 Rhodobiaceae bacterium | reverse complement strand
GGCGCCGTCGTCATTCCCGAGCAGGTCACCATCTCCAACGCTGCCAAAGCCTTCGACGAGGACGGCGAGCTGGTGGAGGATATGCGCCGCCGGCAGCTTGACAATCTCGCGGACTCCCTTGTTCTTACCGCGGCGCGCTACGCCTAGGGCATCCCGCCGGGTAGCGGCGCTAAAGAGATCGGTTGGATCAAGGAGGCGACACGCATGGCCAAGGGATATTGGATCGCTCGGGTTACGGTAACCGACCCGGAGCGCTACAAGGGGTACACCGAGGCCAATGCCGCGGCGTTCAAGAAGTTCGGCGGTCGGTTCCTGGTCCGCGGCGGCAAGTCCGAGGCGGTGATCGGGGAGGGGCGCGACCGCAATGTCGTGATCGAGTTCGCCGATTACGAGACCGCGCTGGCCTGCTTCCATTCGCCGGAATACCAGCATGCCGTGGAGGTGCGCGGCGATTCGGCCGAGGTCGATCTGGTCGTCGTGGAAGGGTATGACGGCCCACAGCCGAGCTGATCGCGGGAGCTGGCCATGACGCCGATGCGCCTCGTCGTGACCGGCGCCGCCGGACGGATGGGGCGTACACTCGTCCGGGTTATTGCCGGATCGGACAAATGCGTGCTCGCCGGGGCGCTGGAGCGACCGGGCGCCGGGGAGATCGGGGCTGACGTTGGCGACCTCGCCGGTGTCGGCCGGCTCGGCATTGCGGTGAGCGACGATCCGCTGCCGCTGCTCGCTGCCGCCGACGGCGTGTTGGACTTCACGGCACCCGCCGCGAGCGTGGAGCTCGCCGGACTCGCCGCCCAGGCGCGCATCGTCCATGTCATCGGCACGACCGGCTTGTCGCCGGCAGACCTCTCGGCGATCGCCGCGGCCGGGCGACACGCGGTCATTATCCGCTCGGGCAATATGAGCCTTGGCGTCAATCTCCTGGCAGCGGTCACCCGCAAGGTCGCCGCCGCTCTCGACGAGGATTTCGACATCGAAATCGTCGAGATGCATCACCGCCACAAGGTCGATGCGCCCTCTGGTACGGCGTTGATGCTGGGCGAGGCGGCGGCCGAGGGACGCGGCATCGCGCTTGAGACGCATGCGGCGCGTGGCCGCGACGGCCACACCGGGGCGCGCCGGCAGGGCGATATCGGCTTTGCCGTTCTGCGCGGCGGCTCGGTGGTGGGCGAGCATTCGGTGATCTTCGCCGGTGAGGGCGAACGGGTGGAGATCGCCCACAAGGCCGAGGACCGCACGGTATTCGCCCGCGGCGCCGTCAAGGCGGCCCTCTGGGGTCGGGGATGCAAGCCGGGTGTCTATTCGATGGCCGACGTGCTCGGCCTTGGCGACTGATCGTCTTCATGTCTTGAACCGCTAAGCCAGACAGTTGGGAGCAGCCGACAGATGGACCGTCTCCTTGTCCTTGTCCGCCACGGGCAGAGCGAGTGGAACCTGCAGAACCTCTTTACCGGCTGGCGCGATGTCGGCCTGACCGAGAACGGGATCGCGGAGGCTCATGAAGCCGCGCGCCGGCTCAAGGCAAAGGGCCTCACCTTCGACGTGGCCTTCACGAGCATCCTCAAGCGCGCCCAGCACACGCTCGACATCATCCTTGACGAGATGGATCTGGCCGGCATCCCGGTCCTGCGCGATGCAGCGCTCAACGAGCGCGACTATGGCGATCTGGTAGGCATGAACAAGGACGACGCCCGCGCCCGGTGGGGCGAGGAGCAGGTCCACCAGTGGCGACGCTCCTACGCGGTGGCGCCGCCCGGCGGCGAAAGCTTGAAGGACACCGTCGCCCGGACCCTGCCCTACTATGTCGAGGAAATCCTGCCGCGCGTCCTGCGGGGCGAGCGGGTGTTGGTTTCTGCCCACGGCAATTCGCTGCGCTCGATCGTCATGGTGCTCGAGCGGCTGGGCGCCGAGGGCATCCTCAAGCGGGAGCTGGCAACCGGGATGCCCATCGTCTACCGGCTGAACGCCGACTCCACGGTGGCCGAGCACACCGATCTGACCGGGTAGCCAGAATCGGGGCTCACTCCGTCGGGCCGGTGAGTCCGGCTTCCCATCCCAGGATGGCGCGCTTGCGGGTCAGCCCCCAGTGATAGCCGGTGAGCTTGCCCGAGCGGCCGAGCACCCGATGACAGGGCACGACGAAGCACATCGGGTTCCGTCCGACGGCGGCGCCGACGGCGCGGGCTGCTCCGGCGCGGCCGAGATGCTCGGCGATGTCGCCATAGGTGGTGGCCCGGCCGAAGGGAATGCGCATCACCGTTTCCCAGACCCGCAACTCGAAATCCGAGCCGATGAGAACGATCCTGAGGGGCTGGTCCGGGCGCCATGAGGCAGGGTTGAAGACACGCTCCGCATAGGGCGCCGTGGCGGCAAGGTCCTCGTGATAGTTGGCGAGAGGCCACCGTCCGGCCATTTCGTCGAAGACGGCGGCGCGCTCCTTCGGGCCGTCGGCGAAGGCAAGGCCCGCCAGGCCGCGCGGCGTTGCCATGACGAGGGCGTCGCCGAAGGGCGAATCATGGAAGCCCCACGCGATGTCGAGGCCGGCGCCCCTGGCGCGGAACTCGCCCGGCGTCATCGCCTCGTGCACCACGAAGAGATCGTGCAGCCGCCCTGGCCCGGAGAGGCCGACCTCGTAGGTGGCATCGAGCACGGTGGCCGAATCGCGCAACAGGGTGCGGGCGCGGTCGAGGGTCAGCGCCTGGACGAACCCCTTCGGGCTTAGACCGCACCAGCGGCGGAACAGCTTTTGCAGACGGGTGGGCTCCATGCCGACATGGGCGGCAATCTCTTCCAGGCCCGGCTGATCGTGCCAGTTGCCATTGATGAACTCGATGGTTCGGCGAACGACCTCGTAGTCGGACGCCGCCTGGGCGTCGGTGAGGCTCACACTCGTCAACTCCCTGGGAGCGGTCATTAGGTTCATGGCGGCAGCCCTCGGCTGTCAGTTGGTACAGGGTAGCACACTGGCTGAGCAGATTGCGCCCGACCACCCGATTCCGGACGGGGGTCCCGCCGGCAGGGTATGCCGGCACCCCGGCTTGTTGCCGCAACGCCACAGCTCGCCGGCTAATGGATGCGACAAAAAAAGTGCCCCAATCTCGCCATTTCGCACTCGTGATTACGGTTTGTGAATCCTTTACGGGCATGGTTGCCGGAATCCATGTCAGTAATCCCCTTGCGCCAAGGCAGAATCTACACATGACGAGAAAGGCCGGAATGTCAGCCACACGCGACTCGCAGCGCGGATTTCGCTGCGTGGTGGCCGGCCTGCTCGCCGTCTGGCTGCTGGTATTCGGAGCCGGCGGCACGCCGGACAAGCTTAGTTCACTCCTCAGCAGCGCCGGCGCGCCGTCGGACATCCTCGTCCTGGACACCCGCCAGGTTGCCGACGGCCTGCCCGCCGGGCTGTGTCCCGCAGGCAGCCCCTTGTGCTGGACGCTGCTTGCCGGAGCCGACCGAGTGGCGGAGGCCGACCTGCGCAGCGCTGTGCGCGATCCAGCCCTCGCCGAGACAATACCGCACAAATGGCTGGCCGCGCCGCCCGAGGAGCCGCCACGCGGAACGGGCTGAGTCGAACTGCCATCCGATCAAGTCAGAGGTTTGCATTCCAGGAGTTTTTGTCATGATTCTGCCCCGCCATGCGGGGGCTGCAAGGCCCGCACCGGCGCGTATCGACCGCCGCGCCTTTCTTCTCGGACTCGGCGCGCTGGTCGCCGGCTGTCAGACCAACGCCTCCCAGCCACCGATTGAACCCACTGCCTTCGCGCCGGTAGTCGATCCCTATTACCGCGACATGTACGCCGCATTGCCCAATGAGCAGTTCCCGGTGCCGGCAATCGACGTGAGCCAGGTCGACGAGCGCTATCTTCGCCAACTGGTCGACTATAATGGCGGCGAAGCCCCCGGAACGGTGGTCGTCGATACCACCGACAAGTTCCTCTATCTCGTCATGGAGGATGGCCAGGCGATGCGCTATGGCGTGGGCGTCGGCCGGCAAGGGCTGAGCTGGAGCGGCCGGGCGATCATCCAGATGAAGCGCGAGTGGCCAAGATGGACCCCGACCCAGAACATGATCGCCCGCGACCCCGAGCTAGCTCAATGGGCGGACGGGATGGAGCCCGGCCTGACCAACCCGTTGGGCGCGCGGGCGCTCTATCTCTTCGAGAATGGTCGCGACACGCTGTATCGCATCCACGGCACCAGCGAGCCGTGGAGCATCGGCCAGGCCATGTCGTCGGGCTGTATCCGGCTGTTCAACCAAGACATCATAGACCTCTATTCGCGAGTGCCTATCGGCACCAGGGTCCGCGTTCTGGATCACCGGGAGCCGAGTGAGGCCTGGGTCTGAGCCGACCTGATGTCCCCACCCGATCTGAAAGCGCGGCGTCTGCGGATGCCGCGTTGCCCGTCCGCGCAAAGAACATCTCGCCCGAGCGCCGCGCCGGGGCACATATTTGCAGAATTACCGTCGATTCCAGCAATGGCGTTCGTTGATGCCCAACCTGCCCTGTGACAGCGTTAGGTCACAGGACAATTGGCGGAGGTATTGGACGATGAACGGCTTGCAAAGGCTGGTGTCGCGCTGCGTCGTCGGCGCGGCCGGCGCGCTTGCGGTTGCCATGGGCTTTGGCCCGGCGCCGGCAAAGGCGCAGGACTACGAGATCTGGGCGCTTGATCAGGGCACCCATCTCCTGCACATCTACAGCTCCGAGCTCGAGGAGGTCGACCGTGTCGATCTAGGTGCGGCGGGCGTGCGGGTGCCCCACATGATCGACTTCACCTCGGACGGTGCCTATGCGTTCATCGCCAGCACCGGCTCGGGCGACATCACGGTGGTGCGCACCGACGACCGCGAGATTGTCGCGCGGCTCGAGACCGGCCCGCGCACCCATGCTTCGACGGTGAAACCCGACGACAGCGCGATCATCGCCGCCGTCATCGGCTCTGCCGATGACTATCGTGACGGCAAGCTGGTGGAGATCGTCAACAATGGCAATGGCGACTTCGAGATCGGCCGGGAGCTGGTCATCGCCGAGGACCCCAGATTCGCCGACAGCGAGGATCGCTTCAACGACGTGGCAGCGATCTGCCATGACTACTCGGCCGATGGCCGCCACGCCTATGTCACGCTAGGGCCGGGGCTCGACGATGGCGGCCTTGTGATCCTCGATACGGAGTCCTTCGAACTGGCGAAAGTCTTCCCGCCAGACGTGCTGAGCGTCAATTGCGGCACGGTGCTGACCGTTGACGGGCATCACATGTTCCTGACCGGCGGCGGCCCGGAGACGGGCGTGTGGTACGTCATCGACACCGAGACCCAGGAGGTCGTCCATGAGGATGACAGCCGGGGCTACGACGCCCACGGCGTGTGGCGGGTGCCCGACGGCAGCGAGATGTGGATGGTCAACCGCATCACCGACAATGTGATCATCATCGATCCGGAGACCTTCGAGATCATCGAGGAGGTCGAGGAAGGCTTCGGCGAGACGCCGGACATCATCGCCGTGTCGCCCGACTCGCGCTACGCCTTCATCAGCCTTCGCGGGCCGAACCCGGTGTCGGCGCCGCATGTCGCCGTCGGCTCTACGCCGGGCTTCTCGGTGGTCGACATCGCGGAGCGCGAACTCGTTGACATCATTCAGCCGAATCCGGATGACGAGGCGAGCGACTTTCACGGCATCGGCGTGAGGGTCATCGGCCAGTAGCCCCAATTCGGTTGCGTGCTTGCTGGGGGCTGCCCGAACCTTGGGCGGCCCCTTTTTCACGTTGGGGGCGCGTGCTTCGCCGCAAGCAAGCCACCTTGGAGCCGCCCCCGGGGCCAAGGCGCCCGTTGCCCCAGAAATCCGACATCGTCACGACGCCGAAGGCGGCCGCGAAACCGTTACACGGTCCGCGCCCGGATTCAGCGGCGCGGGCGCGTTTGTGCGGCCTGGGCCTCTTCCGCCTTGGCATCGACGAATTGCTCGGCCAAGCGGATCAGCCGCGGCTCGGGCCTACCTACGCCGTAACTGGCATATAACGCATGCAGCGCGTGGCCGAGCGGGTCTGCGGCGGTCCCGTCCCGCCGACCGGGCCGGGCGGTGGCGTCGTCAAGCTTCTTTTCCATGGCAAGGTTCCCCCTCGATAACCTGGCGCCGTCGCCTCGGATCCCGGCACCGGCCGGTGACGACCAGCCGCTTAACCCCGTTCATGCGCACAGTGCAAGGCTGGTCCCAAGCTTGGCCCCGGAACGTGCCGAAAATTGGGCAGTCACCCCGTCTCGCGCGCCGCCCTAGCGCGGGCTTGGCAACGATGGCGGCGTCAGCCGAGGCGCTGCAAGCCTTCGCGCGCCGGCCCATAATCGGGCGACAGGTTCATCGCGCGCGTGTAGGCCTGTCTGGCTTCACTGCCGCGGCCAAGCTGTTCCAGCGCCATGCCTCGGCTTGCCCAGGCTTCAACATACCGGTTGTTGAGGTCGAGCGCCCGGTTGAAGTCCTCGAGCGCGGACTCTGCGTCGCCGGCGGCCAGGTGCGATGTGCCCCGGCCGTGCAGGGGCGCCGGCGCCCGCGGATCGAGCCCGATCGCGGTCGAGAAATCCTCGATCGCGAAATCATGGAGGTCGCGGCTCTGATAGATCAGCGCGCGGTTATGATAGGCCTGCGGATCGTCGGGCTGAAGCTGTATGGCGCGTTCGTAGTCGGCCAGCGCCAGGGAGATCTGCCCGCTCTGCCTGTAGAGGTTGCCGCGCCCGACATAGGCCGGGCCGTATCGGGGCTCGAGGTCGATCGCGCGGTCATACTCCTGCCTGGCCCGGTCGGTCTGGCCCATCTGACGATAGATCAGGGCACGGTTGGCGTAGGCCTGGTGAAACATCGGATCGAGCTCGATCGCCCGCTCGAAATCCGCTAGCGCCTCCTCGTGGCGTCCGGCCCGGCCATATGCCGTGCCGCGGACATTATAGGCGGTAGGATCCTGCGGATTGCGCTCGATGACCTCGCTCAGGGATGCGATATTGGCGGCGGCGCCCGACTGATCGGCCGATCCCCCCCCACGCTCGACCGTCGGCAGCGTTTGGCAGGCGGCCAGGAAGGCCGCCAAGCCTATCACCCAACCGGCGCGAAGCAGTCGCGTCTGGTTGATCAAACTAGACACCATGTGAAACCGGCCGCCCCTTAATGTGATTTCGCGCGCCATTGTCCTAGGCCACACTATTGCGGCAACTCTGCGACAGCGCCCCCCCGCCCCCGCGCGGATGCACCGGCTCAGCGCTTGCTCTTGCCCGGCAGCAGGCCCTCGCGCTGTGCCCGCTTGCGTGCCAGTTTGCGGGCGCGGCGGATGGCCTCGGCCTTCTGCCGCGCCTTCCTCTCAGATGGCTTCTCGTAAAAGTTGCGCAGCTTCATCTCGCGGAAAACCCCTTCCCGCTGCAACTTCTTCTTCAGCGCTTTCAGCGCCTGATCGACATTGTTTTCGCGAACGATCACCTGCACGCGTTCATTCCTCTTGGCACGTCTTTCACGAGTGGTGTCGGGCTGGACCTCCGGCCCGATGATCAACGGCGCCGCGCCGCCTGCCCGGCGCACGCGCGAGCGCAGCGCGAATAACAGACTTTGCCCCTCGAGTCCACTTTGCAGCCGCTGCCATCCGGCGATTTTCCGACCCGGCTGCGAGCGATCAAGAGGCTGTCTATTCGGTCCCGGCCGAGGACGCTGAGGTTGCAAGACATCGGCCCTACTCGGGGGACCGAATGAACAGCCACAAGAATGCCCGCCTGAGGGCACGAGGTCGAGAGCAGATGGTACGCGCGGTGGTGGATAGCGGGCTGCCACGACGACGGGCGGTCCCCTCTTCGAGCTCACGCTCATGCTTCGCGACCACGCAAAGGCTGCTAGACTGACAGCAGTATCATTTTTCGATTTGTGGCGAGGCACCTATGGTCATCGAGAACTTTACCCCCGTCAGCGCGCTCATCGGCGGCGCCTTCATCGGGCTGGCAGCCGTCCTCCTCCTTGCCCTGAACGGCCGTATCGCCGGCATCAGCGGAATCGCCGGCGGGTTGTTGCGACCCGCGCCGGGCGATGCGGGCTGGCGCATCGCGTTCATTGTCGGCCTGGTGATCGGCGCCGGACTCTACGGGCTCCCTGCCGGGGTCCCCATCATCATCGACGCCTCAGTGCCGGTGCTCCTGATCGGCGGGCTCCTGGTGGGGTTCGGGACACGGCTGGGCGGCGGCTGCACCAGCGGCCACGGGGTATGCGGCATCGCGCGGCTGTCCAAGCGCTCGATCGTGGCAACGCTCACCTTCATGGCGGCGGCCGTCATCACCGTCTTCGTGATGCGTCACGTGGTAGGAGGGTGACGCCATGATCCGCCAGATCACCGCGCTCATTGCCGGCATCCTGTTCGGCGCCGGGCTCGCCATCTCGCAGATGGTCAATCCCGACAAGGTGCTCTCCTTCCTCGACATCGCCGGGCGCTGGGACCCCAGCCTGGCCTTGGTGATGGGTGGCGCGCTGGCTGTCACCTTTGTCGGATATCGCTTGGTACTCGGCCGCGGGCAGCCGGTCTTTGCCGACCGGTTCGAACTGCCGACCGCGCGCGACCTCGATTCCCGGCTGCTGGCGGGGGCAGGGATATTCGGGATCGGCTGGGGGCTGGTCGGCTTTTGCCCCGGCCCGGCGCTGGCCTCGCTCGCCTTCGCTCGCTTCGACTCGGTGCTGTTTATCTTGGCGATGCTCGCCGGCGCAGCGCTCTACATCGGGGCTGACCGCTACCGGCTGCTTCCCAAGACGTCCTGAGGTGGCCATGCTTCGGGCACAATCGGTGCGCAGCATTGCAGCTGGCCTAATCGGCGGGAAGCGCGGAGCTCAGCGGTGACCCATGTGGTGATGGCAACGGCGCGAGCCGGGCGTCTTGCAGCGACCGCGCTCGGCCTACTTCTGGCCACCGGCCTTGCCGGCGTGGCCGAAGAGACCCCCGCCAAGGAGCTGTTCGGGGCCGAACGCGCGCCGGCCCCGCTCGAGGCGCGCGCCATCGGATCCTATGCCCGCGGCTGCATGGCCGGCGGCGTGCCGCTCGCCGTCGACGGCCCATCCTGGCAGGTCATGCGCCTGTCGCGCAACCGCAACTGGGGCCATCCCGATCTCATTGCCCTGATCGAGCGGCTTGCCGAGGACGCCACGGCCGAGGGCTGGCCGGGGCTGCTGGTTGGCGATCTGACGCAGCCGCGCGGCGGGCCAATGCTGTTCGGCCATGCCAGCCATCAGATCGGCCTCGACGCCGACATCTGGCTGACGCCGATGCCCGATCGCCGCCTGAGCGCGACAGAGCGCGAGGAGATGGAAGCCGTCTCGATGCTGGCTGAGGATAGCCGCAAGGTCGATCCGCAACGCTGGACGCCCGCCCATCATGCCCTGATCCGGCGCGCCGCCAGCTATCCCGAGGTCGAACGCATCTTCGTTCATCCCGGCATCAAGAAGGCGCTGTGCGACGGGGCCGGCGACGATCGCGGCTGGCTGCGAACGGTGCGGCCATGGTGGGGGCACCATTTTCACTTCCATATCCGCATGGCCTGCCCTGCCGACAGCCCGGGCTGCGAGCCGCAGAGCCTGCCGCCGCCCGGCGATGGCTGCGGGTCGGAACTTGACTGGTGGCTGTCCGACGAGCCCTGGACACCGCCCGAGGAGCCGGCGGCGCCCCGCCCGCCAATGACCATGTCCGATCTGCCGCGGGAGTGCCAAGTGGTGCTGGAGGCGGATGCGCCGCTCGACTCGGCGCCGCCGCCGCGCCCTCGCCCCTGACGGCTCAGCTCGCACTCACCCCGACTTCTGCCGGGCAGGGCACCCCCGTGCCGCCCAAGCCGCAATAGCCCATCGGGTTCTTGGCGAGATATTGCTGGTGGTCGGCTTCGGCGAAGTAGAACGGTCCGGCCGGCACGACCTCGGTGGTTATGGTCCCCAAGCCGCGCGCCCGGAGCGCTGCCTCATAGGCGCGCTTCGACGCTTCCGCCACCGCCGACTGCTCCGCGTCGTGATAGTAGATGCCTGAGCGGTACTGGGTGCCGACATCGTTACCCTGGCGCATGCCCTGCGTCGGATCGTGCCCCTCCCAGAACACCCTGAGAAGATCCTCGAAGCGTATCGCCTCGGGGTCGAAGACGACCCGGACCACCTCGTTGTGCCCGGTCAGGCCGGTGCAGACTTCCTGATAGCTCGGGTTGGGCGTGTGGCCGCCGGAATAGCCGACCGCGGTGACGAATACGCCCGGCAGGCGCCAGAAGGCGCGCTCGGCGCCCCAGAAACAGCCCATCCCGAAGGTGGCCAGCCGGTACCCGTCCGGGTAGGGCCCCTTGAGTGGGTGACCGCTGACATGATGGCGCTCGGCGGTCGCGATCGGCGCTTCGCGACCCGGCAGCGCCTCCTCGGCGGCCGGCATCCTGATCGATTTGGCGAAGGGGAACATCACGTAAAGGCCTCCCTCGAAGTGGGTGTTCCTGCCGCTGAGATCATCGTGGCCTGAACTCCGGCAGTATCGGGCGCGGGCGTTGGCCGCTCCACAGCAGCAGCAATCCCAGGACCAGGAAGAAGGCGAACGCCGGCAGTTCGAGGACTGGCACGAGGATCGGGCCCCAAAGCCAAGGGGGTGTCGCGGCTTCGGCTGCCGTCAGACTGCCCGGCAGAGCATAGCCCCAGAGATGGACGAACGACGTCATGACCGGCGCGCCCGCGGCGATACTCCGCGCCCCGTCGACGACCACCGCAACCAGCGCCCCGGCGAGCAGCCACAAGCCCAGCGTGCGAAGAAGGAATCGGAGCATGGGACGATCGCGATCCTGCCTGGATATCGCAAGAGAAATAATCCGTCCGAGGTCGCGCGGCAATCGGTTTGACATAGGCTGGGCGCCGATGCGCCTGCGCCGGTGCGCCCCAAATGCCCTCGGCTCGAATGCGACCGGACAGATAAGGGGCCTCGACCGAGCAGATCATGTGCTCCCGACAATGGTCCGGGATGGGAGTTGCATTCGCCGGCTTGAAGCGGCATATAGGGGGCACCGGCGCGGACATCGCTCGCGCCGCGTGGCAGCGAGCGGGTGTAGCTCAGGGGTAGAGCACAACCTTGCCAAGGTTGGGGTCGTGAGTTCGAATCTCATCACCCGCTCCAAATTTCCCAAAAAACTCAAAGGCTTCTGGCACCGCCCCTCACGGGGCGGACGCGGCAATCCGCGCTCGGGAAGCAGCCGGGAAGCAGTCGGCGCGGATTCGCGCCCCTGGGGCTCAGCAGTGGCGGCTCAGCCGGAGCGGCGCTCGGGGGTGGCGCGGGAGGAGGCCAGCCGGGCGAGCTCCTCGATGAGCTCGGAGAGCGACTTCACGGGCGCGGCCTCGTCGGGCGAGGAGTCGCGCTCGGGGGCGCGGGAGCCGGTGGGGTTGCTCGTCATGGCGCTCGCTCGCTGGAGTGGCGGTCCGGTGCGTAGGGAGCATCAACCCAAGGCCGGCGGCAACCTCGCGCTGCCAGAGCGCTTAACGTCAGGTTGTGGCAATCGCTGAGCCAGCTCGCCATGGCGACCGCCATGATGTGGCCGGAGCCCCCGAAGCCTGAGGCCAGCGGGGCAAAAGGAGGTCGGGGGAAAAAGGGTTTGAATAATTCAACCCCTTTGGCCTTCGACCCTTCGTTGCTCTCGCGAGCCCGCACGGTCCTGAGCTACGCCCCCACGGAGGCGGCGCCGGAGGTGGTCGCGGGACCGGGAAACGTTCGGAATTTTCCGAAGGTTTCGCGGGCCGGAATGGTCGGCAAGAATTGCCGCCCTTTCGGGGGGCAGGCAGGATAACTCCCAGATCTGGGAAAATGCGCGGATTCGCGCATTTCGAGGCGGCTCATAAAGTCCACGAATCTGTGGGTTTTCCGGGCGGCTAAACTGCCCGGATTCGGACAGTTTCCGTGGTGGCCACCACGCGCCCCCAGGGGCGC
>SKQW01000009.1 GCA_007118805.1 Rhodobiaceae bacterium | reverse complement strand
TTGGATGGCTCTGAAGCGTGGCAACCGGAAGCCACCGCTACTCTGCGGCTATCGCTTCTTCAATCTCTGGATCTCATCGAGGAATGCAAAGAGCTGGCTGCTACACCGCCGGCGGCAGCGCAGGACTATCCTGATTTTCTGCTTCTCACTGCAGCGGTTGCGCCAAGCGAACCGGCGCGCCTGGCCGTGGTATCAGCCACCTTCGAGGCGTCGGCAGGATCCGGAATTGCGGTCGCCGACCCTGCCGGATCAACCTGCTTCGAGAATCTCACGAGTGTGGACGCTCCGCGGGAGCATTCGACGCCGAACCCGGATATGGGACGCGACACAACGATTTCCGTCATCGTTCCCGCCTTCAACCGCGCCGATACGATTACCACAAGCCTGCGGTCGATCTGTGAGCAGACATGGCCGAGCCTTGAGATCCTGGTGGTTGACGACGCCAGCACCGACGACACAGCTGACCGCGTCGCCGAGCTCGCCAAGCAGGACGCACGTATTCGGCTCATCCGCCTAGAGGAGAACGCTGGCGCCTATGGTGCGCGCAACACCGCGTTGGCGGTCGCCACCGGCGATCTTGTGGCCTGTCAGGACGCTGATGACTGGTCTCACCCCACGCGGCTGCAGCAGCAGGCCGAGCATCTGGCCGCCAATCCGCATCTCATTGCAAATGTGAGTCATTCTGCACGCGCGACTACAGATCTCCAGTTTGAACGGAGGCGGTTCAGTGCGCGCGTCGTGCACTTCAACTTATCAAGTATCATGTTCCATCGAGAGCGCGTTCTCGAGCGCGCAGGCTTTTGGGACAGCGTTCGTTTTGGAGCGGACACCGAATTTTGGCATCGGCTTCGCGCCCTATTCGGTAAAGAGGCGGTGGAGGAATTGCCGCTGCTTCTTGCTCTCTCCCGTATTCGGGAAAGTTCATTGTCCCTTGCCCCGGCAAGCGCTCATGTCGGCGGCAAGATGGGCGCACGAAAGGTCTACGAACTCGCCTATCAGAAGTGGCACACGGCGGCTGAGCCCGCAGCACTGCGCCTCCCCTTCCCTCTTCAGACGCGGCCGTTTGCCGTACCGGAGGTGATGCAAACTGGCCAGACGCGGAGTGGGCACTTCGACGTGGTTCTGATGTCGGACTTTCGCCATATGGGCGGGACAACGAGTTCCAATCAGCAGGAGCTTATCGCTCAGGCACGTGCTGGGCTTCGGACAGCCGTAGTCCAAGTGGACCGCTACGACTTCAACGTCTCGCGCGGGGTGCATCCTGCCATCCAAGAGCTGATCGACATGGGCCACGTAGAGCAACTTGTCTATGGTGACAAAGTCAGCTGCGATCTGGCGATTGTTCGTTTTCCGCCGATCTTCAGTCACTCCCACGAGTACCTGCCAGAGGTGCGGCCGAAAGCCGTGCGCGTCGTCGTCAACCAACCGCCGCGGCGTATTGCCAGTGAGGCTCCATTTTACTCCATCGAGACCTGCAAGGCGAATATCGCAGCCTACCTTGGTCAATCGGGAGACTGGGTACCGATTGGACCAGCTGTGCGGGACGCACTCGCCGCCGACGCCGAAGACCACCACCTGACTCCACAGGACTGGTTCAACATTATCGATGTCGACGCTTGGGCCGTGCCGCGCGTGGGCTGGTGCGACCCGGAGAGGGCTGTGATCGGCCGACACGGACGGGATGCGCCGGAGAAATGGTCGAGTCGAGCGGAAGACATACTTGGCGCCTATCCGGAAGACGCAGGTATCGTCGTCCGCATCATGGGCGGTGCCGACATCCCCATGCGCATCGTCGGCCGACAGCCGAAGAACTGGGAGGTACTGCCCTTCAATGCGAAGGAGCCCAAGGACTTCCTCTGCAGTATCGATTTCTTCGTCTTCTTTCCACACGAGGAACGGATCGAGGCCTTTGGCCGCACCGTGATCGAGGCGATGGCTTCGGGATGCCTCACGATCCTCCCACCGATGTTTCGGCCGCTATTCGGCGATGCCGCGCTTTACTGCGCCCCCACCGAGGTCGCAGCCCTCGTTCACCGCCTCCGTGCTGACCAAGGGGCGTACCGCGCCCAAACCGCACAAGCAGAGGCTATTGTGCGGCAGCGCTTCGGCTTTGAGCAGCACCTTGCACGGCTCGAAAAGAGCGGGGTCACCACGGTCCCTCGCCACTGAAGATAGGCAATCAGGAACGAGCTTTGAGCCCTGTGGTGTAAGCGCCGTTTCCATCTCATTGATTTGGCATATTCCTGAGGCGTGAAGCCTTTGCGAGAAGCTTCCCTGTTCAAATGGAGGTTGCGATGGCAGATGGAAGCGATGGTTTTATGGGCCGGTGCGAGATTGTTGAGCCACGGCGGCGCGGCAATCGCCGATGGCCAGCGGAAGTGCTTCAGCACCTCGAGACACAACTCGCCGCATTCATCACTGCACGCGAGACTCTTGTCGATCAGGCCCATGCCGACCGTCTTGTCGCCCGGCTCAGGGGTCTGGCAGATCGCGGAGGCAGCCGGCAGACACGAGAGCAGCGCGCGCTGCGGGGATCTGATCGCTCCCCCCTTCGTGATCGTCTCACATTCGGCGGGGCACGTGCCTCAGCGGGTGCGACGGCTGAAATTTCAGGGTGAGACGTAACGTGCAGCGCATCTGGGGACCGACCATGGCGGTCTCCGACTGGTTCTGGCCACCGCCGGAGCTTCGATGATCGGCAGCGGTGGCTGTCGCTACGTCGCGCAAAAGACGGCGGGCTCCGGGAGTTCCCGGTGCCCGCAAGGACCGCCCATCGTTTATACGAAAACCGCAGGTCCGGACGCGGGCGATAACGTATGTCGGATCTGCCCTCAACTCGCAGCCCAATGAGTGGCCGCGAGGCGGCAACGCTGTGGTTGCGGATTTCAGATGTGTGGCCGAAGAGACCGTGACTGAGCTGCGTAATTTCGGCCGCTGACTCTATTGCAAGCTTCAGGCACATAGGAGCCTGCACCGTCCGGCATCAGACATGGGGTAAGCCGGGTGCGGATCAGACATTGGAAGGCTCCCCCGCGAAAACCCATCATGCGGCGATCGAAGTATCGACCGCGAAGACGACCCTGCTCTCGGCTGACGTTCCGACCGCGCGCCTCCCACGCTATTCCTCTAAAAAAGACACCGCCTCCGAACGTTAGCGTCGGAGCTAAAAAATGCTTGCAAATCTGGCTGCGATTAGACGACCTTAAACAGGCCAAAATATCCGATCAGCGCAGAACGCGTCTCCGATGGCCGAGGCTTCAAGTTCC
>SKQW01000356.1 GCA_007118805.1 Rhodobiaceae bacterium | reverse complement strand
ATGGATGTCTTCGTTGCCATCGGGGTGACACTGCTTGTCGGCGGGATCTACGCCGGCGTGTTCCTCTCAGTGAGAGGCCTGCTCGACAGCGTCGGAACCGACCGAAAGGCGGCGAACGGAGAGCGCTACCAGGCCGCGGCTGAGGTTTTCGGCGGGATCAAGGAGCTAAAGGTGCTGGGTCGGGAGCGCGCCTACCTCGACTCGTTCCGCTCACCTTCGCATCGATTTTCCCGGCATGAGGCAACGAACGAAACCTTGGCCGAGGTTCCGAAGTATCTCGTCGAGGCTGCTGGCTTCACCGCGATCCTCCTGGTATCACTTTATTTCCTGTCCACGAGAGGAGAACTGGGCGCTGCGCTGCCGGTCATCGGTCTATACGCCCTAGCCGGCTTCCGTCTTTTACCTGCAATGCAAAAGGTTTACTCGGGGGCGGCACGGCTTCGCTTTGCTGGACCAGCCGTGGAAGCCATCCTGACCGACATTCATGATGTTTCGCGCCCGCCAGCGGCCGAGTGTTCCCGCAGTGAACGGTTGCCGCTTCGCCGGTGCATCTCGCTGGAGGAGGTCAATTTTCGCTATCCTGCCGCGGAAGAGCCCGCTCTGTCCGCGGTCACCCTCGTCATCCCGGCCGGCAGCTTCACCGGCATCGTCGGCGCCACAGGCGCCGGCAAGAGTACCCTCACCGATGTGATCCTGGGCCTTCTGCAGCCCACCTGCGGCAAAGTTCTAATCGACGGGACGCCCCTGACCCAGTTCAACTGTCGTGCATGGCAGAACAATATCGGCTACGTGCCGCAGGACATCTTCCTCGCCGACGACACGGTGGCACGGAATATCGCCTTCGGTGCCCCTCCGGGCGAGTTCAATCTAGCCGCGGTCGAGCGTGCTGCAAGCTTGGCTCAGATCCATGACTTCATTGCCGGAAAGCTGCCGGGTAAATACGAAACAAGGGTCGGGGAAAGAGGGGCGCGGTTGTCGGGAGGACAGCGTCAGCGGCTGGGGATCGCCCGAGCCCTATACCATGACCCGGACGTCATCGTCCTCGACGAGGCGACCACAGCGCTAGATCAGGACACCGAAGCCGAGGTTCTCGACGCGGTCGCAAGGCTCGCTGGCAGAAAGACCATCATCATGGTTACGCATCGGCTGGCTACGCTGGAACGTTGCGACCAACTAATCAAGGTGAACGATGGCACTGCGCAGGTCAGTCCTTTGGACACGCCGGACGAGTTATGGCTGAAATTGGGTGATGGGGCCTGAGAAGGCGGCGTATCGTCGCGGGTGCTGAAGCCTGCCAGAACCTCACATGGGGAGGATCGGGTCAAGGGGTAGCGCTAGAGCACGTCCCGTTTAATCCGGGTCATATCCGGCCGCTTTGAAGTAGTTTGCGCATTCGGCTGGAGTAAAGAGGTCGATGTCCTTCGAGGATGGGTGGAAATCCTGTCCATACCACGGAGGCGACACCTCAGCCGCGTCCCAGCCGCGACTCCAGGTGAGCAACCAGCTCGCGTGACTTCCGTAGGCGCTCCTCGAGCTGCTTCCGCTCCGCCTTGAGCTCCGCAATATGCGCCGAATACGTCTCAATCGCGATTTCCAAGTAACGTCTCGGATTATCCGATGCTTCGGAGTCGATGATCTTTTTGATGTCGTCCAGCGCCAGGCCGATCCGCTTGCCCTCGGCAATCACTTCGAGCCTCCGGCGGTCGCGCTCGGAGTAGACGCGCCGGTTGCCGATCCGGCGGGGAGCAACGAGCTTCTTCTCCTCGTAAAGCCGGAGAGCCCGAGTGGTGAAGCCGAATTCCTCCGCCACGGCGCCGATCGAGGCGAGCCTGACTCCCTTCTTGGACTTCGCGCCACCCACCACGCTGGAGCCTTTCCCTTCAGCTGCCGCAACGGTCCCGAGCTCATTGACGTCGGGGAGGACGAACAGCCCCAGTTCACCAAGCCGCCCCCACCGAATATCGGACGTCATTCGTAGTGATTACAGAGTGACCAAAGGAAAATTGCAGCGCTATCCAGGCAGCTCAACCTAGCAACAATATATATTTAAAATTAACTGTATATCATAGTTCATGCACGATTTCCACTAAACCCTTAGAGGCTGGCCAAAAAAAAGTTGAGTGATTTCAGTAGGTTGCGATTCCATCGATTGGATGATTCGATGGAGGTTGCGATGCCATGGACTGAGATCATCGATCTTGCGAAGAACCTATTCCAGGTCATCACGGCGTCGACGCCGCGGGCAAGGTCGTCTTGCGCAAGGCGCTGCGACGGTCGCAGATGCTGCTTTTCTTTGCGGGCCTGGCTCCCTGCCTCATCGGTATGGAGGCCTGTTCCTCAGCGCACCATTGGGCGCGTGAGCTGAGTACGTTCGGCCATAGGGTCAAGCTGATGCCGCCCACTTACGTGAAGCCCTATGTCAAGCGGGGCAAGAACGATGCTGCCGACGCTGAAGCGATCTGCGAGGCGGTGACGCGCCCAACGATGGCTTCGTTCCGGTTAAGAGCCCGGAACAGCAGGCCGTTCTGATGCTCCACCGGACGCGGGCTCTGCTGATGCGCCAGCGGACGATGGCGGTGAATGCCCTGCGCGGTCATCTCGCCGAATTCGGTCTCGTCGCCGCCCAGGGTGCCAAGGGCCTCGGCGAACTGGTCGGACAGGTGTTCGAGGATAGCGCCACCGACAAGAATGCCATTCCGCCCCTGGCCCGCCGCGCGTTGGCAGCGCTGGTGGCGCAACTCAAAGAACTGCAAGCCCAGATCAAGGCCATCGAGGCCGAGCTTCTTGCTTGGCACCGGGCAAGCGAAACCAGCAGGCGGCTGGAGACGATCCCGGGCGTCGGCTTCATCACCGCGACGGCCATTGCCGCCACGGTGACCGATCCCGCTCACTTCACCTCCGGGCGCTCGACCGCACCCAGCCCGGCCTGCCGCTCAAGCCCGGCAAATGCGGCACCATGACCCATGACTACAAGCGCCACGACACCACCACGCTGTTTGCCGCCCTCAATGTACTCGACGGCACCGTCATCGGCCGCAACATGCAGCGCCACCGCCATCAGGAGTTCATCCGCTTCCTCAACGCCGTCGATGCGGCGGTCCCGGCCGGCAAGATCGTCCACGCGATCGTCGACAATTACGCGCCCCACAAGCATCCCAAGGTGCAGGCTTGGCTCGCCCGCCATCCCCATTTGGGTGTTCCACTTCACGCCAACCTCGGCCTCCTGGCTCAATGCGGTGGAGACCTTCTTTTCCGCACTCAGCCGTCGCCGCCTCAAACGCGGCGCCTTTGTCTCGGTCACCGACTTGCAGGCCGCCATCAACCGCTACATCGCCGAGCACAACAAGCACCCCAAACCCTTCATCTGGACCAAGCCGGCCGACGACATCCTCGCCAAGACCAGCCGCATCCCTGCATCTTCCGAATGAGTCAGTGCAGTGGCGGCAAGGTCCGTTCAAATGCCCCTCGGCCAACTCCATCATCACACGAAAAAGCGTGCAACACACCGCGCCGCATCAGCGCCAGGCGAACCTTCAGATAAAGCTCCACGGTGTGTATCTCCCCGCCCCCCTGCTGCCACAGAAAGGGCCAAAGTGGACGACTCTTGCGCCGCCCGCAGCGGGACTGCCCCGCCGCCACCGTGACCGAATTTTGCACCGCCGTTCTCATGCGTCTGTGGTTTGCCTCGATGGCCTTTGTGCTGCTTGCTGCCCTGCGCCGGATCGCATTGGCGCGCTCACACAGGTGGGCCAGTGAAGGGTGCTCGGGCCATGCCAGCACCACGGATCCTTCGGGTGCGCCATTGGTAAGGACGTGACGTCATACATATGACCCTAAGATAACTCGCTATTCTATCGGCCAGATCTGCCGACGGCGGCCGCGTACTGGCAAAGGTTGTTTGCATTGCCGTTGCGTTATGATAGGCTTAAAAAATCGTTATCGGGCACTATCTGAGGCAGCCAATGTTGCACTGGTTGTAAGTAGTAAATTACCCCAACGCCTTGGGGCGCGTGGCATCTTCAATGCTGCGATTGGTTTCGCGGTAAGGGGGGCTTGTGCGTTGACGCTTGGGCAGTTCGGTTTAGTGCAGTGAGTAATGGTTATGCATCTTCGTACTGTTTTCATTTCACTATTTTCCGTGATCGTAATCACGGGCTGCAACGTCTCAGGGCCTGAGAGCGGGTCATTCTCCCAAGGAGCAACTTACGCGCCGCAGGCCGTGGCAAGCGGCTCCGAACCACTCGATCTGGCAGTACAGACCGGCCGGTCCAACGAGGCGCAGGACAAAGGGGCTACGGCAGCGGACGAGCCAGTTCGCGAGGCGCTCGCCAGCACACAATACGCGGGAGCGGCCTTGACCAGCCAAGCTGGCGGAATAGCGGGAACGATGCTCGGCAGCTCCGACTACCGGATCAATCCTTTCGACGTCATCGAGATTTCGGTCTTCCAGGTACCCGAGCTCAGCCGTTCTGTCCAGGTCAACACCGTCGGGCAATTCTCCCTTCCGCTCGTCGGAGCGATCGACGCAAGCGGAAAGACTCCAGGCGAACTGGAGCGCGAAATCACCCAGCGGCTCGGCGAGCGCTATCTGCAATCGCCCGACGTCAACGTGTTCGTCAAAGAGTATCAGAGCCAGCGGGTCACTATCGACGGCGCGGTCAACAGTCCAGGCGTATATCAACTGACCGGAAACTCCGGCCTGATCCAGGTAATCGCCCTTGCCCGGGGCCTCGACCGCGTGGCGGACCCTGGCGGCGTCCTCGTCTTCCGGACGATCGACGGCAAGCGGCACGCGGCGGCCTTCGATATCCGGCCGATTCGGCGCGGCGAGCAACCGGATCCCAGGATCATGGGAGGCGACGTCATCGTCGTCGACACCTCCGCCTCGCGCACCGCCTGGCGCGGCCTCCGGGAGTCGCTCGGCGTGATGGGCTTCTTCCGACCGTTCGTTCTCTAGTGGGGCCGTTACCTCTTGCAAGGCAGACGAGGATCACATGGCCGCTCAGGACAACGAGACAGGACGCGACGGACTTGACCGCGACGGCCCGGACCGCTCCGACCGGACTGCCGGCCCCGCGCCGACCGGGGCAACGGATGATCGCTCCGCGAAGCCACGACCCAGCGGAAATGCTGGCGGGAGCGGCGACGCTTCCAGCGCGGCGGCGTCCGGCGCCGCCGGGGAGGACACAACCCCTCCTTCCAGCGCCGCGAAGGGCGAGGGCGGCGGATGGATGACGCAGGCCCAGGGCGACCCTGAGGGGGCGAACGCGGGAAATGGCGGAGGCGACTCCGTCACGCCCGGGCCGCCGGCGCCCCCGTCCCGTCGGGCGGGCCGGCTCGGACCGGCGAGCGCAACGAGCCTTGGCCGCCCGAACCACCTCGACCTGCGCGGACATCACGAGGACCCGGAGGAAGCCCCTCTCGACATCCACAAATATATCGGGATGGCGCTCAGGCATCGCTGGCTCATTCTCTGTATCGCCGCCATGACTACGCTGGCCGGGCTGTTCTACACGATGCTGCAGACGCCCGTGTACCGTGCCAGCGCCACGATCGAGATCAAGCGCGACGTGGTGAACATCGCCGGCGTCGGGGGGTTCGAGACCGCGGAGGCGGGACGGGCCGAGGAGTTCTATCTCACGCAGTACGAGCTTCTCAGGAGCCGCGCGCTCGCCCAGCAGGTCGTCAACACCAACGGGCTGGCGCACAATCCGGCTTTCCTGAGGGGCACGCCCTCGGCCTGGAGCAACCTGCGCGCCACGGTCCTGAGCATCGGGCAGGCCGCCGACGGGGGCGTCGAGAGCGGCGACCAGGGCCGCGCGGTTGGCCTGGTGACGAGTGGTCTGACGATCGAGCCGGTCGGCTCGTCGAGCGTGGTGCGGATCAGCTTCGACAGCCCCGACCGGGAGATCGCCCAGCGCGTCGCGAACGCGGTTGCGGAGGGCTTCATGCGCTCCAACCTGGATCGCCGGTTCGAGGCGTCCAGCTATGCCCGCGCCTTTCTCGAGGAACGTCTGGAGGAGTTGCGCGAGAAGCTGGAGGAGTCCGAAGCCACCCTTGTCGAATACGCCGAGCGGCAGGGCATCGTCACCGACGATAAGGCGCAGCAGGTCGCCCAGAGCAACCTGCTTGCCGCCAACGACGCATTCAACGAAGCCGAGAAGGAGCTGTTTCGCGCCCAGGCGGCCCTGCGCCAGGCGACGGCGGGCGACGCGCTTCCCGAAAGCCTCGAGAACGCCGCGATCAAGGCCCTTTACAGCACCCGGGCCGGGCTTTCTTCGGAGTACGAGGACAAGCTCGTCCTGTACAAGCCGGACTTCCCGGAAATGGTGCATCTGCGCTCGCGGATCAGTGAAATCGACCGCCAGATCGCCGAAGAGGTCGCGCGGGTCCAGGAGTCGTACAGGCTCGCCCACGAGGCCGCGCTCGACGAAAAGCAGTCGCTCGAGCGCCAGATCGTGGAGCTTACGGCCAAGGTCATGGATTTCCGCAACCGGAACATCCAGTACACGATCCTGCAGCGCGAGGTCGACACCAACCGCTCGCTCTATGACGGGCTACTCCAGCGCTACAAGGAAATCGGGGTGGCCGGCGGCATCGACCACAGCAACATGACCAACAACGTCTCGATCGTCGACCGGGCCGAAACGCCGGGCAGTCCCTATACGCCCAATCTGGGATACAATCTCGCCCTGTCCGTCCTGTTCGGCCTGATGCTCGGTGGAGCAGCCGCGGCCGGCCGGGAAATGCTCGACGATACCTTCATGGGACCAGACGAGATCGAGGAGGTCCTGGGGCTGCCTGTGCTCGGCTTGGTTCCTAGGTCCACTGACGTCAACCGTATTGACACGACTCTCGATGACCCGGACTCGGATCTAGGCGAGGCATATCGGTCGCTTCGCACGGCGCTCCAGTTCGCGACGCCCGCTAGCGTGCCGCCAAGCCTGCTCGTTACCAGCGCCTTGCCGAACGAGGGCAAGTCGACATCGGCGCTCTGCATTGCCCGGATCTTCGCCAAGCTGAGCTACAAGGTCCTGCTCATCGATGCCGACCTGCGACGGCCCACGCTGCATCGGCTACTCGGTTGCGATCCTCAAGCGGGCCTGACGAACATCCTGACCGCCGGCGCCGAGCCGCCCCATGTCTTCCAGTTTCCGGACATCCCGAACCTGACACTCCTACCGGCTGGGCCGCTGCCAAAGCAACCAGGAGAGCTTTTGGCCGGGCCAGACATGGCCTCCCTGATCTCGGTGGCAACCGAGCGGTTCGACCTGGTCATCATCGATTCACGTCCAGTCGGCAAATTCGCGGACGCGCCCATCCTGAGCAGCCTCGCAGCGGCAACCCTGGTCGTGGTGGAGGCCCACCAGACCTCCCGCAAGCGGGTGGCGAATGCCGTGAAGCGCTTGCGCTTCGCCCGTGCCGATATCGTCGGCGTCGTGCTCAACAAGTTCGACGTCGGCAAGGCCGGATACGTCTATGGCTACGGCGACTACGGCGAATACGGCCATTCGATGGAGGACCTCAAGGGTCTTATCGGACACAGGGACGTCAAGACGTGACGGCGCACGATTTCAGGGCCCTCCATGTCGCGCTGGACGTGGCGCGCACCCCGCTCCTTCGCAAGGAGGCGCGCCGTCGCGCCCTGCCGGAGTCCGGGATGCTGGACCTGATCCGGATCGCCGCCGGATGCGAGACGACGATGCGCGAGGCCAGCCGGGCGACCGCAGAGACCAGCGACCTGATCCGGCAATCCGCCGAGCTCTACCTCCAGCAGGCCCTCTTCGCCCCGGCCGCCGATCACTACCGTGTGCTCGGAGCGGCCCCCGACGCTTCGCCGGAGACCCTGCGCGCGCATTTTCTGTGGCTCATGCGCTGGCTCCATCCCGACCAGAACGCGAGCGACTGGAAGTCGGTCTATGTCCACCGCGTGACCGATGCCTGGGAGACGCTCAAGCGGCCGGGGGGCCGCGCCCGCTACGACCGGATGCAGCACCAGCGGCCCGACGATGGCGCCTTCGCCCGGCCCCCCCGGCCACACTCGGCGCGAACCCCGCAGTGGCTGGTCCGGGCCGCCGCGCGGCGCAGGACACGCGTCCGTCGCGTGAAACTCGCCGTTCTCGTCGTCGCCGTGGGCGCAACGGTCGCGGCGATCATCGGCGCCGGCCCCGAGATCCCCTCGCCCTGGTCGAGCGGGCATGTCGCCGGCGTGGCGGAGCCGGGGACCGTTGCCCCGAGGGAAGCGCGACGCGGGGCGCGGGTCGTGGCGGAGCGGTCGGCATTGGGCGGGCCACGGGAGGGGAGCGCCTTGAAAGAATCGATCCGGGAGGCTGGAGAGCCAGAAATCTACAATGATAACGCGTATCTTACACCGTTTTCCTAAAATTTGTGCTAAAAAAATTTCCCTTAAAAGGCCTTAATATTGACATAACGTTGCGTTGTTTTATAGAAAAAGCGGACCGCTCGATAATTATAAAATTTGGGTCATTTAAGGAATGTTTAGTGTGCTTGTACAAGTCGCGTACGGGGAACTGGTTATGACCTGCCTTCGGTTGCTTGTGGCGTATCGGCAAGACACACCCCGCATCGGACTCCCGCGCGGGACCGCCGAACGCGAGCGTTCCGGCGGGTCATTGCCGGGCGGGTCGGGCTGCGACCGCGCGAACGCTTCAGGGCTGGCGCCATGCTGGGCCGTCGTTTGAGCGGCGTCGCGGAACCGGGCGAGGCCGCCGGGGGGTCGCGCTGGTTCGCCGTGTTCACCCAACCGCACCGCGAAGCCGCGGCGCTTCGGCACCTGCGCAACCAGGGCTACACCGCGTGGCTGCCCTGCCGCCTGCGGACCGTGCGTCACGCGCGCCGCGCGGAAACCGCCGCGAGAGCGCTGTTTCCGCGCTATCTCTTCGTCCGCTTCGACCCCGAGCATGACAGCTGGCGATCCATCAACGGCACCGTCGGGGTCGTGCATCTGGTCAGCTTCGGCGATGCGCCGACCCCTGTTCCGGAGGGCGTTGTCGAGACGCTTCAGGACATGTGCGATTCCTCCGGCGTCCTTCAGTTCGGGTCCCGGATTCAGCCCGGCCAGGCAGTGCGCCTGTCCGCCGGCCCCTTCGCCGAGGAACTCGGGGCGCTCGAGCGCCTGGATGGCGCCGACGCCGTGCGGGTCCTCCTGAACATCATGGGCCGGCAGGTCACCGTGAAGGTGCGGCGCCGGAACCTGCTCCCGGCGGGCTAGGCCCGACCGGACCCAGCCGCCAGTCGGCAGGCGGCGACTTCCGGGAGAGCGACGGGCTCTCCCCGGCCCCCGGGCGATGCGGCGCATTTGCGGCGCCGGTCACCCGGAGGGCGGTAGCATGGCCAAAAACGGATGCGAAACCAGTTCCTTCAACTGCCAGGAGCCGCGGCCGAGGCGCGGCCGTGCCTGTCACTGGATGCGGCGCGCATCGCGGTGATCGGACTAGGCTACGTCGGGCTTCCCCTCGCCGCCGCGTTCGGACGTCGGTTCCCGACGATCGGATTCGACGTCAGCCAGTCCCGCATCGACGAACTCCGCGAGGGGTACGACCGCACGCGCGAGGTCATGTCCGACCAGCTTCTCGAGGCCGAGTATCTCGGCCTGACCGCCGAGCTTGAGGCGATTTCCCGCTGCAACGTGTTTATCGTCGCCGTGCCGACGCCGGTCGACGAGCACAAGCGCCCTGATCTCGGCGCCCTCCTGCTGGCAAGCAGGTCCGTGGGCGCCGTCCTGAAGCCCGGCGACCTGGTCGTCTTCGAATCCACGGTCTATCCCGGCGCGACGGAAGAGGACTGCGTGCCCGTGATCGAGCAGGTCTCGGGCCTTGCCTTCAACCGCGACTTCTTCGTCGGCTACAGCCCGGAGCGCGCCAACCCCGGCGACCGCACCCACAGGCTCGATACGATCGTCAAGATCGTGGCGGGCTCGACGCCCGAGGTCACGGACTTCCTGGCGGACCTCTACGCGCCCGTCGTGCCCGCGGGAATTCACAGGGCCGCGTCGATCCGGGTGGCGGAAGCTGCCAAGGTCATCGAGAACACCCAGCGCGACCTCAACATAGCGCTCGTCAACGAATTCGCGATCATCTTCAACCGCCTCGGCATCGACACCGACGAGGTGCTGGCCGCCGCCCGGACCAAGTGGAACTTCCTTCCCTTCACCCCCGGACTGGTCGGCGGGCACTGCGTCGGCGTCGATCCCTATTATCTCTGTCACAAGGCGGAGGCGGCGGGCTATCATCCCGAGGTGATCCTTGCCGGCCGGCGCATCAATGACGGCATGGGCCGCTACGCGGCGAGCCAGCTCGTCAAGGCGATGCTCAGAAAGCGCATCCACGTCGATGGTTCCCGCATCCTTGTCATGGGGCTGGCCTTCAAGGAGAACTGCCCGGATCTGCGCAACTCCCGGGTTCGGGACATCATCTGCGAGCTGACCTCGTTCGGCGCGGCAGTGGATGTCTACGATCCCTGGGTGGATCCATCTCTCGTCGAACAGGAGTTCGACCTCCAGCCAATCCACGAGCCCGTTCCGGGGAGTTACGACGCCATCCTCCTGGCCGTTGCCCACGATGTCTTCCGCGACCTCGGGGCGCAGACGATCGCTGGCTTCGGGCGCAGGCGGCACGTCCTCTACGACCTGAAGAACGTGCTGCCGAGAACCAGTTCGGACCTGCGGCTGTGATAGGGGGTACCCGCTTCCAGCGGAAGCGCCGCAGGGCGGGCGCTGCAACCCCCGTCGGCGCCAGACGTCCGGCTACGGCCGCGAGCCCACGACGGCCCGCACGAACGCGGATCGGCAGACGGTGGCAAGGTGCAACGCCGGCGGAACGACGACCACCGTTCCGAGGCCCGGTGGCCAGGGAGCGAGATAGGCCGTGAACTTCGCCCCACGCCTGCCCCAAGCCAACACGCGGGTGGTTCTGCGGCATCGCACCCGCTGGGACGCGTTCAGACTGCTGGCCCGCAACCGCTACCAGCTTACCGGAGCGATTCTCGTTGCTGCCCTCGCCCCCGCTCTGATCCATCGTGAGCTCGAACTCTTCTCACCCTACTTCAACAGCGCGTCCAACTCGGCGGCTGCCGCATTCCTGGCGATCCTGGGCGGGGCGTTCATTCTGCGGCACGTGAGCGCCTATCCCGGCGTGCAACAGTTCGCCTATGTCCTGCCGACCTTCGTCGCCCTTTATGGGGCGTTGCTGCTCGCTTTCCTATTTCTGCGCCTCGACTATTCGCGAATGCAGCTCTTGGTCAGCTTTGCGGCGACGCTCGGCTGGTTCTACTTCGTGATCAATATCGAGCGCTATGTACGCCGGCCCAACCTACTCGTCTTGCCGCAGGGCGATGCGCCGACTCTTGTGAGCCTGCGGCAGGCGGACTGGCGCCTGGCCAGGTCTACCGAAGCCGTTCCCGACGACGTGACCGGGGTCGTCGCCGACCTGCGGGCCACGTTCGACGAGGAGTGGGAGCGGTTTCTGGCGCGGTGCGCGCTGAGCGGCCTGCCCGTTTATCACTCCAAGCAGGTCAGCGAATCGCTGACGGGCCGCGTCGAGATCGAGACCCTCTCGGAGAACAATCTCGGGGCGTTGTTGCCCTCCTCCGTCTATATGCGCTTCAAACGCCTTGGCGACATCGCCGGCGTGCTGGTGGCCGCCCCGTTCGCCGCCATGCTCGCGACCATCGTAACTGCGGTAATCTGGTTCACGGATGGTGGCCCGGTCCTCTACCGTCAGACCCGAATGGGCTTTCGCGGCAAGACCTTCGTGATGCTCAAGTTCCGCACGATGCGTGCCGGAAGGGGGCACGCCGGCAAGCAGTACACCGATGAGAACGATCCCCGCATTACGGGGGTCGGCCGCCTGCTGCGCCGCTACCGCATCGATGAACTGCCGCAGATCGTCAACATTGCCAGGGGCGAGATGAGCTGGATCGGTCCACGGCCGGAATCGCTGCCGCTGGCCGAATGGTAT
>SKQW01000071.1 GCA_007118805.1 Rhodobiaceae bacterium | reverse complement strand
CGACGGCGCAACTCCGCAAGACGCACCACGGCTTCCGGCTCCAAGAGTGGACGGCTGTCCTCGAAGTATGCTTGCGCCTGGGTGAGCGTTGTCTCCGCCTCCTCCCATTCGCCGCGCAGGATCAATAAGGCGCCCAGGCGCGCCCGGCAGATCCCCTGCGCGTTGACCAGCCGAACCCGGTCGGCATGCTCGCGCATCTCCGCACACCATTCCGCCGCCCGGCCCAGATCCCCGACACGCTCGCAGGCGTCGATGAGGAAGCAGAGAATGGCCAGATTCCAGATGCCCTCTTGGAGTTCACCGCCCCGCGCCGCCGCCGCTGCCTCGTCAAGGCGCTTCATGCCCTCGGTGACACGGCTTTCGCCGACCAGCGCCAGCCCCTCCAGGGCGCGCGCGACGATCGCGGTATCGGTGTCGCCGCTATGCCGGGACGCGGCGATCGCTTCGGCGGCCGCGCGCTTGAGCACCTCGGGATCTTCGGCGTTGTAGATCGGCGCCCAGCATTCGAGAATCGGCACCAGACCGTGTTCCGGCGCCACCGGCTGGCCTTCCAGGAGATGGCGGGCACGCTCGCACCAGCCATTGGCGATCGCCCGTTCCCCATTGAAATCGTAATGATCCCTGGCCAGCCAGATCGCCATGCGGGCCGCCGAGATGTCGTCGCCGGCCTGACGATAGAGCCGATACGCCGCCTCGCGGGCGCGCAACGTCGCCGCGCCGTCATTGAGCCACCACGCAGCCCAGCTCAGTCCCTCATGCGCCTCGGCGGTCTCCTGCTCGCAGAGAAATCTCTGAAAGCAGTCCAGCGCCGCCTCCCAATCGCCCCGTTCGAGCGCTTGATTGCCGCGCATTAGAACCGCGTTGTCCGGGGACGGACTCATGCTCACCCTTCCGGCTGAACGGACCGAAGTGTCGGGCGAGACTAATCAATCTGTCAACCGCCGGCCATGCCGGTGCCGGCCGCTACAACCGATTCAGCCTCCGGTCGACCGCCAGCATGGGGGAAATCCCTCACGCTCAGAATCCCTGATTGCGGGGGATTTGCGGGACGAGCCGCACGCCCCGGAAGGTGGGCCAACGGTGCGCAGCTACGAGACCATCGACGATGCCGTGGAAAGCTGCATGCTGTCGCGCATCTATAATGGATTTCACTTCCGCTCGGGCCTCGAGGTCGGGGTCGAGATGGGCCGTGCGCGCGCCAACTACATTCTCGACAATCACCTGACACGCAGAGAAGAGGTGGAGCACCTTGAACTTGCCGATTTCTGACAGCGGCATTCAGTTGCTCAGAGGCTGTTTCGAAAGTGGTTGTGTGGCCGGGAGCCCAGTGATTCCAAGCAGTTTGAGATACCGGCCGCACGTGGCCGGAAATTGCTCCCCCCTGCTGGCCGAAAATCCCGCCGCCGTTGACATTGCCGTTGGATTAGTCGCCTACAAGGAGCCCGGTGGTGTGGATGCCGCTGCCCACCGGGATCAATTGCGCGTCCATGTTTGTCAACGCGAAGCCATCGAACTCGCC
Organism: Rhodobiaceae bacterium; assembly: GCA_007118805.1. Classification (GTDB taxonomy): domain Bacteria; phylum Pseudomonadota; class Alphaproteobacteria; order Rhizobiales; family Tepidamorphaceae; genus SKQW01. Next base: position 10,484 of record SKQW01000071.1, on the reverse strand, counting down.
GGCCGTTCCGCCAGACCTGCCGGGGGCAAAAAGGCGGTCCCGGACAATGTCATTGCGCCTGTCGTCGGCTTTGATGCCGCATGCGGCCATGCCCCATCTGTGCCGCTTCTCCCACTATCGATCATTGGCCGGCCGGGTGCACTCGCCGGGACGAACCGCGGGACGAACCCCGTCCATTCCTGCCATGAAACCCGTCTCAATGAAACGTTCCAGCCGCTCCTGATAGGGTGCGATGTCAAGCCCCTTGCCGCGCAGCCAGGCATCATCGAAATAGGTCTCGGCATAGCGCGCGCCGTCGTCGCACAGGAGGAACACGATGGCGCCGTCCTGCCCGCGGGCGATCAACTCGGCGGCGAGCTGGGCGGCGCACCAGAAGGCGGTGCCAGTCGAGCCGCCGCAGCGCCGGCCAATAAGATCGCTCAGGACGCGCGCCGCCGCGCAGCTCGCCGCATCCGGCACCGCGAGCGCCCGGTCGACAAGCTGAGGGATGAAGGACTCTCCCAAGACAGGACGGCCGATGCCCTCGATCAGGGTGCAGGCCCCATTGATTCGGGTGATCAGAGGATCGGCGAAGTGGCGATGGAACACTGAGCCTTCCGGGTCGGCGAGGCAGAGATGGGTCGATAGGCCGCGGCTGCGCACATAGCGGCCGAGCGTGGCCAGCGTGCCGCCGGTGCCCGCCCCGGTCACGATCCAGGCCGGATCGGGATCCGCGCCCTGGGCCAACTGGGCGAAGATCGAAGCGGCGATATTGTCGTCCCCCTGCCAATCGACCGCCTGTGCGGCATTGGTGAACTGGTCCATGAAATGCCCGCCCGTCCGCGCCGCAAGCGCCGCGGCACGGGGCTGGACCTCGGCCGGATCGTCGACGAACTCGCATGCCCCGCCATAGTGCTCGATCTGACGAATCTTCTCGCCAGACGTCGAACGCGGCATGACCGCGATGAAGCGCAGGCCAAGCAACCGGGCGAAGTAAGCTTCGGATACCGCGGTCGATCCGCTGGAGGCCTCGATGATCGGGGTATCCGGCCCGATCAGGCCGCTGCAGATGGCGTGCTGGAACAGGGCCCGCGCCAACCGGTGCTTCAGGCTTCCGGTCGGCTGGCGCGATTCATCCTTAATATGGAGCCTGACGCCCCCCAGCGCCGGAAGGTCGAGCTGCATAAGGGGGGTGGTGCCGGCTCGGCCCTGCTCGATCCGCAGGTCGGTGACGGCGCGGGCGCACCAGTTGCGATCGTGAGACCGCTCCTGGACGGGGCGCATATGGGCGGTCATGCCAGCTCTCTCCTCCGACGCGATTGCGCCCAAGCATAGCCCGAAGCCCTTAAAACGGAGGTTCCAAACTTGCGGAATTTCGCCTCATTTCGATGATCATATGCCAAGAGAAAGCGTCCTGGTAGAATGAACATTTCTCGTTTATGCACTGAGATAGCCGCCAACTACCCTCTGAAAGGAACCCTGCCCCATGCATGAACTGGACGAAATCGATCTTAAGATCCTGGGATGCCTCCAGGTAGACTGCACCCAGTCCATCGCCCGGATTTCAGAGCAGGTAGGGCTGTCGACGACGCCCTGCTGGCGCCGTCTTCAACGGCTGGAAAGCGAGGGATACATCCGCGAGCGCGTTGCGCTGCTCGATCAGGAGCGGCTCAATCTCGGCGTCACCGTGTTCGTCATGATCCGCACAAGCCAGCACAACGCCACCTGGCTTCGCAAATTCCAGGACACCGTTACCCGGATGCCGGAAGTCGTCGACTGCTACCGGTTGAGCGGCGAGATCGATTACCTGATCCGGGCGGTAATCCCGGATATCAGGGCCTATGACGGCTTCTACAAGCGCCTGATCGAGAATGTCGACCTGCTCGACGTCTCCTCGATGTTCGCCATGGACAACATCAAGTCGACGACGCGCCTGCCGCTGGACTATGCCCGGCGTGCCCTGCCGTGACGGGCGCCGGCGGCGAACCTCATTGCGTGGGCAGGGGAAGTGTGAATGCGCCGCTTCCGGTCAGCCAGGCCTCGCCATTCGGGGTGTCGAGCTGAACGATGAGCTGGGGATCGGATGACAGCACGACCGCAATGTCGAGGTCGAGTTCGGCATAGGCCCGCCGTAGCGCCTCGGCATCCGGATGGGCGACCCGGAACGACTCGATCCGGCAGCCGGTCGGCGTGACCTCGCTGGGATGCCTTGTCTCGCGCCAATCAATGACAAACGGCACGGCGCCGCCGTACTGGCTGCTCATGATCAGCATATCCCAGGAGATCACAGTGCCGTCGGGCGCCGTGCGCTGCTTGCTGAGAATGCCGCTGGAGGCGATGCCGAGGCGATCCGCGGCCTTCGCGGTGCCCTGGAGCCCCTCCCGGCGAACGGCATAGGTAAACAGTTCGGGTCGCGGCAAGGCGGCGAGGACCCCGCCCAGCGTATTGTCGAGCGACTGGGCCGGGTCCGGTGCAATGACCTCGAAATAGAGCCCGTCGCCCGCGGAGAGCAAGGCGTTACGGGTGCCCAGACCAGGATGCTCGCCGCCATAGGCAGGCTTCACGCCGAACAGCCGGCCGATTTCCTCGACGCCGCGTTCCAGATCCGGGGCACCCCAGAGGACATGATCAAGGATGGCTGGCATATCGGCTCCCTGTTGCAGGACAAGTGGCTTGGGGATGGCGGGCACGCAGTCTCGGCGCACGCGGCGGCCATCATTGACCACATCCAATCGCCTCACAAGACCTTTTCAACAGTCGCGTTGACATTTTCAAGGCTGGGTCTAGTCTCGCTTCACACAAGTTGGAGCATGCAATGATCGCGTCTGTCACCAGGATCAGGTCGGGCGAGTCCGGGCCAGGCCGGGCCGTCCCTGGCACCACCCGGCGCCGGAGCGACGAGGCATATGACGCCATCTACCGCGCCATTGTCCGCTGCGAGGTCGCGCCTGGTGAAATCGTCACCGAACTCCAGCTCGGCGAGCGTTTCGGATTCGGGCGGGCGGCGGTACGGGCGGCGCTTGACAGGCTGTCCGAACGGCGCCTGCTTCGGCCGATGCGGCGCCAGGGCTACTGCGTCAAGCCGATCACGCTGCGCGACGTCAACGAGCTCTTCGAGCTTCGCATGATCCTGGAGCTGGGGGCGATCCGGCTGGCGGCCGGCCGGGTGGACGAAGCAAGCCTGCGTCACCTCGATTCCATCTGCTCGCAGGGCTATAAGCCGGGTGACCGGGAAAGCGAGGCCCGGTTTCTCGCCGCCAACAGCGAGTTTCACCTGGTCATCGCCACTGCTACCGGGAACGAGCGCCTGGTCTCCTTTCTGGCTCAGACCCTGTCGGAGATGGAGCGGCTGTTCCATTTCGGCCTCGCGGCCCGCAACCGAACCGACGAAATGCGCTCCGAACACAAGGCGCTCATGGAGGCGTTGATCGCGGGCGACGCAGAACGGGCCGAGGCCGTGACCAGGGAACAGATCGTAACGTCGAAGGCGATGGTGATGGATGCCCTGCTGACCTCGTCGACATTGCTCGACGCAAGCATTTCCCCGGCGCACCGATCGGCCTGGACGGAATGAGCACGCCCCAGATACGCATGCGGGTCCCAGCGCCGCAAAGCCATCGGCGCTTTCCCATTGACGCAAGCAGCACCTGAAGGATTCCCATGCCGGACACCAAGCTCAGTCGCGACGACATACAGGCCATGCTGGACGCCTCGCCCTTCATCAACTGGCTCGGGGTGAGCGTGGACAGCCTCGACCACGACAGCCAGGAAATCACCGCGCGCATTCCGATGCAGCCCCATCTCGAACGAATGCCTGGCAGCGGACAGTTTCACGGCGGGGCGATCGCCTCGCTGATCGACATCGTCGGCGATTTCGCCGTGGCGCTGAGCGTTGCCGCGCCGGTGCCAACCATCAATTTCCGGGTCGATTTCCTGCGACCGGCGTTCGGCGATCATCTGATCGCCACCGCGCGCGCCAGGCGGGTGGGCCGGACCATCGCCGCGATCGACATCGATGTACTCGACCCGCAAGACAGGCTCTGCGCGATCGGGCGCGGCACCTACAGCGCAACAGCAGGATAGGGCATCCGGATGACCATGGCGAACATCCGCAATCTCGCCGACATCATGGGCCCCGGCCGCCCGGATGATCAACCCTTCCTCATCGAGGTTGCGTCGGACGATACGGAGACAACGATCAGCTATGGAGAGGCGCGGGCGAAGGTGCGGGCCATTGCCCGCGGCTTGCGCTCACAAGGCCTGGAGAGGGGCGACACCGTCGCCATCCTGGCCGAGAACAGCCTCCAGTACGTGCTCGCCTATCTCGGCATCATGTGGGCCGGGCTCGTCGCCGTGCCCATCAATCACCGCCTGCCGGCCGATACCGTGGCTCACCTGCTCAAGGATTGCCGCGCCCGATTGACTCTGGTCGATGGGGAGCGGCGGGAGCTCGCGGGCGGCGCGGTTCCGATGCTCGAGCTCGAGGGCCGCGGCGACGGCAGCCTCGACGGCATCTGCGATCCGGGAGACATGGATGCCGTGGCGATGGAGGATGGCGAGGTTGCCACGATCCTCTATACCTCCGGCTCCACGGGCCTGCCCAAGGGCGTGGAGCTGCGCCATGGCGGCTATATCTGGGTGGTGCAGCATTACGAGCATCTCCGCGAGTCGATGGAGGGCGAGCGGGTGCTCGTCGCCGCCCCGCTCTTCCACATGAACGCCCTCGCCTTCTCTAAGGTGCTGATGTGGCTCGGCGGCACGAATGTGCTGATGCGCCGCTTCACGCCGGACGGCTATATCCGAGCCATCGGGCGGCATCGCTGCGCCGCCATCACCTCGGTACCGACGATGCTCGCCCTGGCGCTTCGCGAGGAGGAAGAGCTCGCCCGGACCGATCTGAACTGCGTGCGCCAAGTTATTACCGGCTCCTCGCCATCCTCGGAGGAATTCTTTACCCGGATCGGCAGCGCGTTCCCCAACGCGGCGATCTACAACTCCTGGGGAACGACGGAAGCCGGTCCGGTTTGTTTCGGCCCCCATCCCGACGGGCTGGCGCGCCCGGACGTTGCGCTCGGCTATCCCTTCGCCGATGTCGAGGTGAAGCTGGTGGACGGGCCGTCGCCGGAGGAGGGCGTGCTGCATCTGCGTACGCCGGCCCTTATGACCGGCTATCTCAACCGGCCCGAGGAGACGGCCAAGCGCCTCAAGGATGGCTGGTATGATACCGGCGACGTGATGCGGCGCGATGCGGACGGGTTCTTCTATTTCGTGGGCCGCGCCGACGACATGCTGGTGTGCGGCGGGGAGAATGTCTATCCCGGCGAGGTCGAGAAGCTGCTGGAGCGCCATCGCGACGTGATGCAGGCCGCTGTCGTCGCGGTCGCCGACGAGATCAAGCATCAGCTTCCCGTCGCCTTCGTGGTCGCGCGGCCCGGCACGCGGCCGAGCGCGGACGAACTGCGCCAGTTCGCGCTCGACAACGGCCCGGCCTATGCCCATCCGCGCGCTGTCTGGCTGGTGGACGAGTTGCCGCTTGCCGGCACCAACAAGATCGACCGCAAAACCCTGACCGAGAAGGCCGGCGCCCTGTTCGAGCCGCGCCGCTAGCGGTTCGTTTCCGACATTTGCTTCCCCTTACGGCACGCGCTATGGCAAATGCCGGAATCAAGAAAGTCAATAGCAAGCTATTGTTTTCTAGAGGAATTTTCAAATTTGACGTTTGATCGAGCGCGAGCCGCGGACTGGGTCAAATGTCAAATTCATTCCACTAGCCGCCATCCCTGCAAGGAGACTGTCGCGAATGAAAGCTGCCGTAGTCCGCCAGCATGGCGAGATCGACCAGATCGAAATAGATCCGGCGTTTCCGGACCCGGAAGCGGGCCCCGGAGAGGCGGTCGTCGAGGTCAAAGCCTGTTCGCTAAACTATCACGACCTGTTCACCCTGCGCGGCATGCCGGGCATCAAGGTGCCGATGCCGATCATCATGGGGATCGATATGGCCGGGGTGGTTTCCCAGGTCGGGCCCGAGGTCGAGGGCTGGAAGCCGGGCGACCGGGTGCTGGTCGATCCGATCAACCGCAAGACGGGCAAGCTCCAGGGCGAGATGGTCAATGGCGGGCTGGCCGAAAAGACCAAGGTGGAGGCCCACCAGCTCCTGCCGTTGCCGGACGATCTGGACTTCGTCGCCGCGGCTAGCCTTCCCGTGGCCTATGGCACGGCCTATCGGATGATGGTCACGCGCGGGGCGGTGTCGTCCGGCGAGAAGGTCCTCATCCTCGGAGCGAGCGGGGGTGTGGGCACGTGCTGCGTCCAGCTCGCCAAGATGGCGGGCGCCGAGGTCATCGTCTGCGCCTCGTCGCAGGACAAGCTCGACCGCCTCGCCGAGATCGGCGCCGATCACCTGATCAACTACACCGAGGCCGACTTCATGCGGCAGGTGCACGAGCTGTTCGGCAAGCCACGCGTGTGGGGCGCCGGCGGCGTCGATGTGGTGGTCAACTTCACCGGTGGCGAGACCTGGGTGCCCTCCCTGCGCTGCCTGACGAAGGGCGGGCGACTGCTGACCTGCGGGGCGACGGCGGGCTATGACCCGAAGACCGATATCCGGTTCATCTGGACCTTCGAGCAATCCATCATGGGCTCCAATGGCTGGCTTCCGGAGGACCTGGTGGAGCTGATGGAGCTGACCCGGTCGGGCCGGATCAAGCCGGTGATCGACCGCGTCGTGCCGCTGGAGGAGGCCGGCGCCGCGCTGGACGCCATGGATTCGCGCAAGATCCTCGGCAAGATCGTCATCACGCCGTAGACCCGTTCGGCGGGCGTCGGCGCCCGCCGGCTTCGTTCCGGTGTCTGAAGCAGCGCCCGGGTCTCACCCTCGGGCCGTCAGCGCATGAGTGAGGGCAGGTAGGTCGCCGTCCATGGCAGGATGGCCACCAACGCCAGCACCAGCGCCTGACAGGCCACGAATGGCAGCACCCCGCGGAACATGTCGCGATAGGTGATCTCCGGCGGCGCGATCGATCTGAGGTAGAAGATCGCCGGCGCCATGGGGGGGGTGAGATACGACGTCTGGATCACGATGATCATCATCACGCCGAACCACAGCGGATCTACGCCGGCGGCCCGGATAAGCCCGTCGAATATGGGCAGGCAGATGAGCACCACCGAGACCCAGTCGAGCACGAAGCCGAGGAAGAAGGTGATCACCAGGAGCAGGACAATCAGCCAGAACTCTGTCGGGGCCAGGGCATGTACCGTTCCGGCCACCAGCTCGTTACCGCCGTGGAAGTAGAACACGCTGGTGAACATCGACCCGCCGACCACGATCAGCAGGATCATCGCGTTGATGCGGATGGTCTTGCTGAGGATCGCGCGCAGCTTGGCGTAATTGAGCTCGCGGTAGAGGACGGCCAGCACGATCGCGCCCAGGGCGCCCACCGCGGCCGCCTCGGTAGGTGAGGCGATGCCGGCCAGGATCGAGCCCAGCACGGCGACGACGAGGGCGGTGGCCGGCAGGATCGACACCGCGGTGATGCGCAGCTTCGCGCCGAGCGTGACGTCGACCTCGTCGAGGGCGGCGGGCGGGCCGTCCGCCGGGCGCAGCCAACAGCGCAGGACGATGTAGCCGAGAAAGAAGGTGATCATCAGGCCGCCGGGAATCAGCACCCCGGCGAAGAGCTGGCCGATCGAGATCTGGCCGATGGCGCCGTAGATGATGACCACGATGGAGGGCGGGATCATGGTGCCAAGCGAGCCGCCGGCGCAGATCGTGCCCGAGATCAGGCCCTTGTCATAGGCGTAGCGCAGCATGGGCGGGATAGCCATGAGGCCGATGACCGCCTCGACCGCGCCGACGATGCCGGTGGCGGCGGCAAAGATGCCGGCCATGGCGATGGTGGCAACAGCCAGCCCGCCGGGCATGCGGCCGAGCCAAAGCTGCATCGCCTTGAACAGGCGCTCGGCGATGCCCGAGCGTTCGAGGACGGCGCCCATCAGGATGAACAGCGGCACCGCTGCCAGGGTGTAGGAGGAGGAGGCATCGATCAGCCGGGCGAACATCTGGCGCGGCAAGAGGTCGCCGAAGGCCATAAGGCCGGCCGCGAAGGCCACCGTGATCAGGCTGAACGCCACCGGCAGGCCCAGGAAAATGAGCACGAACAGGGCCGGAAACATCAATGTGGCGATGAGAGTGCTGTCCATTCCCCCGGTTACTCCGAGACGAGGTGAGGTGTTGCAGTTCAGGCCTCGATCGTCTTGTCGCCCGCGCCGGGCGCCGGCACCTTGTCGGGCGAGCCGATGCCGATCGCGAAGCGAACCGTCTCGACGATGCATTGAAGCCAAAGCATGACGCAGCCGAGCGTCAGGGCCGAATAGTAGGGCCAGACGACAGGGCCCCATGAGCTGGCCATCTCGCGGCGCCCGGTCTCATAGGCGGCCCAGCTGCGCATTATCCCGGTATAGGACAGGACTCCCAGAATTGGCAGCATGCACAGCAGGAAGAAGACGAAGTTGACGGCATGCTGCAGCCGCAGCGGCATCTGGCTGGAGAAGAAGTCGATGCGGATCAGGCCGCCGGCGCGCAACGTGTAGGCGGTGGCCAGCATGAATAGCGAGCCGTTGAGCATGAAGGTCAGATCGAGCGAATAGATGCGCGGACGGTGGAGGACGTAGCGCGAGAACACCTCGTTGATCATCACGAAAACGAGGCCAACCACCAGGATCATGGCGATGGCCGCGATTACGCCGGACAGCCGGTCAATAAAGCGAAGCGCCTTGTCCATGCCCTGCAACACCACCTGTCATCGCCAATAGGCTAGAGCGGAGGCCAAGCCGGCCCCCGCCCCTGTGGCCGATCAGATGTCTTACTGCGCCTGACGATTGGTGTGAAGGATCGCGTTGCCTTCCCAATCCGACAGGAAGCCGTAATAGGACTCGGCGAAACGGGCCAGCCACTCATTGTCTTCAGCCCGCTCCTCGACCCATGCCTGGCCGGACTCGCGCCAGGTCCGCAGGAAGTCGTCGGACAGACGGACGACCTCCACGTCATCGCTCTCGTTGAGCACCTTCATTGCGTCGATGTCCTGGGCGGCCCAGGCGTGAAACGCCTCGAACGTGGTTAGCTTCGCCGCCGCCTCGATCTGGTACTGGATGTCCTCGGGGAGCGAATCCCAGGTCTCCGCCGGCATGATGAACTCAAAGGCGAAGCTCGGCTGATGAATGCCGGGAACGATCACGTAAGGAGCGGCTTCGTGCAGGCCGGTGACGATGTTCTCGGCCGGGGTGGACCATTCCGCGGCGTCCACGGTGCCCCGCTCCAGGGCGGTATAAATCTCGCCGCCCGGCAGGTTGAGCGGCGCGGCGCCGTGGCTGGTCATGATATCGGCGGCCGCGGCCGACATCCGCACCCGCAACCCGTCGAGGTCCTCAATTTCGGAGACCGGCCGGCGGGAATGGATGAAAATCTCGGTCGGGCCGGCGCCGGCGACCATGGCGTGAAGGCCCATCTGATCGCGGCGGAACTCTTGCCAGAGCTCCTCGCCGCCGCCCTCGTAGAGCCAGGTTAGGTACGATTCTGGTCCCATTCCGCCGGGATGGGCGGAGAGCAGCGAATTGGTCGGATCCTGATTGACGATATAACCCGGCCAGATGTTGCCCGTATCGGCAAGTCCGTCCTGAACTGCGTCATAAACCTCGAAGGCCGGAGCCAGGACGCCGGCAGGATAGGGCGTGATCTTGACGCGGCCATTGGTCAGACGCTCGATGTTCTCTGCGAGCGGCTGTGCGAACTGTGTGAAATAGATCGAGGTTTCCGACGGCGCGAGCGTTGCCATCGTCCACTCATATTCCGCGGCATTCGCCTGGGCTGTCATGCCCATTACGGCAGCGGCCGCCATCATCCCCTTAGTCAGCTTCTTCATTTCCACCTCCACTCTTGGAAAGCACCATTAAGAAAGGCATCCGATTTGCCGACCACGGGCGAGGCCCAGCGTGCCGGGTCGGAATTTCGATGTTCAGTTCGCACGCCGCGTCGGCTCAACCATCTGCTTAACTGGAGAACAGCCTCCCGAAGCCGGGCTTGGCCGTTTCGAGCCCGGCGAGCTTGAGGCAGTGCCACCCCATGGCGTGGTTCGACGAGGTGACCGGCTTGCCGATCTCGGCTTCCCAGGCCGCCACGTGCTCGGCGACGCGCAGGCTGGTGCAGGAGACGAACACAGCGTCGACGCTGTCGTGCCGGCCCAGCTCGAACACCGCCTTGCGCACCGATTCCGGTGTGATGCGCGCAACCACCGTATCGTCCTCCTCGTTGAACGAGCCAAGGACCGGGACCTCGACGCCATTATCCTCGAAGAAGGCGCGGAACCGCTGATTGATGTCGTCGCGATAGGCGGTGAGTAGCGCGATGCGCCGCGCCTTGAGCTGGCCCAGCGCCGCGAATGCCGCCGCCACCGGGGTGGTGTATTTCGAGTCCGGGCGCGACTTGGCCATTTCCGCGAACACCTGGTCCT
>SKQW01000224.1 GCA_007118805.1 Rhodobiaceae bacterium | reverse complement strand
TTCTTCTCACGGGGTGGCATGAGCCCGGCTGCGCGCAGCCGCATGCGCAGCTCGCGCACCTGCCGGTAGAAGCTCGCCGCGGGCTGCCCACTCGCGCGCAGTGCGCCGGCAACGCTGCCAGCTTCGGCGATCAGGGCGACCAGGCGTTGGAGTGGTCGCGGCAGGCGCCCGAGGGCATAGTGGAAGTCGATCAGCAGCTCCGGATCGGCCGGGCCCGTCGGATCGGCGATCGAGGTCACGGCCGAGGAGGACTGCTGGAGGAAGGTCGAGCGGCTCGCCTCGCGCCGTGCGAAATCGACAGCTGCATTGCGCGCGATCACCGCAACGAAGGTCGACCATTGCGCGCGGGCACGATCGAAACGCCCGCCCTTGAGCAAGACCGCGATCAGGATGGTCTGCTTGAGATCGTCCGCGTCGGCCTCGGGAAGAACGAAGGCGCGGACCGCGCGGCGGGCCTCGAAGCCGGCTGCCGCCATGGCGGCGTGGAGTTCGGCGCTGTCGCGCTCAAGTTGAATTGCCTGTTGAGAAACCATGGCGCCTCGCCGCCCTCTGCTTGCCTGATCCGATGGACCAAGCAGAGCACAGCCAGAGGCCCTGGACTGAGGAACAATGGGGCGGGATAGGGATTAAATCCTGCCGTTCGAATTTCGCACCGCAATCAGATCAACGGCTTAGATCGGCTAATGCCCGCCACGGGCGGAGGTCGGGGAAGAATGCCAACGAATTATTCCCCACCCGAGAAGCTGCCGACTCGACTCGCCGAGATTGAGAACATAGTGTGAACATTGATATTGACGACACACGCAACGAACGGGGTGCCTCACATGGAAATCCTGGTCCGCTACCCAGCCGATCCTGCGACCGCGGCGCCGCGACTGTTCTCGCCACAGCAGGTGTGGGCGGTCGCCCGGCAGGTGCGCCGGCAGCTCGGCCTCAAGGGCGGCGACATCGTCTCCGCCGACATGCTGATGGCAAGGGTCCGGGCGGTCGACATCAACGGCCGCCGCTTCGCCATCTGCTGGGAGGCTGATTTCGAGGTGCATGATGACGATGAACAGGCGGTCTTGGGCGTCTGCGAAACCGTTGTCGACAACCCTGGCGTTGCCCACGTCTTGATCAATGGCCCGCGGCTTGCCGGCCGCCCTGATCTGCTGGCGAGCACCGCTGCGCACGAGCTCGGTCACGTCATCTTTGACATGCCTGGCGGTCACCGCCACTACCGCGCGGTCACGCGATCGGCCGGCGCGTTGCTGGCTGCCGAGCGGATCGCCGAATGGCGCACCAACGAGTTCATGGGCGGGTTGCTGGTCGAGCCGGCGCCGCTCCATCGCGATCTCCTGCGCTGTGCGCGCGAGGAGAGACTTCGTCTGGTACGGGCGCCGCACTACGGACGGCCGGGCTCTCCGGTGGTCGATGCCCGCAACGACCCCGACGCGCTTGCCGGCGTGGTGGCGGTTCTCGCCGAGGGCTTCGGCGTCTCCGAAAGCTTCATTGACACGCGGCTTCGCCGCTATCGGCTCATCGCTGACATGGGAGGACGGTCATGAGCTTTGGCTCGGTCATCAGGAAGCGTCGCCTGGAGCTCGATATCGGGCTCAATGATTTCTGCGAGCGCATAGACATCTCGCCCGCCTACTGGTCGCGTATCGAGCGCAACATCGAGAAGCCGCCGCGCGACGAGCTGATCGAGCGGGCCGCTGCCGTTCTCGGCCTGCGCCTCGACGAGCTCTTCATCGAGGCGGCGCGTCTGCCGCCCGACATGCGCCGCGACATCGGGCATGTGGTGCGGGCCTACCGCCGCATGCGTGCTGTGCACCGTTGAGGGCAATGCAGCGGAGGGTCAAATCGGATGGCGGTCCTTCACAAACCGTTCTACGCCCTTGACGAGGTCTGCGACCAATGGGGCATCAGCGAGCGCGACCTCACCGCGTTCGCGCTGTCGGGCGAGCTAACCCTGTCGGCTACGGTGGCGGGTTTGCGGGTCGTCTACGGTTACTACGAGCAGGCCGATCTGCACGACTGGGTCCGCATTCCGGAGGGCCAGCACCATATCATCGGCACCATCGATCTCCGCCGGGACGACGCCTGGACGGTGTTGCGCGAGGGCAGCTGTGCGATCACCCGGCTGAAGGCGCCCGATGGAGAGTTCCTCGAGATTACCGAGTCCGGGGCAGGCAGCTGCCACGTTGTCGGTCGAGACGACCTCGTCGTTCGCCGTGCCGAGATCGAGCGCTTTGCCGCGGCCCATCTTGGCAATGCGGGCAAAGCGCAGCCATCGGCGTCGCGGCAACGCGGCGCCCCGCCCCGCTACGATTGGGACGGCTTCTGGGTCGAGGTCTGCAGGCGGGTTCACGAAGAGGGCGTGCCGGAGACGCAAGGACAGCTCGTCCGCCTGATGCTCGACTGGTTTGCCGAAACTGGCCGGCGCATCCCCGATGCGAGCACCGTGAAAAAGAAGCTCAGCCCCCTGTGGCAGCTGCTGGGACCCGAGGCACAATGTGTGATTGGACGGAATCGAGCCTAGCGGCTTAAGAACGATTGGCAGGGTTCGGGATGAGGGCCATTGGGCAGGGCGCCTCGACATGAAGCAGGCCTCGGACAGTGAGCTTCTCGCCGGCCTCATCGAGCGGGTGACGTTCCACAACGCCGAGAACGGCTTCTGCGTGCTGCGGGTCAAGGCGCGCGGGCACCGCGACCTCGTCACCGTGGTCGGTCACGCAGCGACGATCTCAGCCGGCGAGTGGATCACCGGCTCGGGCGAATGGGTCAACGACAGGACCCATGGCCAGCAGTTCCGAGCACGGTTCCTGAGAGCCTCCGCGCCGAGCTCCGTTGAAGGCATTGAGAAGTACCTGGGCTCCGGCATGATCCGCGGCATCGGCCCGGTCTATGCCAGGAAGCTCGTCCGGGCCTTCGGCGACAAGGTGTTCGATGTCATCGAGGGTGAGCCGGACCGACTGCGCGAGGTCGACGGCATTGGCGCGGTGCGCGCCAGGCGGATCACCGATGCCTGGGCCGAGCAGAAGGTCGTGCGCGAGATCATGGTGTTCCTGCACGAGCAGGGTGTCGGGACCGCTCGGGCCGTGCGCATTTACAAGACATACGGCGTCGATGCCGTCCAGGTCATGTCGGAGAACCCATATCGGCTGGCCCGCGACATCCGCGGCATCGGCTTCAAGACGGCGGACGCGATCGCCATGAAGCTCGGCATCGAGAAGACCGCGATGATCCGGGTGCGTGCCGGCGTATCCTATGCGCTGACCGAGGCGATGGATGAGGGCCATTGCGGCCTGCC
>SKQW01000322.1 GCA_007118805.1 Rhodobiaceae bacterium | reverse complement strand
GGCCATGGCGCGCGCGGCCCAGGCGGACTGCGCGGCGCGCGCGCGCGCAACGGTCGCCTCGGCCGCCGCGCGCGAGAGCGTCGGACGCTCGGCAACCACCTCGCCGTCGATGGGCGATATGCACTTCAGGGTCTTCGTCATACAGTCCCCTTACTCCGGCCCGGTGATCAGGCCCGTTCAAACCCGCGCGCCACCTCCCAGTCGGTGACGACGCGTTCATGTTCCTCCAGTTCCCAGCGCGCGGCGCGCACGTAATGGTCCACCACCGCATCGCCCATCGCCGCGCGCAACAGCGCCGAGCCCTCTAGCGCGTTGGCGGCATCCTTGAGCGTGCCGGGGATCTGGCCAACATCGCCGGCATAAGCGTCACCGGTCATGGGCTCTTCCAAATCCAGCCTCTCGTCGATCCCCTTGATACCCGCGGCGATTAGCGCCGCCATGGCCAGATAGGGGTTCAGGTCAGAGCCGCCGATGCGGCATTCCATGCGGACCGCCTTCGTGCCCTCGCCGCAGAGACGGAAACCTGCGGTGCGGTTGTCGATCGACCAGACGGTGCGGGTCGGCGCGAAGGTGCCCTTCTGAAAGCGCTTGTAGGAATTGACATAAGGCGCGAGGAAATAAGTTATCTCACTGGCATGAGCCAGCATCCCGGCCGAGAATTGCCGCCCTGTCTTCGACAGCCCGTGCGGCGCATCCGGATCGACAAAAGCGGGCTTTCCGTCGAGCGTCGCCAGCGACAGGTGCACGTGGCTCGACGAGCCGCCGAAATGATGGTGCCACTTGGCCAGGAAGGTCAGCCCACGGCCCTTGGCCCAGGCGATCTCCTTGCAGGCGTTCTTGACGATGGAATGATCGTCGGCGGTGTCCAGCGCGGGGCCGTAGCGCACATTGATCTCTTCCTGCCCGGCATCGGCCTCTCCCTTGGAGTTCTCAATCGGCACGCCGGCGCCGTAAAGCCCGTTGCGAATGGCACGCATCACATCTTCTTCCTTGGTGGTCTGGAAGATGTGATAATCCTCGTTGTAGCCTGAGATCGGCGCCATGTCGCGGTAGCCGCCCTTGCGCAGCTCGTCGAAGCTCTTCTCGAACAGATAGAATTCCAGCTCGGTCGCCATCATCGGGCAGTACCCCATCGCCTGCAGCCGGGCGACCTGACGCTTGAGGATGGCGCGCGGGGAATGGGCGACCTCCTCATGGGTATGGTGATCGAGCACGTCGCACAGCACCAGCGCCGTGCCCTCGAGCCACGGGACGCGGCGCAGGGTGGTCATGTCGGGCTTCATGACATAGTCGCCATAGCCGGCCGCCCAGCTCGTCGCGGCGTAGCCGGGCACGGTGTACATCTCCAGATCGGTTGCCAGAAGGTAGTTGCAGCAATGGGTCTCGTCATGCGCGCTGTCGAGAAAATGCTGGGCATGAAAGCGCTTGCCCATGAGCCGCCCCTGCATGTCGGGGAAACAGACGAGCACGGTGTCGATCTCGCTTGCAGCGACCGCGTGTTTGAGGGCATCGAAACTCAGATTGCCGGGCATTGGCGCCTCTTTGCTGACAAGTCGACCCCAAAGCCGCTCCAGGGTCCGCTGCCTGATAGGGAGGCGGCCCCGCAATCGGCGGGGTCGCCGTTATCGTCGCTCAGCCTGCGCGGTAGGGCGGGCCGGCTTTCTCCATCATCGCGTTGTATTCGCGCAGGATGGACACAACACGGGCCTGCGTCTCGCCCTCGTCGGCGATCTCGTCCCAGAAGTCCTGCGCCGCACGCTCCACCGTCGACCATTCGTCGTCGGGAATGGTGGTCAGCTCCAGCTTGCCGCCGCCGGTGCGCAGCCGCGCCTCGCCCCCCCAGTACCAATACTGACGATAGTAATGCGAGCTGTCGAAGGCCATGCGCAGTAGTTCCTGAAGATGCTCGGGCAGTTCGGTCCAGCGATCCATATTGGCGAAGAAACTGCCACACCAGGCACCGGAGATGTTGTTGGTCAGGAAGTAGTCGGTGACATCGGCCCAGCCCACCTCATAGGCCTCGGTGATACCCGCCCAGGCAATGCCATCAAGCTCGCCGGTCTGCAACGCGATCTCCACATCCTCCCAAGGCAAGGTCACCGGCACGACGCCAAATTGCGACAGGAAGCGCCCGGCGGTGGGGAAGGTGAAGACCCGCTTGCCGTCGAGATCCTCCAGGCTGCGGATCGGGTCGCGCATGGTGAAGTGGCACGGGTCCCACGCCCCGGCAGAGATGTGTTTGACGTCCACGGCGGAGTAGGCCTCATCCCAGATCTCATTGAGGCCCCAGTCATGGAACAGCACCGGCACATCGAGGCTGTGACGGCAGGCGAATGGGAAGTAGCCGCCGAAAACGGTGACGGGCGTCGGCGATACCATCGAGTCGTCGTCCGACTGCACCGCATCGATGGTGCCGCGCTGCATGGCCTGGAACAGCTCCTCGGTCGGCACGAGCTGGTCGGCGAAGAAGAGTTCAATCTCCATCTCGCCATTTGCGGCGCGGTTGAACGCCTCCACCGCGGGCTGAACGACCTGGGCACCCAGTGCCGCACCGGCATAGGTCTGAAGACGCCAGCGGATCGGCGACTGCGCGTGGACCGCGGGGGCGGCGAGCGTGGCAGCGCCCGCCGCCAGCGCGCCGGATGTGAGAAACGTGCGTCGTGTTGTCTGCAACTTGGTCATCTCTCCTACCTCCTTCTGGCTGGTTTAGAAGTTACGGACGGTTGTCCCGCCTTTTGGGGGCTTCAAAATACTGCGTCATCGATTGTAGAACGTCTCGGGTAGCCACAATGCGATCTGCGGGAAGACCATCACCAAGGTCAGGGCCAGCAGCATCACGCCGATAAACGGGATGATCGAGCGATAGATATCCATCAACGTGACCTCGGGCGGGGCCATGGCGCGCATCAGGAACAGGTTGTAGCCGAAGGGCGGCGTCATGTAGGCGATCTGACAGGTGATTGTGTACAACACCCCGTACCAGACCAGATCAAAGCCCAGGATCGCCACCAGTGGCACATAAAGCGGCGCCACGATCACCAGCATCGCCGTGTCGTCGAGAAAGGTGCCGAGGATCAGATAGGTCAGCTGCATCAGGATCAGCACGCCCCAAGGCCCGAGTCCGATATCCTCGAGGAAAAGCTGGCGCAGCGCATCCACCGCGCGCAGCCCGTCAAACACCGCCCCGAAGGCCAGCGCCGCAAGAATTATCCACATGAACATGCAGGAAATTGCGAGCGTGCGCCGCGTCGCCGTCTCGAACACGCGCCAGGTCATCCGGCCCTTCACGATCGCCGCCGTCGTTGCGGCAAGCGCCCCGATGACCGAGCTTTCCACCAGACGGGTGTAGCCCATGACGAAGGGCACCATCATCACCGCAAATATCGCCAACGGCAGTAGCCCGGCGCGCAGCAGGCGTATCTTCTCGGCGAGCGTGACTTGCGCCCGTTCCTCGGCCGGCAATACAGGGCCGAGCGCGGGATTCCAGCGACAGCGGATCGCGATATATAGGATGAACAATGACGCCATCATCAACCCGGGCAGAACCCCGGCGAGCCAGAGCTGCCCGACCGGCTGGCGCGCGATCATTGCATACAGTACCATCACCACCGATGGCGGCACCAAGATGCCAAGGCTCGATCCTGCCTGTATGACGCCGGTGACCATCACCTTGTCGTAGCTGCGCCGCAGCAGTTCGGGCAGTGCGATCGTCGCGCCGATCGCCATGCCGGCAACGGACAGCCCGTTCATCGCCGAGATCAACACCATCAGCAGGATGGTCCCGATGGCCAGCCCGCCCGGGACAGGCCCCATCCAGACATGAAACATCCTGTAAAGATCGTCGGCCAGGCGGCTTTCCGACAGGACGTAGCCCATGAAGATGAACATCGGCAACGTCATCAGCGGGAACCAATTCATCAGCTTGATGGTCTGGGCGAATGCCAGGTCATAGCCGCCGCGGTCGCCCCACAGCGTGATCGCGGCCACCATCGCGACGAAGCCGATGATCCCGAACATGCGCTGCCCGGTCATCAAGAGCAGCAACATGGAGCTGAACATCAGGACCGCGATCATGTCGTAGGGCATCAGCTTTCCCTCACGCCGGGAACATGCTTGCCGCCCTCGGCCGTCTTGGCCGGATCACCGGGCGCGGGCTCCAGCTCCACGCCGCGCAGCCGGGCGATGTCGCGCAGCAGGATCGCGCTGCATTGGAAGATCATCAGAAGGATTCCGGTCACCATGACCAACTTGATCGGCCACATATAGGGCCGCCAGATCCCGCGCCGCCGCTCGCCGTATTCGATCGAATACGTGGTGCTGTCGATCCCGCCCCAAAGCAACACCACCAGATAGAAGATCAGCGCAAGGATCGTGACCGAATCGACGGCCGCCTTGGTGCGGTCGCTCCAACTGCCGTAGAACAGATCCATCCGCACCGCCGAGCCCATCTGCAGCGAATAGGCTCCGCCAAGAATGAAATATCCCATCAGGATGAACTGGGCCATTTCGTCGGTCCAGATCTGCGGACTGAAAAGGCCGCGCGCGGCAGCGCCCCATAGCAGGACGCCCATCAGCGCAAACAGCGTCCACATCATGATCCGGCCGATGCGGTAGTTCACCGCATCGACCCACCGCACATAAGAGATCAGGAACCCCGGCAAGGGTCACCTTTGATGTTTGCAATTGCTGTCGCGAGAACCGGCGCCAGACGATCCGCCATCGCGGACTCGGCCGACGGCGATGAGATCAGATCGCGCCGAAGCTCCAGCATTGCGTTTGGCAGACCATAGGGCAGCGCCTGCAGCCGCAGCGTGTGGGTCACGTGGTCAGCGGCCGAATAGGGTTCGTTGATTCGGGTGACCAGCCCGATGCCCGCCGAAGCGGCCAAGATGGCCTCGGCAAGCGCGGAGTCGTCGTCATGGATGATGCCGAACTCGACATCGCGCACCGTGCCCAACCACTGTTGCGTGAAGGAATGGATCGTCAGCATCACCGGGCGCTCACCCAATGCCAGCGCACGCGCGGTGCGGGCATGCACCGTGGCGTGGAAGGGCAGGTAGATCGCGTCGGTCCGCTCCAACCGCGCCTCGGCCGGCAGCAGCCGGTTGGCGGGAATATCATGGCGCTCAACGCGATCGGGTATCGCGCCGGGCCGTTCGGGACTGCGGTTGAGGTCGTAGATCAGGCGCGACAGCGGCGCATGCACCAGTTCGGCCCCGCCGCAGCAATCGGCCAGTCGCTCTGCCAGTGCGCGTGCCAGGCCAAGCGCGCCGGCATCCCAACCGACATGATCGGCCAGCACATCGGCTTCCACACCCAAATCCTCCCAAGGGCGCGCCACGGCGTTCGAGGCGTGCTCGCAGATGAGGATTAGCCCGGGCGCCGCTGCCTGGTCCCCACGGCGCTCTCCCGGTGCGGACCAGCACTCGATCGTGCCGGGCCAAGCCGAGGCTCCCGGCCTGTGGTCTTGCGCACCATTGGGGGCAGTGAGCGACATTGCGCTGGGTCACCTTGATCTATCCGGCGTTCCATGAGCCTGCGGCAGCCCCCTAGAAAATGTCAAGATACTTTCGCCTATTGATCGTCTGTAACAAATTGAACAATTCTGACCCAATCTCATCTGTCGTTGCCGGAGTTGCCCAGATGTCTGTTCCCGAAACCCTCGAAACCCGGTTGCGCACCGCCATGCCCGACCTGACCCGCACCGAGCGCCAGCTTGCTGCGCATATCTTGAGCAATTTTCCTGTCTCGGCGCTCGGGTCGGTGGCGTCGGTGGCGCGCGCTGCCCAGGTCTCCAGCCCGACCGTGATCCGCATGGTCAAGAAGCTCGGCTTTGACGGCTTCCCGCAGTTTCAGGCTCAGCTCCATGCCGAGCTGGGCGAGCGGCTGGCCTCGCCGCTGTCGAAGCACGACAAATGGGCGGGAGCCAAGCCGAACGATCATATACTGAACGTGTTCGCCGATAAGATGATCGAGAACGTCAACGCGACGCTGCGGCACCAGGACCCGGTTGGATTCGATGCAGCCGTTGACCTGCTGTCGGACCGCGAGCGTCACGTCTACATGATCGGCGGCCGCCTGACCCAATCGGTCGCGAACTATATGGCCACCGCGCTACAGGTGATGCGGCAGGATGTTACGCTTCTGTCGAGTTTGCCCAACACCTGGCCACCCGCGGTGCTGGACATGCGCGCGGGCGATCTGGTCATTGCCTTCGATATCCGCCGATATGAGCCGTCCATCCTTCAGATGGTCGAACTCGCGCGCGATCAGAATGCGACTGTGGTGCTTATTACCGATCGCTGGGTGTCCCCCGCCGCCAGCTTTGCCCAGCACATCTTGCCCTGCCATGTCGAAGCGCCCTCGGCGTGGGATTCGCTAGCTCCGCTGACCGCCATCGTGGAGGCGCTTCTCGCCGCCCTGCAGCAACGCAGCTGGAATGAGACCAGCGACAGGCTGGAGCGGCTCGAAGCGCTTTACGAGCGCATACGGCTGTTCAAGCGGTTGCGATAATGCGTGGCAACCCACGTTAAGTTTGGCACGGCTTCCCGGCCAAGGCTGACGGAAAGGCGGCTCCGCCGAGGTGCCCGGTGAACTCGACGCCCACCGGGCGCGGCAGATCCTGGTGCAGCTCCGCCAGCGCCCGTCCAGCCTCGGTTTCGGGTTCCTTCGGGCCGGAGGCCAACAGGGTGGCGTCCCGTCCCTTCGCTCAGCCCCAATGGGCGACAGTGCGCTTCTCGAAGCCTTCGCGGAACTGGGCGGTAGTCAGACGATCCCCCGTTACGGCATCTGCATTCCGCGCTTTGCCGCAAGATCGCTCGGCATGTATGGCAGATCGCCCTCTGCCCGGCGCATTTCCGTGCCGATATGGCCGCCGCCCTCCATCAGGCGCATGAGAAGGCAGGTCTTTTCATCATCGCCCAGTCCAGAGGCGAAGGCGCGCGTTGCATCGGGAGCCAGTTCTTCCTGCACCGCTGCGCGATCGCCGGCCGTAATTTCATTCTCAAGCGTGCCCACAGGTGGCATGATGCGGGTGGACTAGGGTGGATGTCACGTTGGAAGGATCCGATGAGGACCGAGGCGTCGCTGAGCAGCCTGATACGGATTCCTCAGGCCATTGCCGGAGAGAGCACCTATGACGGCGTGCTCAAGGCAATGGCAGGGGAGCTGCGGGCGATCCTGCCCTTCGATCACATCGACATAGTCATGCTGGTCGCCGAGGGGCGCGAGCACGTCTGCTACGAAACCCCGGTGCAAACGGTCTGGAGCACCCTGGCCAACGCCCCGCAGCCCACGGGCCGCAGCCCGGTGCGTTCGGTGCTGAGCGGAACGGTGCCGCACATCCTGACCGAGGATGCCTTTACCGATGAGCGGTTTCACTTCGACGGCGCCCTCGACCAGCCGATCTTTCAGGCCATCCTGCGCAGCCGGGTCATCGTGCCGCTCCGGGTCCGCAACATGGTATTCGGCTCGGTGAATATCAGCCGCCAGAACACTGCCGCTTACGGTCCTGCCGATCTGCAGGTGGGACAGGACTGCGCCGATCTCGTCGCGCCATATCTGTTCGCCCTGATGGCCGGCCGCAAGCTGGGCCGCGACGAGGGGTTGCGCGAAACGGACGAATTGCGCGCGCGCCTGCTTCGCTTCACCACCCACCTTGAACGCGAACGGCGACGGCTCGGTATGGACCTCCACGACCAGACCGTTGCGGACCTGTCCCACATCGCGCGCAAGCTGGCGAGTGTCGAGAGGGGCGGGCCGGCCTTGGGGCCGGTCCTCAACCAGGTGCAGGCGGAGGTGCACAATTGCCTTACCGAGCTGCGCCGGATCGTCGAAGACGCCGTGCCGGCCGTGCTTGAGCTATTCGGGTTTGTCGATGCGCTTGAGGACGTCATGCGGAAATCCCAGGCCGTGTCGGCGGTCCCGATGGATGTCACGCTCGACGACCTCAGCGACGGCGCGGCGGACCGGCTTTCCGACGTCGGGCGCATGCTGCTGTTCCGGATCGCGCAGGAGGCGATCAACAATGCCGCCCGGCACAGCGGCGGGTCCCTGTTGTCCGTGCGGTTGGAGCGCTGCGGGGGCGACCTTGTCCTGACCGTGGAGGATGACGGGTCGGGGCGGGTCAATCTTCGCTCGACAAGGGGTCTTTCGCACATGCGCAGCCGCGCCGCGCTCATCCGGGCAAAGATCAATTTCACGCCTGGCAGGACAGGCCGCGGGACGCGAGTGCAGGTCCGCCTGCCGACGGGTGAGCCCTATCCTGTGTTGAGGCATTAGGCCCCCGGACAGATCGGACACGCTCCCCATGACAGCCGGCCTCGTGCTGATTGCCGAAAACGACCCGGTCCATCGCGCCTTCATCCGCAGCGCCGTTCTGCAAAGCGGGTTGGGCGAAGTCGACCTTCTGGAGGCGGCCGATGGTCGGGAGGCCGTTGACCTCGCCCGACAGCACCGTCCGGAACAGATCGTCCTCGACCTGCAGATGCCCGTCCTGTCGGGCATTGATGCCGCCCGGCGCATCTGGTCCGAGCAGCCGGCCGCCCGGATCCTCTTCTGGTCGAACTATGCCGACGAGGCCTATGTGCGCGGGCTGAGTCGCATCGTCCCGCCGGAAGCGGCCTACGGGTACCTTCTCAAGTCGGCGTCGCCGGAGCGCTTTCGCGCCGCGATCGACGGCGTGTTCATGCAGGATCAGTGCATCATCGACCGCGAAGTCCGCACAATCCAGGCGCGGGCTGAGGATCCCTTGGACGCGCTAAGCGACGCGGAATACGACATGCTGCTCGATATCTGCCTCGGCCTGACGGATCGTGTGATCGCGCAGCGGCACGGCTTGTCCACCCGCGGTGTGCAAAGCAGGTTGCAGCGGCTATACGCCAAGCTCGGCGTGGTGACAGACGCAACCTCCCGCAGTGACGGGATGGAGCCCTTCAATGCTCGCACGCGCGCCATTTGCGTGGCCTTGGTTCGAGGCTTGGTAAATGCCGACGTGATGTCTCGGGCGAATGCGCAGCTTCACGAGCTTGCTTCGAAGCCGCGTGCGCGGCGCGGCGACTGACCGGCTCGGCCGGCTTGCGGCTGGCGCGCCTGAGTGCGCAATCACGCAGCCAGGACTGCGGGAATCCGCATTCGGCGCCGCATCCAAGACGCTTCCGAGCCAGCCGCAACTTCCCTAAATCTTTGAGGAATGGACCAAGCTCAAAAAAAAGGCGGATGGAGGAAACGATGCCTGTAGTGAACATCGACTGGGTCAGCGGACAGAGTGCCGAGAAGCGGGCCGAGGTCGCCAAGCGCGTCAACGCCGCGGTCAGCGAAGTGACCGGCATTCCCCCGCAGATGATCTGGGTCGTCTTCAAGGAAGTCAGCAACGACGCCTGGTTCGTTGGCGACAAGTCCGTCAAGCAGATCCAGTCCGGAGGCGCGTGATGTCCGTCGACATGCGCGACCCGCGCATGGGCGATATCGTCTCAGGGGATGCGACACTCGAGGTCCTGGGGTCGGGTTACCTCTTCACGGAGGGCCCGCTCTGGCACCCGTCGGAGCATTTTCTCCTGTTTTCGGACATGCCGGGCAACCTCATCCGGAAATGGGACGAGGCCGGCGGCGTTCGGCCCTTCCGGCAGCCCAGCGACATGGCCAACGGCCTGACCTACGACCGGCAAGGCCGCCTGCTCGCCTGCCAGCACGCCACAAGCAGCGTGACCCGGACGGAGGAGACCGGCGATATCGTCACGCTCGCCACCCACTACGAGGGCAAGGAGCTGAACAGCCCCAACGACATCGTGGTAAAAGGCGACGGCGGCATCTACTTCACCGATCCGACCTATGGCCGGCTGGAGTTCTTCGGCGTGCCGCGCCAGACGGAACTCGATTTCCAGGGCGTCTACCGGGTCGGCCCGGACGGGGCGCTGTCCCTGCTCGTCGACGACTTTCAGCAGCCCAACGGCCTGTGCTTCTCGGCGGACGAGTCGCTGCTCTACGTCAACGATACCGAGCGACAGCATGTTCGGGTCTTCGATGTGCGATCCGACGGAACGATCGCCAATGGTCGGGTCTTTGCCGAGACAAAGGGCGAGGAGCCGGGTGCGCCGGACGGTATGAAGATCGACAGCCAGGGCAATCTCTACACCTGCGGGCCGGGCGGCGTTCACGTCTTCTCCCCCGAAGGGGCCTGGCTCGGCGTGATGCAAATTCCTGAAGTCTGCGCCAACTTCACATGGGGCGATCCGGACCTTTGCACGCTGTTCTTTACCGCGTCGACAACCGTTTACAAGCTCAGGGTGCGTGTCCCAGGATTGCCCGTATTCTGAACACTGAACTATTAGGGAGGAAGACCATGAACAGAAGACTTCGACTTGCGCTCCTAGGCGCCTCAGTATTCTCGATGGCCGCAGCGCCCGCGGCGCTGGCCGATGATGAGCGGCCGATCCGGATCGGCGCGGCCTATCCGCTGACCGGGCCTGCGGCATTCAACGGCGAGTTGGCGGCGGTCGGCCACGAGATGATGGTCGACAAGATCAACGAGGCTGGCGGCATCCTTGGCCGTCAGGTCGAGTCCTTCATCCGCGATTCGCAGGGCAACCCCGCCGATGCGACCCAGGCCGCACGCGATCTCGTCACGCTCGACGATGTGGACTTCCTGGTCGGGGGGCTAACATCGGCGGAAGGCCTAGCGATTTCCGAGGTGGCGCTTCAAGAAGAGATCATCTACATCGCCGCGATCCCCAAGACGGTCCAGATGTCGGAGGAGAACTTCCACCGCTACATGTTCCGTACCGCTGCCAACACCAACACCGAGGGCGGTTCGGCGGCGATCCTTCTTGACGACCTCGGGGCCGAGCGGATCTGCACGGTCTTGTACGACTACGCCTACGGACATGATCTCTTGAAGGGTTTCGAGGCCCAGATGGAGCGGCTCGGCTCCGACGCGGAGATCGTCGCCCAGACCTGGCCGGCCCTGGATGTCACCGACTACACCCCGTATATCACGGAGGTCATGGGCGCGGGCTGTGACGGCGTGTTCGCCGGCATCTGGGGCGGAACGTTCGTGCCGTTCGCCAAGCAGGCCGACTCCTTCGGCATGTTCGATCAGGTCGAGCACTTTGTCGGTGCCGGCGAGATCGGGTCCCAGGAGATCATGGAAGAGCTGGGCGACGACATGCCGCTCGGCGTCTGGGGCAATTCCTACGAGGTCTGGTATTATCCCGACACGCCGGAACACAACGAATATGTGGAAGAACTCCGGCAGCGCCTCGACACCGAGTATCCCGCATCCTGGCCGATCACCGGCTACATGGCGATGCAGGCGCTCGTCGCCGGGATCGAGACGGCCGGGTCCATCGATACCGATGAGGTGATTGGCGCGCTGGAGGGGCTGACCTTCGACTCGCCGATCGGTCCGCAGACCATCCGCGAGAGCGACCATCAGGCCAATCGTGGCCAGTTCTGGGGTCAGGTGGCCGACCATCCGGATTATGACTTCCGGATCCTCGATCCAGTGCGGTACATTCCGGCTGACGATCTGATGTGATGGATTGACGCAATGAAGTGCGCGGCGGCGTCCACTGTCGCCGCGCCTTTGCTTTCCAATCCCCCCCGAGGCCCTGTATCGCGAAGCGCCATGTACGCCACCATCCAGTTCTTGAATGGGTTGTCCTATGGACTCAGCCTGTTTCTCGTTGCGGCGGGGCTGACCATCGTGTTCGGCGTGCTGCGCATCCTGAACTTTGCGCATGGCGCCTTCTACATGCTGGGCGGGTATGTCGCGTATACCGTGGTGGGGCAGCTCGGGATGGAGGGCGGCCGCTTCTGGATCGCAGTGGTGGCCGCCGCGCTCGCCCTGGCCGTGATTGCGGCGGGGATCGAGCGCTTCATGCTACGTCACCTCTATGACCGCGATCCCGTCTATCAGCTATTATTCACCTTCGCCCTCGTGCTTCTGCTCAGCGACGTCGTGCGCGGCATCTGGGGCACCCAGATGCTCTCGATATCCTTCCCGCCGGAACTGCGCGGCGCGGCCGATCTCGGCATCGCCTTCTATCCCCGATATCGCCTGTTCCTGTG
>SKQW01000161.1 GCA_007118805.1 Rhodobiaceae bacterium | reverse complement strand
TGTGCGCCCACATGCCCTCGATCTCGCAGATGCGGCTGATCAGCGGCGCCATCCGGGCGCTGGCGGTCCGGTCGAGCCGCTGATAGGTCACGGTCTTCAGGAACTTCGCGGCAGATAGCCCGCCGGTGTAGCGCGCGGCCCGCGCGGTCGGCAAAGTGTGGTTAGTGCCCACGCCCTTGTCGCCATAGGTGACGGTGCATTCCTGGCCGATGAACAGGCTTCCATAGTTGCGCAGCCGCGCAAGGAACCAGTCATCGTCGGCAGTCATCAGTTCAAGGTGCTCCGGGGCATAGTCGTCCGCGACGGCAACCGCCTCCTCGCGGCTGTCGACGAGCACGATCTCGCCATGGTCCTGCCAGGCACGCTCGGCCACCGCGCGCGTGGGAAGCTCGGGCAGTTGCCGGGCGATCTCCTCGGATACGGCCCGAGCCAGCGACTCCGAACTGGTCACCAGCCAGGCGGGACTGTCCTCGCCATGTTCGGCTTGGCCGAGCAGGTCCGTCGCCACCAGGGCCGGATCGGCGGTGTCGTCTGCAATGACGAGGATCTCCGTCGGCCCTGCCAGCAGGTCGATCCCCACAGTGCCGAAGAGCTGGCGCTTTGCTTCGGCGACGAAGCGGTTGCCCGCGCCCACGATCATGTCGACGGGCCGGATGCCCAGGCACCCATAGGCCATGGCGGCGAGCGCCTGCACCCCGCCCATTGCATAGATCTCGTCGGCGCCCGAATGATGCATGGCGTAAAGGGTCGCCGGATGGATGTTGCGCCCGTCCTTGGGCGGGGCGGCGGCGACCACGTAGTCGACGCCGGCCACCTTGGCGGTGGCAATGCTCATCATGGCGCTGGCCACCAGCGGGTAGTTGCCACCCGGCACATAGCAGCCGACGCGCGCAACCGGGATGACGCGCTGGCCGAGGACAACGCCGTCCTCCGGCTCGAACTCGAAGCTTGAAAGGCTGTCGCGCTGGCGCCGTGCGAACTCGCTTACATTCTGATGGGCATAGGCGAAATCGTCCTTGAAGGTCTCGGGCAGATCACGCGCCGCCTCGCGGATTGCATCCGGGCCCACACGAAAGTCGTCGCCCTGCCAACCGTCGAACCTCACCGCATGACGGAGTACGGCCGCATCTGCGTTCTCCGCCACATCGTCGAGAATGGCCCGCACGGCATCGGCCACGCCGGGGTTGACCGCGCTACGTTTGACCTTTGCATGCTTGAAATGCCGACCCATTCCACCCTCATTCGGCGGCGCTTCGCCGCTGACCGCCTCTCCCAATCGCGACCGCCGGACTTTTTCCAGTCCAGTCAATATTCCCGTTCGTTTTATTCGCCACGGGCCAAGCAAGTGGCCCCAAGGATCGCACGGGCAAACGTTTGCATGCTATGGCCAAGCCGTCAATACTTCATGGGGCCTCCCCGGGAGTCATGTGCCCGCTCTATCCGGCGCCCGGCACAGCCGCCCGATATACGCCTGTTGCGTGCCATCTGCTTGCAGGCTCTTGGCAGGAAAACTCAGTCCGCGGGTACAATAGCGGTGGCAGGCATTTCCTCGCCCGCGTCTCTGGCCATCCCGGAGGGTAGCCGGGCTGAGTCGCGGATCTTCAGGGCTCCGGGGATCTGGACGTCCTCGCCGGGCAGGGATGGATCGCCTAGGCGCTGGTCGAGCAGGTCCAGAGCGCGATCGACCATCCGTTCCATCGGCTGGGCAATTGTGGTCAGCCGATAGGATGCCCATCGGGCCGGCCGGATATCGTCGAACCCGACGACCGAGATCTCATCTGGCACGGCGATCTCCAGCGTACGCAGCGCGTCGATCACGCCGCACGCCATGATGTCGTTTGCGGCGAATATGGCGTCCGGTCTAATGGTCCCGGATACCAGATTCCGCGCGGCGCTGAAGCCGCTGTCATAGCTGTAGGAGCCGCGTACCATGGCGAAACGTGACAGGCCTGCCGTGGCGAGGGCTTCCCCAAGGCCGCGCATGCGCTGCTCGCTGGTCGAGGTATCGGCGCGCCCGGCGACAAAGGCGATACGGCGGTGTCCCCCGCCGATCAGCAGTTCCCCCAGGCGCCGGCCGCCGGCCTGATTGTCGCACGACACTGCGGATGAATGAACGCGCGC
Organism: Rhodobiaceae bacterium; assembly: GCA_007118805.1. Taxonomy (GTDB): domain Bacteria; phylum Pseudomonadota; class Alphaproteobacteria; order Rhizobiales; family Tepidamorphaceae; genus SKQW01. Next base: position 30,630 of record SKQW01000161.1, on the reverse strand, counting down.
AACCCGGTTGATCATGACCATCGGCAGGCCCGCCTGATCGCAGATCGCCGCGGCCGTCGAGTCGAGCGGCGCGGCCGCGATGACGCAGCCATCCATCTGATATTTCAGGACCGCACGCATGGTTTCCTCGTCGAGCGCGGTACCGCCGACATGAAGGACCATGGCCCGCTTGCCGCGTGCGGCGAGCACTTCATGGAGGCGTTCGATCAATTCGGCATAGAACGGATTCTCAAGGCGCCCGACCACGAGCCCGATGACGCCGCTGCGCCGGGTTACCAGCCCTGCGGCGAGGGCATTGGGCGTGTATCCAGCAGAATGGGCGATCTTCGCGATCCGCTCGCGGGTTTCCTGAGAGATTCGAGGGTCGCCGCGCAACGCCCGCGACACCGTCGAAGCAGCCACTCCGGCGGATTCGGAGATCGTCTTGACGGTCGCGCGTCCGCTCGATGGTCTCGACTTCTTGGGTCCGCTCATGCCATGCGTTCCGTTAGCTGCCCGCCGCTGCTTGCTGGCTGGTCGACTCGCGTCCCAACGGAATGACTATGACATTTGATACCCAGTCGGCGGCAAGCGCTTCATTGAATGTCAAATTAGAATATTCCTCTGGAAAACAAGACCTATCTGGGGTCTCTTCACGTCCGAGACTGGCCGTGACCTGCGACAAGGGGATGGAAATGTCGGAAACGAACCACGCGCACCGGCCAGCTCAAGTGTGCCAAGTAGTAGCATCCTAGCACGAACCTTACCTTGCATCCGAATGCCCGACCTGCAGAGCACGCATGCAGCCATCGAGGCGCCGGGCAGGGACAATCCTGGGAGCCGTTTGCCAAACGCGCGGCATCAGATGATGGCGTGACGGACCTCGGCCGAGATCCACTCGCTTATGAGAGCTTATGAGAACAGTTGCGAGGATCGCTAGAAAGATCGCGGTTCCGACCAGCCAGGTCAGCCAGATGCGAAGCTGCGTGGCGCGGTCGCGGCGCTGCCAGACCTCTTGCCCGTCGACGGTTGCCATCGGCATTACAGAAGTCTCCGCCGGACATAACCGGACGACTACTCCACTGCCAGCACGATAGCGATGATGCAGATGAGGACAGCGGCCGCGGAGTCGTATTCATAGCGGCTGATGGCCGTGTTCAGGGTGGCGCCGATGCCGCCTGCACCGACAACTCCAATCACCGCCGACTCTCGGAAACTGATGTCGAGGGAGTAGAGGGAGCCCCACGAAGCGTGCGGCGACCTGTGGCGGGATAGCGTCGCTACAGGGGACTGACAAAAGTCGGGGGCTACCACACATATTTCTTCAAGCCGGCGAGGCCGCGTCGTGCATAGAGCATGACGAAGATCAACAGCGCGCCGAACATGACGAGGCGCCAGGCGCCGAGGGCGCGGAAATATTCCTGAAAGCCGATCAGCAGGAAGCCGGAGAACAGCGAGCCCCATAGGGTGCCACGGCCGCCGACATAGGTGATGGTCAGGATCTGGACGGTCTTGGGCACCCCGAACTCCTCCGGGGTGGGCGAGAGGATGCCGAGATAATGGGCGTAGAAGCCGGCCAGGATGCCGGTCAGGAAGCTCGCGATGGTGAAGTTGTAGAGCTTGTAGCGCGTGGTCGAGATGCCGAGGCTTTCCGTGGCGAGCTGGTCCTCGCGCATGGCCTTGAAGGCCAGGCCGAACTTCGAGCGCACCAGCACCGTCATGAAGATCATGATCGCCGCGCCCATGACGAGCAGCAGATAATAGTAGTTCAGCAGCTCGCCGCGGGCGAAGCTGATGCCGAACAGGTCGGGCAGGGGGGCGACGCTGAGCCCCAGCATACCGCGGGTATATTCGGGCGTGTTGGCGATCGAGAAACGGATCGCCTCGCCGACGAAGAAGGTCATCAGGGCGAGATAAAGCCCGCGCAGGCGCAGGGAGATGACGCCAAGCAGGAAGCCAAGAACGGCGCACATCACGCCCCCGAGGAACATGCCGATCCAGGGCGAGATCCCGAAATGAAACCAGGCCAGCGCCGAGGTGTAGGCACCCGCCGCGATGAAGCCGGCATAGCCGAAATTGATCAGCCCGCCATAGCCGATCATCAAATCGTAGATGGCGGCGAAGACGCCGAACATCACCGCCGAGATGAACACCGTGGTGATGAAGCGGCTGTCGCTGTAAAACGGCACAAAGATGAGGAAGCCCAGCAGGATCAGGACCTTGACCACCCGCCAGAAGGTCACCTCGCGGAGGAACGCCGGCTTCTCGGGATAGGCGACGGCGCTCATGGGCGCTCTCCCTTGGCCGAGGAAAACAGCCCGTAGGGCCGGACCATCAGCACCAGAACCACGAGGATTGCGGTGATCACGTTCTGCCAGCCGGCGGCGAAGAAGAACAATGAGTAGGCCTCGATCACACCGAGCAGAAGGCCGGCGGCGATCGCTCCCGGAACGTTGCCCAGCCCGCCCAGAATAACCACCGCGATCGACTTGATGACCGGCTGGAAGCCGACCGTAGGATAGGCTGGAAAGATCGAGATCAGCAGGCCGCCGGCGATCCCGGCAAGCGCGGCGCCGATGCCGAAAGTGTAGGTGTAGACACGGTTGACGTCGATGCCGAGGGTCTGGGCGGCGTCGGGGTCCTGCCCGGTGGCGCGGATCGCCTTGCCGGTGCGGGTGTATTTGATGAAGGCCCACAGCACGATGACCACCAGCACGGCGACCAGGAGGATGGTCAGGCGCTCCAGGGTGATGGAAATCGGGCCGATATCGACGCTGCCCTCGACCAGGCGGGCAATGCCGCGGCGGCGGCTGCCGAAGATCAGCAGCGCCAGATTTTGCATGACGACCATCATGCCGATGGTCAGCACGAAGGCATCGAGCAGCCAGTCGCGGCCGGCGCGCTTGCGCAGGGTGGCGATAAGGCTGCGCTCAACCAGCATGCCGAAGATGAACAACACCACCGCGGCGGCGAAGATGCCCGCCAGGAACGGCATGTCCATCATCACCGCGACGAAATACATCATGTAGGTGCCGAGCATGAAGAACTCGCCATGGGAGAAGTTCTTCACGCCCATCAGGCCGAAGATGAGCGACAGCCCGCAGCCCATCAGGGCGTACATCGAGCCGCGCACCATGCCCTGGAGCAGGATCTCCGACAGGATGATCGGGTTGAGGAGGAGGTCAAGGTCCATCAGATCCACTCACGGATGATCTCCGGCAGGCGCTCGATGAAGTCTTGCTGCGGTCCATCGTGCCGGTTCTGGCCGAGTTGCAGGACATAAACGTAGTCGGCGATTTCCATCGATTTCTTCACATTCTGATCGACCATCAGAATGGTGTATTTCTTCTCCTTGAGCCGGGCGATCTCGTCATACACCGTGTCGACCAGCTTGGGCATCAGCCCGACCGAGGGCTCGTCGAGGAGGATGGTCCTCGGCGAGGTCATGGTCAGGCGGGCCAGCTCCAGCATGCGCTGCTCCCCGCCCGACAGCACTCCGGCGAGCTGGGAGCGCTTTTCCTTCAGGCGCGGGTAGTGGTCGTAGACCTCCTCGAAGGCCGCCTGCACGGCCGCCCGGTCGCCGCCCAGCGTCCAGGCGCCGAGCTCCAGATTCTCATGCACCGTCATCTTGGGAAAAACGCTGTGGCCCTGGATAAGATAGGCAATGCCCTCGTTCAGCATGTCCTTGGGCTCAAGTCCGATTATGGATTTTCCAAAATGGCGCACGTCGCCGGCGCGCGGTTCGAGATATCCGTAGATCACCTTGAGCAGGGTCGACTTGCCGGCCCCGTTTGGCCCGATGATCACTGTCACCAGGCCTTGCTGGGCGGTCAGGTCGACCCCCTGAAGGATCGGCACCTCCCTGGTGTAGCCCGCCGTTACGCCTTCGACTTCGAGTGTCATCGCCGCCAAGCCCCGGTCAGTGCCCCAGATAGGCTTCGATCACCGCCGGGTCGGCGCGCACCTGTTCGGGCGTGCCGGTGGCGATGTTGCTGCCCGCCGACAGGACCCACACAGTGTCGCACAGCTCCCCGACATGCGGCATTTCGTGGCTGATCAGCAGGAATGTCTTGCCGTCCGCGTTCAGCGCCTGGACGAGCTCGATCAGCACCTCGATGAGCGCCGGGCTGATCCCGTTGAAGGGCTCGTCGAGCAGGATAAGGTCGGGATCGTTCATCATGGTGCGGGCGAATTCGAGCAGCTTCTTCTGTCCGCCCGAGATCTCGATTGCCGCCTGGTGGGTGAGGTGGTCGAGACGGGCCATCTCGAGAAGCTCGTGGGCGCGCTTGAGCGAGGCCGCACGGGTCCAGGAAGTGCGGATCGAGGGCACCAGCATGTTCTCGAGCAGCGTCATTTCATTGAAGACGCGGGCGACCTGAAAGGTCCGGCCGATTCCCGCGGCGGCGATCGCGTGGACCGACTTGTTGGTAATCTCCTTGCCCTTGAAGCGGACATGCCCGCCGCTGGCGGTATAGATGCCGTTGATCACGTTGAACAGCGTGGTCTTGCCGGCGCCATTCGGCCCGATGACGCCCTGGACCTGGCCCGGCTCGACATTGAGCGAGACCCCGTCCAGCACGACATTGCCGCCGAACCGCTTCTCCAGGCGGTCAATCTCCAGAATCGCCATAAACCCCTCCGATGGCCGTGCGTACCCCTCCGGCCATTACTATGCGATCGCTGCTCCGATGAAGGGGAAGGGTGGCGGACGCAACCCCCTGCGTCCGCCACGGTTTTTCAGGTCAGATCCAGGGTGGTTGCTGGAACTCTGCTTCCGCGTGCTCGAGCGGCCAGATGATCTTGGCTTCGCCGTCCATCATCTGGACCATCGGGAAGAAGAAACCCTCCTCGAATCCGCCGATCTGGACCTCGCCGTGGCACATGGCCCGATCGCTGGGCTCGCGCGCGAAGTTGTAGCGGTGCCAGATGCCCTGGTGGTCGGCGTCGAGCGTGGTCTCGACCAGGGTCTCGAAGTCGAGCGTGCCCGCCTCGTTCAGGACCTTGATAGCCATACGCATATAGTCGTACGAATGGCCGGCCGGCGCGAAGGCGGGATCTTCGCCGAAGCGCTCGGTGTAGTGCTCGACCCATTCCTGCTGATAGGGCGCGATGACACGCGGCGAGTCCATGGTAATCGCGAAGTTGGACGCATCGCCCGTCAGCTCATACCATTCCGGGAACCAGGTCAGCCCGTGCGCCAGGAGAAGCGCCGGAATGTTCTGGTCGCGGAACTGGCGGACGAAGTTCGAGGCGCCGACGCTGCCCGTCATGGTGGTGCCGACGACGCCGACATCCTGGGCACGATAGCGCGTCAGAAGCGCCGTGAACTCGGTCTCGTCGAGGGCGGCAACGTCGTAGGGCAGGACCTCGAAGCCGGCCGCAGTCAGCTGATTGACAAGCGCATCGCCCCAGCCGCGGCCGAAATCGGTGTCCTCGACCATGACGGCGGCGCGCATGCTGGGCGGCTCCCACAGCCCCTGCTCCATGAAGTAGGTCAGCGGCTCGCCATAAAGGCCGGCGAAAATCGGCGGCGCCGGCCAGCCCTTGAACCAGTGACGATAGTTCTCCGGATCCTCGACGATCTTCTCGCAGAGATACTGGGTCTCGCCATTATGGCCGATATGGACGACATCAAGCCCCTGCAGCGCGTCGCTGATGGCCATCGCCACCGATGAATGCCAGCCGGCGACCATCATTTTGACTTCCTGGCGGTCGATGGCATCGTGAACGGCACGCACGGCTGCTTCCGGGTCGGACTCCGAATCGACGAAGACGAGTTCGATGTCGCGCTCTTCGCCGTCGATCGTGACCGGCACCTCGCCGGCTTCGCGCGCGTCTTCTAGCGCCAGGATCGCACCCTGGCGAAATCCGTCGCCGGTGCGGCTGGCAGGACCTGTCATGGGGCCCATTACGCCGAGGCGAAGAACATTCTCCTGGGCCCGCGCCCCGGGAGCCATGGCAAGCGCAAAGGCGCTCGCGGCACCAGCCGCGCCGGTGCTCTGCAGGAAGCGCCGACGTGACAGTGTGCCCCTGCGGCGTGGCCCAGCTGTTATTGGTGGTGACTTCTTACCGTGCATCCGAATTCTCCCTTGCCGGTAGGATGTGATGGCCTGCAACAAAATGCGGTAGGTATCCCCGCCTATTATCGTTCTCGTTTGTCCATGCCGGCCCAAACCGGGCCGATCACAATGAGCACGTTACTTCGCGAATTCGCGCTACTCAACCACCGATATCGTCTCCGGAACCGGCTGATGACGGCGGGTCGGGCTTCTCTTGTTGATCGCCCGGCGCGCGCCTTCGAAAGGCTCTGTGAGATCGCAAACCAGTCGAAATATCAGGCCCGCGGTCGTGGTCGAATCAGTCAGATATGTCGTAAGCGGGCATCGGATGCGGAGGCGCCATGCTGTTTGTAGAGATAGTCGTTGTCGCCTTCCTCATTCTCGTCAACGGTTTCCTCGCCATGTCGGAAATCGCGCTGGTGTCGAGCCGTCCGGCACGGCTTCACACGCTCGTCGAGCAGGGGGTTGTTGGCGCGCGCCGCGCGAGCCAGCTCGTTTCCGATCCGGCGCGCTTTCTGTCGACCGTTCAGATCGGGATCACCCTTGTTGGCATCCTCTCCGGGGCGTTCTCCGGGGCGACCCTTGGCATGCGCCTGGCGGGCTGGTTGGACGCGTCTGGTGTTCCTGCGCCGGTGGCGGAGACCGTAGGGATCGGGGTGGTGGTCGTGGTCATCACCTATTGCGCGCTGATCGTCGGCGAGCTGGTGCCCAAACAGTTCGCGTTGCAGAATCCCGAAGCCATTGCCGCGCGCGTTGCCCCGGTCATGATCTTTCTGTCCCGGCTCGGCGCGCCGCTCGTCTGGTTGCTCAGCGTTTCGGGGAAGGCGGTCCTGCGTGCGATCGGACGGCAGATCGAGCGGCCGCGGGTGAGCGACGAGGAGATCGAGGCCTTGATCGCCGAGGCGGAGAGCGCCGGGCTGATCGACCCCGACGAACGGCGCATGATCGCTAGCGTCATGCGCCTGGGCGATCGGGAGGTGAGGTCAATCATGAGTCCCCGGTCCGACGTCGACTGGGTCGACCTTGCGGCGGAGCAACCCGCTATCTTCAGATCGCTCAGGAAGACCCAGCATTCTCACCTGCCGGCCGCCGACGGCGATCCGGATCGCATGATCGGCATGATCCGCACGCGCGAGCTGATGTCGGCCATGCTTGGCGATAAGGCCGTTGAACCCCAGCAATTGATTCAGACTGCGCCGGTGATTGGCGATCGGGCAAGCGCCCTGGAGGCGCTCACGGTAATGCGCGAATCGAGCGTTCCATTCGCACTGGTCGAGGATGAGACGGGCCGCTTTCAGGGCGTCCTCACGCCGGTCGACATCCTCGATGCGATCGCCGGTGTCATACGCATGGAATGGGAGGACGAGCCCAAGGCGGTACGCCGCGAGGACGGGTCGTGGCTATTCGCCGGCTCGATCCCGGTCACCGATATGGCTGCCAAACTTGGCGTGAGCCTGCCCTCCGAGACGGAGGGCCAGACCCTGGCAACCTTCATGCAATCCCGGTTTGGGCGTTTGCCGGCAACCGGCGAGGCGGTCGAGGTGTCGGGCTGGCGGTTCGAGATCGTCGACCTCGACGGGCGGCGCATCGACAAGGTCTTGGCGACGGCCGTTGCCGCCGATCGGCCGGTGGCGTAGCCGACCGCTTCAAACGCCCCGCGCCTTGATCAGGAAGGCGCTCGGCACACGGCCTATCCCTTTGATGACAAGAGGCTTTCGCGGTTCGAAGACGAAGGTGTCGCGGGTCAGCTGCGCGAATGCCGCGCTGACATGAATCCGCCCGACAGCACCCCGCGCTTCCATGCGCTGGGCGAGATTGACGGTGTCTCCCCAGACGTCATAGGCGATCCGAGAATCCCCGATCACCCCCGCTACCAGGTCGCCGACATGGATGCCGATGCGTAGGCCCACGGGGCGTCCGCCAAGGCGCGCGTAGTGCTCCATGGCCTTGCGCATGGCCAGCGCGAGCAAGCCGATGCGACGGGCGCCCGCCTCGGCATCGCCATCCAGCCCAGCCACCGCCATGTAGCTATCGCCAATCGTCTTGATCTTGTCGACGCCGTGGGCCTCGGTCAGGGAATCGAACTCGGATACGAGGCGGTGCAGGTAGCCGACCAGCTCTTCCGCGCTGACATGGCGTGAGGCCGCGGTGAACCCGGCGATATCCGCGAACAACACGCTCGCGCCATCGATGCGATCGGCGATCTGCAGTTCACGCCCGGATTTGAGCCGCGCTGAGATCGCCTTGGGCAGAATGACATCGAGCAGCGCCTCGGAGCGGGCGTGCTCATGCGCGGCCTCGAACTCGGCCCGGCGCAGGGCACTCAAGGCATAGGCGATCAGCACGCCGTTGATCACGAACGTGTTCACAAGGCCTTGAAGATAAAGAAACTCTCGCAAATCCTGGTCATCGATGATAAGCACGCCCCGGGGGCGGGCAAGCTCAAAGGTCGCGACGAGGCCGATGAAGGCTATGGCGTAGAAGATCAGGAACAGGCGCCAGTTCTGAACACCAAAGACGAACAGCATTGCACCTGCCAGGGTGAAATAGATCTGCAGCCCGGAATCGGTGCCGAGCACGAACACGACGTAGTTGTGGCCGCCGAATACTAGGCCGCACAAGAACATGGCGCCTGCCGTCTCGCCATAGCGGTGCAGGCGGTGGGTCAGGAGAGCGAGGCTCGCCATGATCAGGTTGTAGCCGTGAATTGGCATCAGCGCCCAGAAGTGCCAGAGGCCGTTGATGACCAGATGGGACAGGGTGCTGCCGGCCACTGCGTAAGCGCCGATATTGGTGAAGGTCTGGCGCCGGCGGACGTCTGGGTCGGTCGCGGTTATCCCGATCGAGGCGACGCGATGGAGCCAGCGGGGCACCCGCGCCGGAGATCGCGCAGCCAGTCCGACGAGCTGGCTGAGGCGGGTCATCGCTCAGAGCCTGCCTGGGAACTCGGATGGGCGGTGCGAGGCCGCCAGAGGCGTCGAAAGCCTCGCCGATAGCCCCGCTATCGCCATCGCCTCTGTCCTGTCATTCGCCATTTAGCCGCCCAATGCAGCGCCATCCCCATCCTCAACCGAGTTCTCAGGAGTCCAGGGCGGCCGAGATGCGCCGATTGAGCTCTCCCGGATCGACGAGCACCAGGGCACCGCGTGTGCGTTCCACCAGCCCCTGCCTGGCGAGGGTCGTCAATTCGCGGGAGACGACCTCGCGGCGGGTGCCAACCCGGTTGGCGAGATCGTGCTGGAACGGGGGTGGCGAGATGAGGCGTTGTCCGTCATGGCCCTTGCGCGGGCGGGACAGTCTCAGGAGCTCCGCATAGAGCCGGTGACGAGCCTGAAGGAAGCCATATTCGGCAAGCCGGGCATTGAGGTCGCGAATCCGTCCGGCGAGGAGCCGCAAGAGATGCGCCTTGAGTTCGGGCGCCCGGTCGAGCAATCCCACGAAGGTCGCGGCCGGCATGAGACACATTTCGCACGGGGCAAGCGTCGTGACATTGGCTGAGCGCGGGCGCTCGTCCAGCGCGGCGATCTCGCCAAACAGGCTGCCGGCCCCGAGTTCGCCGAGGATGAGTTCCTTGCCGTTGACTGCCCTGTACAGCACCCGCACCTGGCCGGACAGCACGAAATAGACGTCGCTGGAGGTATCGTCATAATCGACGACGAGTTCGTTTGCAGCGAAACGCAGCCAGCTGCACTGGCTCGACAGCTCATTGCGGAGCTCGGGAGCGAGCGCATTCAGGAGTTCTATGCGATCAAGTGTACTCATGCCGTATCGGGTCATCGCGCGGTAATGCCGCAGCCGGCAAGTATTCTGATCGCCCGGCGGGCCATGAGCAAGTGGCGCTTTTTTCGGCAGGCCGCATTCCGAACTGGCGAGGCTGAAAGTCGATCTCCGGTCGGCAGCAGGCCTTCGATCAAATGTCAAACTCGATCTGCTAGTGGTTGAAGCGCAGGACAAGCTCCGCGCGGCCGGCCCGCTCTGAAGCGCGCACCTCGTCGGCCATGCGCGTTACCAGGACCGACGACACCCGCATCATCGCGGCATCGAGGGCGGCTTCGTCGTCCTCGTCGAGGATGGTGGAGACGTCGACGGTCTCTTCGCTGCCAAGCTGCAGCGCGCTGCCGCGATAACGCAGCCGGCACACGAGGTTGAATTCGTCGAAGCTGGCCGCGAGCGTGACAGGACCCTCGACGATCCTGGCCTCGTTGAGCGCTTCGAGGGCCTCGCCGACGGATATGCCGGCGCGCATGATCGCATCCTTGCGCGCGCCCCAGGACTTTCCGTTATGTTCGAGAAAGGCGGCGGCGGCCTCGCCGGCATCGCCGCCCGACAGCGCGATCTCCGCGCGCTGGTTGACGCCGATCCGGAAGACGGCATTGAGTAGCACGGCGGAAAAGGCGGCAATGGTCAGGCCCGACTCGACGATGGCGGTACTCCAGGCCGGGGCCTCCTCGACGAGCTCGGGCAACAGCATCACCGACATGCCAAGCACGATCGACAGGCCCACGGTGAAGGCCCGCTTGGCGTTGAGCATGCGCGACAGGATCAGGTCCATGCCGGCAACGATCAGGAAGGCTGCCGTATAGACCAGTATGGCGCCGATCACCGGGGCCGGCGTGAACACGATCAGGCCGGGGATGACGGGTACGAAGGCGATGGCGCATAGCAGGCCGCCGGCGACGAAGCCGACATGGCGCGACATCACGCCGGTCGAATGGGCAAGCCCGATATTGGCGCTGGAGAATCCGCTCGACAGGGTTCCGGTCAGGCCGTGCAGCAGGTTGGTGGCGGACGAGGCGATCACGGCGCGCGACACCAGCGGCATGTCGGGACGTCGCCACTTCGCATCGTTGAGTTTGTCCATGGTTAGTCCACAGGCGAACTGGTTGATCGCGGTGAACATTTCCACCAGAAGGAGGATCAGGATGGCGGCTGGGACAAACTCCGGCAGCGGCGGCGGCACCGCTAGAAAGGGTATGGCGAAGACGGGGAGTGTGCCGATTTCGCGGAATGCCGCTAAATCGGTCACCCCCGTCGCGAAGGCAACTGCCATGCCCACGATGATGGCCAGGAGCACAGCGATCGTGCGGAGCGGCCGCGGACCCCAGACGGAAAACCCGACGATGCAGGCGATTGTGGCCGCGGCGACCGTCGGCGCGCCCGCCGTGAGCTCGCCCGCGGGGATGAGCCCGGTGCTGCGCCCGATGCCGGAGGTGACCAGCGATACGCCGAGCATGAGGACTACAACGCCCGAAACCTCCGGCGGGAAGAGCGGGCGCATGCGCGGCAGAAAGCGCGCGAGCGAAATGATGACCAGGTGAGAAACGATCAGGCCACCCATCGCTGCACCGACGCCGTATTGCACGATGACTGCGATGTAGGCGCCCAGCGTTATCGGATTGGGAATGAAAACGAACAGCAGTCCTGGCGTGGCCCGGCTGCGGATCGCCTGGAGAATGGTGCCAAGCCCAAGGATGAGAAGGGTCGAGCCGACATAGTGGGCCACTTCGGTATCGTCCAGCCCGATGCCCTGACCGGCCAAGACCGCATAGATGGCGAACATCAAGGCCAGCAGCACATGCTGAATGCCGACGGCCGCCAGCACGGAGGTCGGCGGCCGTTCGTCGATGCCGTAGAGAATCTCCTCGGGCTTCTCCCGCTTGCGCGCGGAGAAGGGGGGAAACAGGCGATCGAGCCAGCCCGTCATCAACCAGTCGCAGCGCCGCCGGAGCCATGCCGATGACTGATCCGGTGCGCTGGCTCATTCTGTGAACTCACGTCGGATTGTACGCCTTGGGTCATCGGGCTCCTAAACCTTTTCTACGCAATTGTTGGGTAACATTATCGAAAACTTGGCCAAGTTTGCAGGCAATGCGCCAATCAGACCCACGGTCCACCTAGTTATATGCTAGGAAACTGCCATGAAACCTATGTCTTGCCCCGGTATATGCGCTTGACCCGCCTCGCTTATCGGCTAGCCTGCAGGCAATGACTATGCCTTTTCGGGGTTGGGCGGCAAGTCCCAAGGGGGCTGGTCGGAAATGGGAGCGGAGCTTTGTCTCACCAGCGTGACGCGGACGATAGTGGACCTCTCGCGGCCCGCCAGACGAGGCCGAGATAATGCGGGATGGCCGGACCGACGACGAGCTGGCCCGGCGGGAGGCGCTGCTGCGGGCCACGCTCGAGAGTATGGATCAGGGCGTTGCCATGTACGACGCGGACCACCGGCTTCTGACGTGGAACAGCCGGTTTCGCGAATATCTTGACATGCCGGACGCCTTCCTGACCCACGAGCACACCTTCGCCGACTATCTGCGCTACCTCGGTGAGCGGGGCGAGTTCGGGGATGTCGACTTGGACGAGGTGATAGAGCAGCGCCTGTCGCTTCTGTCGGAGTCCCATCGCTTCGAGCGTCTGAGGCCGGACGGGCGTGTTCTGGAAATTCGGCGCGACCCCATACCGTCTGGCGGCTTCATCGCCATTTACACCGACATAACCGAGCGGAAACAGGCCGAGAAGCAGTTGCGCGAGGACGAAGCGCGTTTTCGCGCCATCGACACCACGGCACCGGTTGCACTTGTCATCGTTGATCGTCCAGATCATCGGATCAGGCATGTCAATCCCCAGTTCTGCTCTCTGCTCCAGACCGACCCAGAGACCGCACGAGACGAGCCGTTCCAGTCTCTGCTTTCTGAGGCAGAGGACCGGTTGGCGCTGTCTGATATCCTTGATGCCGGGCAGGCCAGCGGCCACGAACTGAGATTTCGCGATCGCGGGGGCCGGGATGTCTGGGTGACAGTCTCTGTGGCGCCGCTCGAGTATCGCGGCGAAGCGGCGTTGATCGCCGGACTGTCGGACATCACCGACCGCAAGAAGATGGAAGCGGAGCTGATTGCGGCAAAGGAAGCCGCCGAATCAGCAAACCGGGTGAAGTCGGAATTCCTCGCCAATATGAGTCATGAGCTGCGTACCCCGCTCAACGCGATTATCGGTTACAGCGAGATGCTGAGGGAGGACGCCGCCGACGGCCTGCCGAGCGAAGAAATGGGGGGCGACCTTGCCAAGATCGAGGCGGCGGGGCGACACCTGCTAAATCTGATCAATGACGTTCTTGATCTGTCCAAGATCGAGGCCGGTCAGATGAGCACCTATATCGAGTCGGTCGACATCGATCGCCTGGTCGACGAGGTGAGAACCCTTTCGATGCCGCTCGCCGAAAAGAACGGAAACGTGCTTACCCTTGACGTTCGGTCCGCACTGGACACCGCGGAGACGGACGTGACGAAGCTCAAGCAGTGCTTGCTCAATCTTGTGAGCAATGCCTGCAAGTTCACGCGTAACGGCCGGATCGAGATCCAGGCAGGGCACCGAATGGTCGACGACGCCGCCGGGTTCGAATTCCGCGTTAGCGATTCAGGGATCGGTATGTCCGAGGAGCAGCAGAGTCGGCTGTTCCAGCCCTTCAGCCAAGCCGATGCCTCGATCAGTCGCGAGTATGGCGGGACCGGCCTGGGACTGGCGATCACCCGACGTTTCGCGGAGATGCTGGGGGGCAGCATCTCCGTCGAAAGCACGCCCGGCATGGGTTCCACATTCACGCTCACAATTCCGGCGAACCGAGCGGACGCGCCCGTTGAGACCACATTGATTGCGAACGCGGCCGAGGATCATGCGATCAGGAGCGCCGACCAGAGTGCCGACGACACCGCGCCGACGGTCCTGGTGGTCGACGACGATCCGGCCACTCTGGAACTGCTCTCCGACATGCTCGAGCGTGAAGGCTATCGGGTCGTCCGGGCCTCCGACGGTATGGCGGCCTTGTCGCTTGCACGTGAAGTCATGCCCGATCTCATCACTCTTGACGTGCTGATGCCACGGATGGACGGCTGGGACCTTTTGACGGCATTCAAGTCGGCTCCGGAACTGGCCGAGATACCGGTGATCATGGTCACCATGGTTCGCGAGCCCGGTATCGCGGTTTCCCTTGGCGCCTCGGGCTACCTGACCAAGCCGGTCGATCGCGCGCGGCTGCGTACCATGCTCAATCGCTTCGCCGGTTCAGGCACAGGCCCTGTTCTGGTCATCGATGACGATCCGGACAGCCGAAACATGGCCCGTCGGGCGGCAGAGCAGATGGGGCTGGAGGTTGAGGAAGCGGAGAACGGGGCCGAGGCTCTGGAGTGGCTTAATTCCAATGACAACCTGCCGTCGGTGATCCTTCTCGACATCATGATGCCGGTGATGGATGGCGTGGAGTTTCTCGAGCGATTTCGGGGCAACGAAGACTGGCGCGACGTTCCCGTCGTCGTGGTCACGGCCAAGGCACTCGATGCCGACGACCGGAGCGTGCTCGACGCCTTGAGTCAGAAAATCGTCGCCAAGGGTGAAACCGTCGGCAGAGATTTGCGGCGAACCATGCGCGAAATACTTGCCGCCATGCGCGGCCCCAATGTCTGTGGCAGCGATGGGGCCGAACACGCCAACGGACAGGGCCGACGTTCCGCAGGCTAGGATAAGGCCTGCGGGGGGCGCTCTGAAGGTTCCTTTCCAGGCAGCGGATGCCGCGCGGAGACACTGGGGACAAAGATGCGTTTCCGGATCGGCAGCTCGCCGTACCCACCACCGCCGCTGCGCTGAGTCCCGCTCTCGGCCCGTAAGCACTTTCCTGCCTGAGCAGTTCGCTATCGGTACTGGACCAGCCCGAGGGCTTCGAGCTGAGTAGGGCCCTGATAGGCAACGCTTTTGCCGTATGTGAAATCGCCGCGCACCCGACTCATGGCGTCGAGCAGCGCCTTATAGGCATGATACGCGCCCGAATCCTGTGCGTAGGAGTTCCATTCCACTGCCGACTCGATGCGCCGCGATAGATCATGGGTAAACTTGAAGTGGGCGGTTGCTAGAACGATGTCGCTCGATGGCGCCAGATTGGCATAGTGGCTGCCCTCCAGCCAGACATCGGGCCGCCACCGGACGATTGGGGTCTTTATCGTATCCGTCTGACGTCGCATGCGCTTCACGGGCTTTGGCCTCAACAGGAGGCGATCCAGCCATGAGCGACGCTCGCGCATCCTGTAGTGGCGAAACAGACGCGTTGAGGCACTGATAGCGACGGCTTGCGGCTGTGCGCCCGGCACGATCTCGTTCAGGGGCACGCCGTCAAAATAGGGATAGAGCCGGATCATGTCGTCGAACGATCGAGGACTTGGATCGCCTTCCAGGTCCTGAATGTTGTTCGGATAGAATTCTACAAGGTTGGCAAATGCGCAAACGGCCTTCCGCCGCCTTAGAGCATCGAATAACTCTCGTAGAGTTGCTATGGGCGCCGGCAAAATAATGAATTCGTCGGCGTCGGCGTAAACTGCGAATTGGTCGTCGAGGAAAAGTCTGGGAATGGCCGATTTTAGCACCAGCCCCCATCTGAAGTTCCGGACCGCACCATCTGGATAACAGACGGCAATCTCATCCCCGTACCTCACATCGGAGGTTAGAACGGCACAATCGGGCTGCTGGATGAGAAATTCCCGGCTGCCATCGGTGGAGCCGTCATCGAAGATCAAGAACTGGTCGACGCCAAGCGAGCGATAATAGTGAAAGAATGCCGGGAGATTGAAAAGTTCATCCCTGACCATACCGTACAGCGTCACGTCGGACGGGCGGACCTGCCCGTGTTCCACACTGATCAAGGCGTGCAATTGATCGAGAGTGGGAATGGGGCCGTGCCGTGCGATGGCACGGGCGCCATCGGACGGGGCAGGATCCGGCGTGTTATCCATTTCCTTGACACTCATACCTGATCTTGCACCAGTAGGGCCACGAACCGGATAGCATTATCGGTGCTGACCGTGTAGGAAATCCGGCGATTATGGCTGCCACCTCTGGCACGGCTGCGGGGCGCGGCATGTTGCGACGTTCGACGCTAGGCTTGTCCAGGTGAAAGGCTGCCGACGACTGGCGACGGCACCAAATCGTGCACTGGCATCCTGAAGATCTTGGACGGGGCAGGCAGAGGGCAGGCTCGAACTGTCGGAACCCAACGGTGGACCCGATGAATGACGCCAAGATCGCAGGTGCCGCTCATCCCGCCGCAGGATTTCGGCCACCGATCACGATCATCTATATCGTGGGAAACACTCACAGCGGAACGACCTTGCTGAACCGTGTCCTTGGGGCGCATCCCGAGGCCATAAATATCGGCGGAACCAAGAACCTGCAGAGCTTCCATGCGGGGCTCAAGAAATGCTCCTGTGGCGCGGCCAGGGCAGAGGAGTGCCCGTTCTGGTCTCGGGTCGGCGCGGAAATCTCCGAACGGTATGGTCGCGCGCTCCGGGATCTGCACCTCGAACCAGGCTGGTCCGGCTTTGCCGCCGACTACGTGCAGTTCGCCCATGCCGTCTGCACCGTTTCCGGTGCCAGGATTATCGTCGATTCGTCGCGCGATGTGGTGCGTCTGCGGCACATTCGCTCGGTCGGCGGCATCGATGTCATTCCGGTTCACATCTTCAAGCAGCCCAGAGCCCAGCACGCCTCCTATCGCCGCAAGGGGCAAGGGCTGGGCGCCACAATTCGCGAATACTGGCGCGTCAACCTGAAGGCGGTGCGTCATAATCGACCTGATTCGCCCATGATCGTGGTGCCCTATGAGGCATTCTGTCGGGACCCGGCCCGCTATGTCGCCACCATCATGGCGCAGGCCGGTTCGTGCATGCATCGTGATCAGCTCGAGCGTTGGGGGGGCGCCGATCTACATGTCCTCGGGGGGAACCGCATGAAGTTCGCCAAGAGCTCCGAGATACGCCTGGACGAGAACTGGCAGGCGTTGCCGCTTATGGAGGCGGTCGCGCTCGATCTGACGTGCCTACCCTTGGCGTTGGCCATGCAATGGAAGGCTCGCGGCGCCGCTTCCGCGCCGGCCTGAAAAGCCAACGACACATAGTTGCGCAGCGCGCGCAGCATATCCAGCATAGCTGGTCTAGCCCCTTTCATGGAGCAGTTCGCTTCCTCGATGGGCGTGGAGTTCGTCTTCTCCCCTCAACAGGGCGTGGCGGTCGAGCAGACGCAACCGAGAAGGCGGAGCTGCGACGGCATTCGGACATCGAATGCGTCATCGGCGATATGAAAACAGGCGGGCGTCGCGTGCCGCGCGCGTGACCGGCACTCTATTGCGTGTAGCTTGCCAGCCGTTGGCGGATATCCTCGGCCAGCGATTGATGGGCATGATGCGCACTCTCGTCATCCCCGAACCGGTCGAGCACGGCGAGGGCTTCCTGAAGATGGGCCTGGGGTTCGACGCCCATCTCCGCGGCAGTCCGCAAGGTCTCCGCGAGCGCAGCGGCGGCCGTGGCATCTTCAGGGGTGGCTTCGAAGAGGCGCCGGCGCAGCTCCAAAGCCTCGCCCATGCGCAGGCGCGCACTCTCGTCGATATTCTCCGCCTGGTCGACCTGCGCTAGCTTGAAGAGCGCCTCGGCATAGCTCTGAACCGCCGAAGCGTCGGCGTTGCCGCGTTCGGCGTGATGGCGCCGCAAATCAAGCGCCCGCGTGAAGGCCGACCGAGCTGCCGGAAAGCTCCGGTCAGCGAGGCGCACATCCCCGGCCTGCATCAAGAGGTCGGCGAGTTGGCCTTGGCGACGCAGATTGTCGGGTTCGCGGGCACTCAACTCACTGTAGATCTCGGCGGCGGCGTCTAGCTGATCGAGACCGGCGGCCGTTTCGCCGACCGCGATCCGGGCGCGGCCGATCCGGGCCAGATGCGCAGCATGGGCCTCCAGCCTGGCGGGATCGTCTGGGGCACGCTCAATGAGCTCTTCGGCGACCGACAACGCGTTGCGGTAATGGGCCAGCGCCGTTTCCGGATTGCCGGCGCGCGCAGCGTGATCGCCGAGATTGGAATGGGCGATGGCGAGCGCCTCGTGTCCCGCGGGATCCGCGTCCGCGCCGGCAGCGGCCAACTGCTGCCGGATTGCCAGGGCCTGCCGGAACCGGCTTCCGGCGAGGCTGTGCTCGCCCAGTTCGTCCAGCGCCTGGCCGTGCCGTTCATAGGCTATGCTCAGCCGGTGCAGCGCGTCCTCATCATCGGGCGCGGCAGCACTGAGGGCGCCGCGCACCGTCGCCGCCTCGGAAAACGCCGCGACCGCCTCCTCGACATCGCCGAGTGCGAGCAAGCCATCGCCTTCGGCGATATATGCCACGGCAAGTCGGTCGCGGTCGCGAGGCATGGACGGATCCAAACGCTCCAGCCCGTCCCGCGCGCGGGCCGCTGTCACGGCGGCCTTGTCTGGCTCGTCAAGGGCGAGATGGGCATGGCTGAGGGCAATGTGCACCTCGGCTGTGCGGCGCTGCCGGTGGGGATCGCGCGGAGTGAGGTCGCTTCCAGGCATGGCATAGGCCCGTTCCACATCGTCGAGAAGGGCTGCGAGCCGGTTCGGTGCAAGGTCGGCCAGCGCGTCGGTCTCCCGGGCTATGCTCAGCACGACCTGATCCAGCGCTTCCAGCGAGTGGAACAGTTCGCCATGCGCCGTGCGAGCGGGCATGTGATCGCCACTTTGATAGAGATACCAGCCGGCCACGGTGGCGACCGTTGCCCAGACAGCGCAGATACCGGCCAGCAGGGCGTAGCGGTATTCCCGCCGGCGCGCCTTGGCGGCATGTTGGCGCAGGCGGCCGATCTCGTTGTGAGTGCGGGCGTCGTGGTGTGTCACGGGCGATCCTGAGCAGCTGACGCTACAGCTTTGCGCGGCAGAAGTGGCAAAAATTGGCCGTGTAGCTGATGGTGTCAACGGGCAAGGCCCAGTGCACCGACGGCGGCGGGGCATTGCTTGTCGGCTGGGCGGGTTCCGCGGCGTGCTGGCCATCGGCCGTCGGCATCTGTAAAAACCTGGCCGTTCTTATCGATACCTCAAGGGGTAGGCTGGTCAGCCTCCTTCGGATTGCGGAATAGGCAATGACGAACACAACGACGAACGCGAAGCGGGGCCTGGCGCGCGGGCTGACGGATTACGGCGATCCGGACTTTGCGCTCTATCTGCGCCGGTCCTTTGCCCGCTCGATGGGGTATTCTGCGGAAATGCTGTCGCGACCGGTGATCGGGATCGCCTATACGGCCAGCGGGTTCAACAATTGCCACCGCCAGTTCCCCGAGCTTCTTGACGCGGTCAAGCGCGGCGTGACAGCGGCCGGCGGCCTGCCGCTCGACTTTCCCACGGTCTCGCTGGGGGAGGTCTATCTGAGCCCCACCAGCCTGAAGTACCGCAATCTCATGTCGATCGACACAGAGGAGATGATCCGCGCCCAGCCGATGGACGCGGTCGTGCTCATGGGGGGCTGCGACAAGACGGTTCCCGCCCAGCTCATGGGGGCGGCCTCGGCGGGCCGGCCGGCGATCCAACTCGTCGCCGGGCCGATGATGACGGGGCGGCATCGCGGCGAGCGACTTGGCGCCTGCACCGATTGCCGCCGCTTCTGGGCGCGGTATCGCGCCGGCGAGCTTGAGTCCCGGGAGATCGAACAGGTGGAAGGGCAGCTTGCCGTTACCGCCGGCACCTGCGCGGTGATGGGGACCGCCTCGACCATGGCCTGTATCGCCGAGGCGCTGGGCATGATGGTGCCGGGAACCGCGGCGATCCCGGCCGTCCATGCCGACCGGCTGCGCGCCGCCGAAGCGACGGGGGCCGCGGCGGTGGGGCTTGTCGGCTCCAAGCTGACGCCAGCGCGCATCATTACGCAGGACGCGGTCGAGAACGCGCTGCGCGTGCTTCTGGCTCTGGGGGGCTCGACGAACGCGATCATTCATCTCGCCGCTATCGCCGGGCGGCTCGGACTGCCGCTGTCGCTGGACCGCCTCAATGCGTTGTCCGACGAGACGCCAGTACTGGCCAATCTGAAGCCCGTGGGCCCCCATTACATGGAGGACTTCCACGCGGCGGGGGGACTCGGCGCCGTTCTCAGGGAGCTGAAGCCGTTTCTTCATCTTGATTGTGAGACGGTGACCGGCGAGACGCTAGGCGAGCGGATCGCGGCCGCCGATCCGTATGTCGATCGCAACGTGATTGCCTCGCGGGACGATCCGTACGAACCGCAGGGTGGCTTGATCGCGCTGTTCGGCTCGCTCGCTCCGCGCGGGGCGATCCTGAAGCGGTCCGCCGCTGACGTGCGCCTGTTCGAGCGCGAGGCGCGGGCCGTGGTATTTGGCTCGCTGGAGGATTTGTCCCGGCGCATCGACGATCCGGACCTTGATGTCGGGCCGGACGATGCGCTCATCCTCCAGAATGCCGGTCCGCACAGCGCCGCCGCGATGCCGGAGGCGGGCTACCTGCCGATCCCCCGCAAGCTGGCGTCCAAGGGCGTGAAGGACATGATCCGGATCTCCGACGCCCGGATGAGCGGCACCGCCTATGGGACGGTCGTTCTCCACGTTACTCCCGATGCCGCGGGCGGCGGACCGCTCGGGCTGGTGCGCACCGGCGACCGTATCCGACTTTCGGTCGCCGAGCGCCGGCTCGACCTGATGGTCGAAGAAGGGGAACTTGCGCGCCGGCGCGACGAAGCGGCTTTAGCGGCGGCGCCGGCCCAGCCCGCACGCGGCTATGCAAAGCTCTATGCGCGTGAAATTCTCGATGCGGACGAAGGCTGCGATTTCGCCTTTCTTCGCCCTTGAGGGGCTGGTACATGCCGCTCGGGCGTCTCTCCCCTTGTCCGGCCACGGGCGCCTTGCCCGCGGCCTTGTATTGAGGGCGAGCCCGACGCATTGTGCCGGCGACAAGCTGAGCCAAGAATGGGAGCGAACAACGTGACTCACGCAACCCTGACCCATCCCAATCTCGCGCAGGTGCTATGGCCCGCCACCGCGACGAATCGCATTCTTCGCGCCGTGCTGCTGGTGGTGGCCGGCTCGGCCCTGCTGACGGTCAGCGCCAGGATCCAGGTGCCGTTCTGGCCGGTGCCGATGACGATGCAGACGGCAGCGGTCCTGCTGATCGGCGCGACACTGGGATGGCGAATGGCCGGGGCCACGGTCTTTGCGTATCTGGCGCAAGGCGCGGCCGGACTGCCGGTGTTCGCCGCCGGGGGCGGTCTTGCCTATCTCGCCGGGCCAACGGGCGGCTTTCTCGTCGGCTTCCTGGCGGCGGCCGTCGTGGTCGGCTGGCTGGCCGAACGGGGCTGGGACCGCACAATGCCTGCGGCGCTGTCCGCCATGCTGATCGGCAACGCCGTCATCTTCACTCTCGGTATCGGCTATCTTGCCACGCTGATCGGCTTTTCCTCGGCGATTGCTGCCGGGCTGCTGCCGTTTCTGCTCGGCGAGGCGCTCAAGATCGGGCTGGTCGCCGCGCTCATGCCGTTCGCCTGGCAGATTGCCGGCCGGCGCAGCATAAGCTGATTTGAGACACGTCCGCCGGACGGCGGGCGCGTACTACTTCGGTGGATTGGCCTGGTTGACCGCGGCCAGGCCCTTCCAGTCCTCCAGGTCGAGTTCCGGCCGTTCATTGCGGAAACGGGCATAAAGCGCGATCCCCATCGGATCCTCCAGGATGTCGACCGTGACCCCACGGTCGCGGATGAGGGCTTCGTTTCCCGCAGCGTTGGTCACGTCGCCAACAACCAGCCGACTGAACCCGCGCATGACGACCAGCATGGCGCAGACGTCGCAGGGGCTGAGCGAGGTGAACAACGTCGCACGGGAGAAATCGCGGCGACCAGCGTCCCGGATCGCTGACGTTTCGCCGTGATTGTAGGGGTCACCGTCCTGCACGAGCGTGTTGTGCCCCTTGCCCACGATGCGGCGGGTGCTGTTGTCTATGATCACGGCGCCGATCGGGCAGCCTCCTTCCTCGTAGGACTTGCGAGCCAAGAGGACGGCAAGGCGCATGACATCCGCGTCGCCGAGGCGCGCAA
Source organism: Rhodobiaceae bacterium (assembly GCA_007118805.1). Classification (GTDB taxonomy): domain Bacteria; phylum Pseudomonadota; class Alphaproteobacteria; order Rhizobiales; family Tepidamorphaceae; genus SKQW01. The sequence goes on along the minus strand of SKQW01000161.1, from coordinate 8,707 downwards.
GCCACGCCTCGTCGATCAGGCCGGGCAGTTGAGTGGTGGGCAGCCTCGCAACCAGATTCAATGCAGCGTCGTCGACGGGGCTGTCCGGCAGAAGGACTTTGGCAGGCATGGCGTCCACGGAAGCGTCTCGAGAAAGGCCATTGTGGCGACGAACGGGCGCGGTTGCGGTTCAGCGCTCGCTTCGACCTGAGCGAAGATACCACGCAAACGAAACGAGCTGCAGAAGGAGAAACAACCCGAACGCCGCCTGGTAGGCGTGGGCGGGATAGGCACCTGCAACATCGGGCTCGAACAGCGAGATGATGGCGCCAATGAGATACTGTGCAAGGAACGCGAAGCCGAATATGCCGAGATTGACTGCGGTCTGGGCGCGGCCTGCCATCTCGGCGCCGTAACGCGCCGCGAGCCAGGGAAAGGCGACGATGGCGCATTGGCCGGACATGCCGAAGAGAATCCAGCTCGGCACCATCAATTCGCGTGGCCCAAACAGGATAACGAGCTGGGAGGTGAAGAAGGCGACCAGAAAGCCCGTCATCACAGTTAGTCGCGAGACGCCTCTGCGATTCAGCCAATCGGCGAGGATCCCAGTGAACAGGATCCCGGCCAGGAAGGCGAAGGCGAGAATCATGAGGTGCCCGGCGACACCGGCCCGGTCAAGGCCCGCCACCTCGCCGAACCACGGGCCTGCCCAAAGTGTCTGGATGGCGATGTGCGTGCCGGCGGGCACTGCCAGTACCGGGGCCAGGCGCCAGAAGGTTGCGCTGGCGAGGATCGACCGTAATCCGCCGATCTGGTCGCTCAGGGTTCCGGCCGCGTTGGCGCCTTGCCGCTCGGGGACTGCTAGAAGGATCAATGCGGCCACGGCCAGCGTGATGATGCCCATACCCAGGAAGAGATTGCGCCAGCCCACCGCCTGAATGGCGAGCTCGGCAGGCAGGGTGGCCGTGATGACACCAAGGGCACCGAACGCCATGACCATCGAATTGGCGGTGGCGCGATGGCTTTCCGGCACCCAGATCACCACCGCCTTGAAGCCCGCCATCAGGCCGCCGGCGAAGCCGATTCCGATCAAGGCGCGGGCAAGCGTCAGCACAACCAGCGAATCGCCCACGGAAAACAGCAGCCCGCCCGTGGCAGCGCAGGCCAGCAGTCCGGCCTGCACGCGGCGTGGGCCGTAGCGATCCAGCAGCACCCCGAGCGGGAGCTGGAACAGGGCGAAGCCAAGCAGATAGGCAGCCGTCAGCAGACCGAGCTGGGCCGGATCGACGCCGAGATCGGAGACCAGATTCGGCGCCACAACGGCGTTCACCGCGCGGAACAGATAGGACAGGAAGTAGCCCAGGGCGAAAGGCCCGAGCGCCAGCACGTAGATGAACCACTGGTGCTGGGCAGGCGGAGAAAGCGGGCGGTTCACCTTGAGGTCATCCTGTGCATCGTAAGGGCAATGACACGACGTGCGGCGTTGCCGGGCCCCCGATCGCTCCTTGCGCGAACCGATGCTGTCAGACACCGCGCAGAAAGCGCGAGAAGGACGCGGAATGGAGCACCAGCTACGACATTTCGTTGTGGCCGGCAATGCGCGATTGGTCGCTAGCGGAAGGCGGCCACCGACCCACTACCGCTCTGCCAGACGCGGCGGTTCACTCCGGCCAAAGCCCGTAGCGGTCGATGACGGCGACGTCACAAGCGCTGCGATGCGCTAGCCGCGTAGCCGTTATGATCGCGGTCTTCAGGGGCACATCTGTGAGCTGCAATTGTTTCGCCTCGCTTCCAGGGGAGCGAATGCTTACGTAGACTTCGTCGGCGCCGGGGCGCAGTTCAAATTCGATCTGATTGTTCGCCGCGCGTCTTCGCCGCCTGAACGCCATGGGTCGAATCCACCTGTCGCTGCGAACGCCAACGCACGCGATTGAGCTCGGGTTTCCGACACGGCGGGCCAGGCCGTGGGCGTGGTGTACGCCGGCTTACCGGCCCCCGCCGAATTCGATCCGAATGCACACGATTGCGGGGGGCAGCAGCTGGTAATGGCGGCCGCCATTGACCATCTGTTATCGGCGGCCAGCTTTCGGCTCTGGCCGCCGCGTCTTGTAGCGTCGCCGACGCCTTTACCGTCCGGCGCCGCCGGAATGAGAAAGGGCTTGAACGTCACCGCTCAAGCCCTTGAAAAATCTGGCTCCCCGGGCCGGATTCGAACCAGCGACCAATCGGTTAACAGCCGATTGCTCTACCACTGAGCTACCGGGGATCGTGGCAGTCCATATAGGCACACCGTGGATGCAGGGTAATAGCAGAGAATTCAGCGAATGCAAGGCGGGGCGAGGTGCCTCGTGCCGGCAATGGTTGCTGGCGGCCGGGCCGGACGCCCAAGGGGGTGGGCAGCCGATCGGCGGAGGCGGCCATTGAGCACGCCAATGCCGGCCGACGGCCCAGCTGCAGGGCCGGCGGCGCTCCGGCGCTACGTGATGATCGCCGGGCGTCGGATCCCGATTCCCTCCTCCCGCAAGGTGCGGGTGAGCGCAGGGCTGGCGCTGGTTGGCGGCGGGATGCTCGGCTTCCTGCCTGTCCTCGGCTTCTGGATGCTGCCGCTCGGGGTCGTCCTCCTGTCGGTGGACATTCCGATGATCCGGCGATGGCGTCGCCGCGTCGACGTGCGCTACGGGCGCTGGCGCGCTAGGCGGCTTGAGCGGCGGCAAGGCCGAGCGGAGGGAACAGGGGCGGGCGGCACGCGGTTCTTTGTGTAATGACCACCAGTCACTCAGGGAGCCCGCAGATGACTGAACGGCACGGAAAGGCCGCCCCGCAGACCGCCCGCGAGGGGGTGGAGACCGGGATCCGGGAGCAGGTGGGGCGGACCGACCGCAAGCACCGTGAGAAGCCGCCCCGCAAAACCCGTGGCCTCGGCGAGATCCAGCGAAAGCCGCGCCGCGCCATGCGCGAGGCCGAACGTGCCGCCTCGGAAGACGATAGCTGAGGGGCGAAGGCGGGCAGGCGGCGAGCGCTGGAGGCCTCGGCCGGAATCGAACCGGCGTACGCGGATTTGCAGTCCGCTGCGTCACCACTCCGCCACGAGGCCCCGCTGCTTCAACTAGCCGCCTTCGCCCCGTCTTGCAAGATGGCGGTCGCGCCGCCCGCCATCGGCGCGTAGGCTTAGGGCAGGGTGGGCGGTTGCCGCGTGCCGGCAGTGTTGGGGCCGTGCCGGAGCTGGATGGCGCGCCGATAGGCGCTCGGCGTCACCGATGTATGCTGCCGGAAGAAGCGGGTGAAATGGGCCGGCACCGCAAAGCCGAGCTCGTCGGAGATCGCCGCGATCGGGGATTCGGTGTCGGCAAGCCGGCCCACGGCGGCGTCAAGGCACAGCGTATCGAGATAGACACGCGGCGACATACCGGTTGAGACCTGGAACAGCTCGAAGAAGCGCGATCGGGACAGGCCGGCGATCCGGGCCAGCGCGCCGATCCGAATTTCCTTGGACCCAACCTGGCGCATATACGTCAGAGCACGCCTGATCCGGAAGTCGACCATCATCGAAAGGTCCGGCGCCGGGGTGCCTGCCTGGCAATGGTCGGCGAGGACCTCGTCGACCAGATCGTGCAGCGTGTCGGCCAGCCGTCCGTCTGACGGCTCGGCGCTCTCCATCAGCGCGGCCAGGCGATCAGCGAGCCCGCGCATGTGCGGCGCGATCGCCCCGGCGGGACCGGCAAATCCGCCCAAGTCGCGATGGCTTGCCGATCCGCGCTCGGCGAGCCAGCCGGGTTCGAGATAGAGGGCGAGAATGCGGGTGGGGGAGGCGCCGCAGGGCCGCGGATTGCTGTGGGGAACCCAGGGGTTGAGAAGGACCACGGTGTCGTCGCGGAACGGAATGGGCCGCCCCTGAACGGTATAATAGCCATCGGCGCCGCCACATTTGAACAGCACATGGCACTGCGCATGGGCGTGCTCGACGACCGGACTGTTGGCGTCGAACAGGATGGCCCGGCCAAACCGACCCTGGAAGGCATGGGGCTGGCTCCGCATGGCGGCAGTCTATGCGGTTTGCGCGCCGCTTGAAACATTGCCGGCGCGGGGGCTGGCGTAAAGATCGGACTTCTCGGTAAGTCGTCGGAGCCGTCGGTATTTCCGGGGCACGTGTGGGGCACTATCGGTCGGTCTGCCAGAGCGCACGAAGACGGCGACTGGACCAGCGGCTTGGCCGGGAGGGAAATGTCATGCTGACCGATGTTGCGCCTTGGACGCCGACCGATGCCTATGTCGGCGGCGACTGGGTTGAAGCCGACGAAGGGCGACGGTTCGCGGTGACCAACAAGGCCACCGGTGAAGTGATCGGCGAGGTTCCGAGCATGACGGCGGTCGAGACCCGCCGCGCCATCGAGGCGGCTGAGGCCGCGCTTCCCGCCTGGCGGGCACGCACCGCCGCCCAACGGGCGGAAATCCTGCAGCGCTGGGCGGCCCTCATGCTGAAGCAGCGCGACGAACTGGCGCGGCTGCTGACGCTCGAACAGGGCAAACCGCTGGCCGAATCCCAGGCCGAAATCGCCTATGCGGCCAGCTTCCTGCAATGGTTCGCGGAGGAAGGCCGGCGCATCTATGGTGACATCATACCGCCTCACCAGCCCGACAAGCGGATCATGGTATTCAAACAGGGAATTGGCGTCGCCTGCGGGATTACGCCGTGGAACTTTCCCTCGGCCATGGTGACCCGAAAGGCGGCCCCGGCACTGGCGGCGGGCTGCACCTTCGTGCTCAAGCCGGCGGAGTATACACCGCTTTCCGCGCTCGCTGTCGCGGCGCTCGGCGAACAGGCTGGCGTGCCGGGTGGCGTGTTCAACGTGGTCACCTGCGACAAGGCCGGCGCGGCCGAAATCGGCGCGGAGATGACGTCGAACCCGGTGGTGCGCAAGGTCGCTTTTACCGGCTCCACGGCGACCGGAAAGATCCTGATGAAGCAGTGCGCCGAACACATGAAGCGCATCTCGCTGGAGCTCGGCGGCAACGCACCGTTCATCGTCTTCGACGATGCCGATTTCGCCGCCGCGCTGGAGGGAGCGCTGATCTGCAAGTTTCGCAACTCCGGCCAGACTTGCATTTCGGCCAACCGGATCTTCGTACAGCGTGGCATTCATGCGCGCTTCGCTGCCGCGCTTGCCGAACGCGCCGCCGACCTGACGGTCGGCAGCGGCCTTGAGTCCGGCGTGCAGCAGGGGCCGCTGATAAGCCCGGATGCCGTCGCCAAGGTGGAGCGCCACATCGCCGATGCACAGGCCCGCGGGGCACGCCTGTTAACCGGCGGCAGGCGCCATACGCTCGGGGGGACGTTCTTTGAGCCGACCGTGCTCGATGGCATTGACCAGGAGATGGAGCTCAGCAGCGCCGAGACCTTTGGTCCGGTTGCCGCCCTGCGCCCGTTCGACAACGAGGATGAGGTTATCCGGCTCGCCAACGACACTCCCTACGGGCTCGCGGCCTATGTCTATACCGAGAACAACTCTAGGGTCTGGCGCCTCAGCGAAGCGCTGGAGAGCGGAATTGTCGGGATGAATACCGGCCTGATTTCCACCGAAGTAGCGCCGTTCGGCGGCATGAAGCACTCCGGTTTCGGCCGGGAAGGCTCGAAATACGGGATCGAGGACTGGGTCGAGGTAAAATATGTCTGCGTGGGCATTCGGCCGGCCGAGGGGGAGGCTTGATCGATGGCCGTATCGCCACACGCCCCCGCGCATGAGCTGCGCCTGATCGAAGACACGTTGGTCGCCGGCGGCCGGCTCACCTTTGGCGGCGAAGCAGTCAATTGGGTGATCCATGTCGTCCACGGGTCGGTCACGCTGAACGAGCAGGACTACCAGGACGACATGGCATGCCTCGGACAAGGCGTGGCAACGCTGCAGGCCGGAGTGGCGGGCGTCACCGTGTGGCGCTTCGAGCTTGCCCGGCTCGGCGTCACGCCGGTCCGCGCCGATGCCGAGTGCGGCCGCTCCCGCCCGAAACTGACCCACCTCGTCACTCTGCCTTCGGGCGATCTGCTGATGCGCAACGACAGTGTGGCCTTTCCGCCGGCCGGATGCGCATATCGGCACACCCATCAGGGTCCTGGAGTCCGTTGCCTGATCGAAGGGGGTATCAGGATAGACACCGAAGGCATGTCGACCTCCTACGGGCCGGGCGGGGCCTGGTTCGAGAGCGGGCCGGAGCCGGTTTTCGCCCAGGCCGCCGCCGACCGGCCGTCGCGCTTTGTCCGTGTGATGGTGCTGCCCGCGGAGCTGTTGGGCAAGAGCTCGATCCGCTATGTCGACCCGGCCGACCGGGACAAGCCGAAGGTGCAGAGCTACAAGAGCTACGCTGAAGGGCTCATCACACCGTGATGGCGCCCGATGCTGGCGGCAGCGGATTTGCCTACAGGACGTGACACCTCGCAAGGTCAAGGAGGCGGAAGGATGACGGATCTGACGGAGATGGTTGCCGTGATCACCGGCGGTGCGATGGGCATCGGGCGGGCGCTGGCGGAGGGACTTGCCGCGGCCGGGGCCTCAGTCGTCATCGCAGACCTTGAGCGGTCCGAGGAAACCGCCGGTGAGATCGCGGCCACGGGTGCACGTGCAATTGGGGTGCGGACCGATGTGTCGGACGAGGAGTCGACGCTTGCCATGGCCCAGACGGCACGGTCGACCTTCGGCGGGGTCGACATACTCGTCAACAATGCCGGGATCTATTCCTCGCTCGTGCCCGCGCCCTTCGAGGCCCAGAGCGTCGCGGAATGGCGCCGGGTCATGGATGTCAATGTGATCGGGACCATGCTGGCCACGCGCGCCGTGGTGCCTTTGATGCGTGCGCGCGGCGGCGGTCGCGTCGTCAACCTGTCCTCCGGCACTCCTTTCAAAGGGGTGCCATTCCTGTTGCATTACGTGGCCAGCAAGGGGGCCGTGAACGCAATCACCAAGGCGCTGGCTAAGGAGCTTGGCGATGCCGGAATTCTGGTCAATGGGGTTGCACCTGGCTTTACCCTGTCGGATGGGGTCAGGGCGAATCCGACGCAGCTTGAAAAGCTCCAGCAAATCTCGCTCGAGGCCCGGGTTATCAAGCGCGATCAGGTTCCCGAGGATCTGGTGGGCGCGGTGGTCTTCCTGTCGGGGCCCGGCGCCGGTTTCATCACCGGACAGACAATCGTCGTCGATGGCGGCGCCTATTTCCATTAGACATTAGTCCCAAGGCATCCGATTGAGCGGGCCACGCTTGTCCGGCCCGCATAAGTGCGGCGTCGGTGCGCGTTGCAGCGGCGCTTGCCTTTTTGGTTCAACTCGATGATTTTCGCCGCGATTGCGCTGCTGCATGGAGATGGCCGGAATGATGGACTTTGCCCGCGCCCGGCGGAACATGATCGAGGGACAGCTGCGCCCGAACGGCGTCACCGACCGTCGGGTGCTCGGCGCGCTCTTGGAGGTGCCCAGGGAGCGGTTCGTCCCCGCTCACCGGCGCTCGCTCGCCTATAGCGACGAGGATCTTGAAGTGAAGGCGGGGGAGGCCGGCGCGTTGCCGCGCTTTCTCATGGAACCGATGGCCTTCGGCCAGCTCCTGGTTTTGGCCGATATCCGCAGTTCCGATCTGGTGCTCGATGTCGGATGCACAACGGGGTACTCGACCGCGATCCTGGCGCATCTCGCCGATGCCGTGGTCGGACTGGAAAGTGACGACGAACTCGCGCAGGCGGCCGAGACAGCTCTGGTCGATCTCGGCGTTGCCAATGCCGCCGTGGTCGGTGGACCGCTCAACCAAGGCTATGCCAGCCAGGCACCCTATGACGTGATGTTTGTGGAAGGCGCATGCGAGGAGGTTCCCCCCGCATTATTCGAACAGCTTCGCGACGGTGGTCGCCTCGTTGCCGTTATGCAGGATGGGCCTGTCGGCAAGGCGACGCTGTTTCAGTCGGTCGAAGGGACGGTCAGTTCGCGGGTCGCCTTCAATGTTTCGGTTCGTCCGTTGCCAGGATTCCAGCGCCCTCCCGCCTTTGTTTTTTGAACCACGGGGGCAAAGTTCGAGGCTTGTCGGCACTGTGGCGAATTTGCCCCAGGTCGGCTCGATCCTCGCAGTTGGTTCGATCCGCCCCTTCACCCATGCACATTGTGTGGCTATCGTGTCACCGGAATCGTCGTGTCAGGGTGTGTTCGTGTTCGGAGCGTAAGCCTATGCGCAGGCGGATGACGTCAGGCGGCTTAGTCGGTCCGGATTGGCGGGCCTTGGGTGTTGCCTGTGCGGTCCTTTTGGCGTCGGCAGTCTCGCTGAGCGCGGAGACGCTTCATTCGGCGTTGTCGCGTGCCTATACCCACAACCCGACGCTGAACGCGGAGCGGGCCAGCCTGCGTGCGCTTGATGAGCAGGTACCGCAGGCCCTGTCCGGTTATCGTCCGCAGGTGTTTTCCGGGGTCAACGTCTCCAGCGTGCATCAGAATTTCCGACCCGGGCCAAGCTCGTCCAGCACCTCGGCAAGTCTCGGGGTGACGGTCGAGCAGCCGCTTTATCGCGGCAACCGGACGCGGAACGAGACGCAGCGGGCGGAGTCGACGGTTCTTGCTGGGCGCGAGGCGCTGCGCAACGTCGAGCAGAACATTCTGTTCAACGCCGTCGAGGCTTACATGGATGTCGTGCGCGACGAGGCGCTGCTTCAGCTTCGCCAGCGCAACATCGCGGTGCTGGAAGAGGAGCTGCGCGCCACACGAGA
>SKQW01000180.1 GCA_007118805.1 Rhodobiaceae bacterium | reverse complement strand
GCGAGCGAGACATAGAGATGATAGCGGCCGGCCTCCGCAGCAAAGCCGCCCGCCCCGGCGGGGCCGGGCGCACCGTCGGCGGTGACCCAGTTGCGGAAGCTCGAGTCCTGCCGGACGAACCTTCCGCCGGTCGACTTGGTGTCGTACCATTCGTCATGCCACGCGCCGTTCACCAGTCGTCCCATCGCGGGTCTCCTCTTCATTGGCTGCGCCAGCCTTGAGGCGGCGGGCGATTTGGGCGACATGCCGGCCCTGGAACCGGACTTGGTCGAGTTCGTTCTGGCTCGGCTGACGGCTGCCGTCGGCGCCGGCGATTGTGCCCGCGCCATAGGGGCCCCCTCCGCGCATCTCGGAGATATCAGCGATCTCGGCCGCGGCATAGGGCAGACCGACCACCACCATTCCGTGATGAAGCAGCGTGTGATGGAACGAGGTTATGGTCGTCTCGTTGCCGCCGCCGGTGCCGGTGGAGACAAAGACGCTGCCGATCCGCCCGATCAGCGAACCATTGGCCCAGAGCTCCCCCGTCTGGTCGAGGAAATTGCGCATCTGGGCGGCCATGTTGCCGAACCGCGTGCCCGTGCCGAACAAGACGGCGTCGTAGTCGGCGAGTTCGTCCACCGTGGCGACGGGGGCGTCCTGCTCGACCTTCATGCCGGCACTGTGCATGGCCGACGCGTCCATCAGCTCGGGCACGCGCTTGACCTCGACCTGCACTTCGGGAACCGATGCGGCGCCCTCGGCCGCGGCATTCGCCATGGTTTCGACATGGCCCCAGCTCGAATGGTAAAGGATCAGTATCTTGGTCTCGCGCGCCATTGCTCGCCTTTCCTCATTGATTGCGTGGGCCGGATGAATCGGCTCCGGCATGTCCAGTTGACATCTAGTTTGTTGCGCTCGACGGTGGTAGAAGCCGATCTCTGAAATGATTGTTCCGCGTTGGTGAACGATGTCGCGCCTTGAGGAAATCGAGACTTTCGTCGCGGTCGCCGAAGCCGGGGGCATCGGCACCGGAGCAGAGCGGCTGGGCGTGGCCAAGTCCGCCGTGAGCCGGCGGCTCAAGGATCTCGAGGCCAGGCTCGGCGTGCGGCTCGTCAACCGCACGACGCGACGGCTGAGCCTGACCGAAACGGGGCGCAGCTATTACGAGCGCGCGGTGTCCTTATTGGCCGATCTCGAGGAAGCCGACCAGGCCGCCGCCGCCGTCCACGGCACGCTCAGGGGTCGCATGCGGGTCGCCGCGCCTTTGTCATTCGGCACCCGGCATCTGGCGCCTGCCATTACGGAGTTTCTCTGTCAGCACGTCGAGCTGACGATCGATCTCGACCTTAACGACCGCCGGGTGGATCTCATCGACGACGGGTTCGACTTGGCGGTGCGCATCGGGCAATTGGAAGATTCGACCCTGATCGCCCGCAAGCTGTTCGACGTGCGTAGCGTCGTATGCGCCAGCCCCGACTATCTGGCCCGCCACGGCACGCCGAAGCGCCCGGAGGACCTCGCCGGGCACACCGGATTCGTCTACACCAATTCGCCCGAGCGTCTAGCGTGGGGTTGGACCGACGCGGATGGCGAACGGCGCAGCGTCCAGCTTCAGCCGGGACGCCTGGCGAGCAACAACGGCGACCTACTGACCATGGCGGCCGAGGCCGGGCTTGGCGTATCCATTCAGCCCAGCTTTCTGGTCTGCGATGCCATCGAGGCGAGGCGCCTGGTGCCCCTGCTCACGGATGTCGCATGGCGCCCGGCCGCGTGCTACGCGGTCTATCCGCCGGGTCGGCACCTGTCGGCCAAGGTGCGCGCCCTGGTCGACTTCCTGGCTGCGCGCTATGCCGGCACGCCGCACTGGGAGCACTGCCTGAGTGAAGTCACGTAAGTGGGGGAAGCCTTGCAATGAAGACTTTTCTGATTACCGGCGCGTCCACCGGCATTGGGGCGGAGACGGCGCGGTGGGCGGTCGAGGCGGGGTATCGAGTGGCGCTAGCGGCCCGGTCCCGCGACAAGCTCGACACGCTGGTGGCCGAACTGGGCGGGCCCGATCAGGCGGTGGCAATCGCCTGCGACATGACAAGCGCCGCCGACCAGCAGGCCATGGTCGCGGCCACGCTGAAAGCGTTCGGGCGGATCGACGTGGCCTTTGCCAATGCCGGCATCGGCAGCACGGCCGCCGGCGTCGAGAACGGCGATCCCGAGAACTGGCGCGACATGGTGCTGACCAATGTCTATGGCTGCGCGCTCACCGCCAAGTTCTGCCTGCCGGAGCTCAGAAAGACGAAAGGACACATCCTGCTGACCGGCTCGCAGGCCGGCCGGTTTCCCAACAAGGGGTCGGTTTACGGCGCCACCAAATGGGCCGTCACCGGCCTCGGCTTCAATCTGCGCGAGGAACTCGTTGGTTCCGGGGTGCGCATGACGCTCATCGAGCCGGGCCTGACCGATACGCCCTTCTTTGACCAGGCCAGGCCGGAGGGGCTCACGGCCGCAGACGTGGCACGGGCCGTGCTCTATGCCGTCTCGCAACCACCCCATGTCGACGTTTCTGAACTGCTCGTTCGCCCGACGCCGCCGCGCGACGACCCTTAAGGAGATGGATCCGGTGGCGGTCGATGCCGATCGGCTGGTCTCGAACATGGATGACCTGCTGCGCTGCACCCTGGGCGAGGAGGTCGAGATTGAGGTTGTGCGGGGCGACACCGGCTTGCCTAACGCGCTTGGGCTATTAAGATGTATATTAGCCGCCACGGCGGCAGCACGGTGGGTCCTTATTCTGGGGCGGGCTTGAGCCGGTAGGCGCGTAAGCGCTCATAGACCGGCCGCGCCGCATCGGCAATCGTGCGCAGCCCGGCCGGGATGTCGGGCTCGTCCGGGGGCGGCGGCGCAAAGCCCGTCGAGGCGGCGACCGCCTGATACCAGTGCGCCGCCCAGACGCCGTCGCTGTCGCGCAGACCGGGCGGCCAGGACAGCATGCGCTCGCTGAACGGTACGCCGAGCGCCCGGCACAGGGCGGTGAGGGTCCCCTTGGGGTCGCCAAGCACGTCGTCGGCATCGACGACTGGCGGCGCCGCGCCGCGCCGCTCGGCTACCCGATCGAACAGCTCGCCCTGCTGGACGAAGCCGACATCGGCGAGGCTGACGGTCTCGCGCTTCCTGGCATAGGAGGCGAGCACGCGGTCCGGTCGGCGGATCAGGAAAGCGTTGGTCACGCCGTCGATCCAGTCGCGGCCGATCTCGGGCAGCATGTGGTGGGTCATGTGCTTCTGATAGTGGATCGAAATGCCCGCCGGCAACGGCGCCACAAGCCGTTCGACCACCCGCCGCCAGTCCTGATCGTCGCTTGCCAGCACGGCCTCGCGCATCGGATGGTCGATACCGCTGGCGGCGAGATAGGCGGCGTAGAACGGCTCGTCCCACACAAGCGTGTCGGGCCGGTTCTCGAAGGCGCGCATCATGGCTGTGGAGATGTTGCGCGGCCCCGACCACATGGCGATGCGCACCGGCGCGCTCATCGGCCGGGCTCCCCCGACCGCCGGGCCTCGGCGCGCGCCAGATCACGGTAGTGCTCGGCGAGCCGCCGGGTGACCGGTCCGGCGCGCCAACCGTCTTCGGGCGGCGTTCCGATCACCCGGCCGTCGACCTTGTGGACCGGGGTCAGCCCGCCGAAAGTCCCAGTGACGAAGGCCTCCTCGGCGCCGTAGACATCGACAAGCGAAAAGCGCTTCTCGGCGCTAGGAATCCCCTGGGCGCGGCAAATCCGCAGGACGTTGGCGCGTGTGATGCCGCCCAGGCAGTAGAGCCCGTCCGACGTCCACACCTCACCTTTGCGCACGATGAAGAAGTGCGTGGAGTTGCACGTGGCCACGGCGCCGTCGGGATCGAGCATCAGGGCTTCGTCGGCGCCGGCCTCGGTGGCCTGGATGCAGGCGAGAATGCAGTTGAGCTTGGAATGGCTGTTGAGCTTCTGGTCCTGCATGTCGGGGGCGGTGCGGCGAACATGCACGGTGAACAGATCGAGGCCGCGGCGCGCGCCCTCCTCGGACGGCGTCTTGTATTCGGGAATAATGACGATGGTCGCCGGACCCACGGTCACGCGAGGGTCCTGATACGGGGTCGCCTTGACGCCGCGGGTGACCATAAGGCGGATGTGGACGCCGTCGCGCATACCATTGGCGGCGAGGCACTCGAACAACCGCTGGCTCAACGCCTCGCGGCTCAGCCCGATATCAATGCACAGCGACCTCGCCCCCTCGTATAGCCGGTCGAGATGGGCATCGAGGAAAGCAATGCCGCCATCGACGACGCGAAACCCCTCCCACACGCCGTCGCCCAGCACGAAGCCCGAATCGAAGACCGAGACTAGCGCTTGGTCGCGCGGCACCAGCTCGCCATTCAGCGAGATGAGGATTTCGGCGTTGCGCGGATCGGCCGCCGAGTGCTGGGTGGTCATGCCGGTGTCGCCTCGTCGGGGATGATCGGATGGTGCGGCGCGGCCTCGCGCGGCAGGAGGCCATGCAACCTGGGATCGGGAAAGACCTCGACCATGCGGGCATAGGGCCGGAAACCGGACCGCAGGTAGAAGGAAAGGGCGCCAGGATGGTCGAGCGTGCAGGTGTTGATGGTGACCCGGCTGACGCCGTTGCGCCATGCCATGTTCAACGCCTGGGTCATCATCCAGCGCCCGACGCCTTGGCCGACCAGCTCCGGAACCAGGCCGAAAAAGGTGATATTGCAGGCGCCGGCCCGGCGAAAGTCGAGTTCCAGAAGGCCTGCCGGCTCACCGCCCTGCTCGGGCTGATAGAGTTCCACCGCGGGGTCGCCGAGGATCGTCATCAGCGCTGCGTCTTTCAGCCTGAGCCGAGAACACCACAGCCAGTTGCTGCCAACCCGCCGGAACAGGTCGCGGTAGGCATCGGGATCCGGTTGCGCGACGTGGCAAAGCGCGACTCCGGAAATCGCCGCAACCGGGCGCGGAGCGACCGGCGCACGCATGTCGAGAAAGGTCGCCACGGCGGCGACATGGCCGGCGGGGACTTCCGTAAAACCATCCTTGGACAGGACGCTCATAGCATGGTCGAGCCGTGTTCGGGGCACTGACGACGGATTTGCACTGCCGCGCCTTCGATTGCAAGGCGCCGAAACGGGCCATCGCTACCCGGCGTCGGCCCGGCGGCCGGTGCCACCGGGCGGGCTGAAGCGGGCCACAAGTTCATGGCGATCGCCGGGATAGTAAATGTTGACCGCGGTGACGGTATGGTCGGCCCGCCGGGTGCGGCGCTCGACCATCAGACTTGGCGCCCCGTGGGGCAGACCTAGGTGCCGGCGCACCTCGGCCGGTGCAGTGACGGCGCGAATTCGGTGCTCGGCCTCGGTCCAGGGTATGTGGGCGAGCAGCCACGTGCCGGGCGGCGTGTCGCGGAAGGCCTCGTCTGCGGCGGCCGGAACCGCGTCGAGATTGATCAGCCGATCCTCGAAGGCGAAGGCGGCGGCGGCGGCATGGTGACAGATGCGGATCGCAAGGACGCGGCCGACCGAGGACTGGCCCAGCCGGTCCTTGTCGTCGTCGCAGGCCTGGCGGCTCTCGCGCCCGACGATTTCGAAGCGATAGGCAAGCCCGCTGTCCAGCACCTCCGCCTTGATGTCGTTGATCTTCAACACGGGATGCTGCGCCGGCGGCACGGCGACAAACGACCCGGCGCGGCGGCGCCGCACGATCAGGCCTTCCTCGACCAGCGCGGTGAGCGCGCGGTTGACCGTCATACGCGAGGTGTCAAACAGCCGCGTCAGCTCGTGCTCGGAGGGCAGCTTGTCCCCTGGCGCCCAGTCGCCCTTGAGGATCGGCCCGGCGATTGCCCGCCTGATCTGCTCATAGAGCGCGCCTTCGCCGTCGAGCACGGGGCGCTGCGCCGGCGGGGTCACGCCGCCAGGTCCCGCATGGTCCGGGCATAGCGCCGGGCGACGGCGTCCATGGCGATGTGGCGGCCGGCGCGAACCACGTGGCGGCCGGCCGACCACACCTGAGACACGCAGCTCTTGTCGCCGGCGAAGATCCAGGCATCGAGGATGGCGTCACCGGACGCGGCGACGAGGGCGGGATGGTCGCCATCGAGAACCACCAGATCGGCCCAATGACCCGGCGCGATCGCGCCTGAGTCGCGATCGAGGGCCTGGGCCCCGCCGGCCAGGGCGGCATCGAAGATTTGCCGGCCGGTCGAGCCGGGCTCGACGGCGAACCGGTTGCGGGCCCGGTCGCGCAGGCGCTGGCCGTATTCGAGCGTCGACAGTTCATCGGCCAGCGAGACGCGAATATTGGAATCCGTGCCCACACCGATCCATCCGCCCGCTTCGCGATAGGCGACGCCCTCGAATATGCCGTCGCCGAGACTGGCCTCGGTGACCGGGCAAAGCCCGGCAACGGCGCCGGAGCGGGCCAGCCGGTCGATCTCCTCGTCACTCATATGGGTGGCATGGATCAGCGTCCAACTTGCGTCGACCGGGGCATTGTCCAGGAGCCAGTCGACCGGGCGCGACCCCGACCAGTCAAGGCAGTCCTCCACTTCGCGAATCTGCTCGGCGACATGGATGTGGATCGGCCCCTCATGACGGCGCGCAAGCAGGGCGCTCAGGTCATCGGGCGTTACCGCGCGCAACGAATGGGGCGCGATGCCGAGCCGGGCGTCCGGCAAATCCTTCAGGGCTTTGCGGCTGGCCTCGACTAGGCTTGCGTAGTGGTCGAGCTCGCAGATGAAGCGGCGCTGATCGGGCGCGGGCGCGGCACCGCCGAAGCCGCCCTGCGCGTAATAGACGGGAAGAAGGGTCAGGCCGAGGCCGGTCTCGCGCGCTGCCGCGGCGATGCGCGCACCCATCTCGGCCGGATTGCCATAGGGCGCGCCGTCGGGATCGTGGTGCAGATAGTGGAACTCCCCGACCGAGGTAAAGCCGGATTCCAGCATCTCGACATAGGCCTGGGCGGCGATCGCCTCGACATGATCGGGGCTGAGACGGGCAAGGAAGCGGTACATGGTCTCGCGCCACGTCCAGAAACTGTCATGGTGCGCCGCCCGCCGTTCGGCCAAGCCTGCCATGCCGCGCTGGAAGGCATGGCTGTGGAGATTGGCCATGCCGGGAACGGCGATCCCCGACACAGATTCGGCCCCCTCGGGCGCGGCGCCGGGCGCGACATCGACAAACCGCCCGTTGCGCATCGTCACGGTGACGTCCTCTGCCCAGCCGCCGGGCAGAAGCGCGGTCTGAAGCCTGAGGGTCTGATCGGGTGCGGACATTCGCGGATGCTCCTCAATTTTGTATAGACATATCATGGTGCGAGCGATAGTCGTTAGGCAAGCGACGATGTGCAGAGGGCGGCTGATGACGTTCGACCGGCTCTGGATCAATGCCCGCCTGGCCACCATGGCGCCGGCGGCGGCCGGCCTGGGGGAAATCTCGCCGGGGGCCATCGCGGCTCGTGACGGGCGGATCGCCTGGGTCGGCCCGATGGCCGACCTGCCGGCAACGGACGAGGCGCCAGAGCGCATCGACCTTGAGGGGCGATGGATCACGCCGGGCCTTATCGACTGTCACACCCATATCGTTCATGGCGGCGACCGGGCGCGGGAGTTCGAGCTGCGGCTGGCCGGGGCGACCTATGAAGAGATTGCACGAGCGGGCGGCGGCATCGCCTCGACGGTCGCAGCAACCCGCGCGGCCAGCGAGGATGAACTCGTCATCGGCGCATTGCCGCGACTCGACGCGCTGATCTTGGAAGGCGCGACGACCGTGGAGGTGAAGTCCGGTTATGGCCTCGACGCCGAGAGCGAGGCGCGCATGCTGCGGGCCGCCCGCAGGCTCGGTGCGGAACGCCCGGTCGCAGTGGCGACGAGCTTCCTCGGCGCGCATGCGCTGCCGCCGGAGTTCGCGGGAGATGCGGACGGCTATATTGAGAACGTCGTCTCCGAGCAGTTGCCACTGGTGACCAAGGCCGGACTCGCCGATGCGGTCGATGCCTTCTGCGAGGGGATCGCCTTTTCGCCCAAGCAGGTGGCCCGCGTGTTCGATGCTGCGAGTGCGGCCGGGCTGCCGGTCAAGCTGCACGCCGAGCAGCTATCCAATCTCGGCGGGGCGAAGCTTGCCGCCGCCTATAAGGCGCTGTCGGCCGATCACATTGAATATCTCGACGAGGAGGGCGCCGCGGCGATGGCCGCGGCCGGAACGGTCGGCGTGCTCCTGCCCGGCGCCTTCTACTTCCTGCGCGAGACGCAGAAGCCACCGATTGAGGCGCTGCGCGCGGCAGGTGTTGCGATGGCCGTGGCCACCGATTGCAATCCCGGCTCATCGCCCCTCACCTCGCCGCTGCTGGCGATGAACATGGCGGCAACCTTCTTCCGGCTGACTGTCGAGGAATGCCTGCTGGGCGTTACCCGCAACGCGGCGCGGGCGCTCGGTCGCCTCGACGAGATCGGCACGCTCGAGGTCGGCAAGTCCTGCGACCTTGCCATCTGGGATATCGAACGGCCGGCAGAACTCGTCTACCGCATTGGCTTCAACCCACTGCATGCGCGAGTGTGGAGGGGTCGTTGAGCGCGCTCACGCTGATTCCCGGCCGCGTTCCGCTGCGTGATCTTGAAGCCATCTACCGGCAGGGCGCGCCGGCCGGTCTCGATCCGGCCTGTCGGGACGGTGTGGAACGGGCGGCCCGGGTGGTCGCGGATGCCGCCGCCGGCAGCGTGGCGGTCTATGGCGTCAATACCGGCTTCGGCAAGCTCGCCTCCACTCGTATCGCCGCCGCCGACACCGCCCAGCTTCAGACTAACCTCATCCTGTCCCATTGCTGCGGCGTCGGCGACGCCCTGGCCGAGGACATGGTGCGCCTGATCATGGCGCTGAAGCTGATCTCGCTTGGCCGCGGCGCCTCTGGCGTGCGGTGGGAGCTGATCGCACTCATCGAGGCGATGCTAGAGCGCGGGGTGATTCCGGTAATACCCGGCCAGGGCTCGGTCGGGGCATCGGGCGATCTGGCCCCACTTGCCCATCTGACGGCGGTGATGATCGGCGCGGGCGAGGCCGTCCATGACGGCCGGCGGATGCCGGGCGCCGAGGCCCTCGCCGCGGCCGGGCTTGCCCCCATCGCGCTCGGGCCCAAGGAAGGCCTGGCCATGATCAATGGCACCCAGGTCTCAACGGCGCTGGCGCTGGCCGGGCTCTTCGACGCCTGGCGCAGCGGCGTCTCTTCGCTCGTCACTGGCGCCCTGTCGACCGACGCCGCCATGGGCTCGGCGGCACCGTTCCGGCCCGAGCTGCACGAATTGCGCGGCCAGCCGGGCCAGATCGCCGCCGCCCGCGCTCTGCACGCCCTGATCGAGGGCTCGCAGATCCGCGAATCCCATCGCGAGGAGGATGAACGGGTGCAGGACCCCTATTGCCTGCGCTGCCAGCCCCAGGTCGCCGGCGCCTGCATCGACCTTCTCAGGCAGGCCGCCCGCACGCTCGAAATCGAGGCCAATGCGGTGACTGACAATCCGCTGGTGATGGCCGACGAAGCGATCCTTTCGGGCGGCAACTTTCACGCCGAGCCGGTGGCCTTTGCGGCCGATCAGATCGCTCTCGCCATCGCCGAACTCGGCTCCATCGCCCAGCGGCGCATCGCCATGCTGGTCAATCCGGCACTGTCCTATGGCCTGCCGCCTTTCCTCACCCCCGCGCCGGGGCTCAATTCGGGATTCATGATCGCCGAGGTCACGGCGGCCGCTCTGATGGCCGAGAACAAGCAGCGCGCGACGCCTTGTTCCACCGACTCCACCCCCACCAGCGCCGATCAGGAGGACCATGTCTCGATGGCCACCCACGGCGCGCGGCGGCTGTCCGACATGAACCGCGATCTGGCCCAGATCATCGGCATCGAATGGCTGGTGGCCGCGCAAGGGGTGGATTTGCGCGCGCCGCTCGCCACCAGCGTGGCGCTGCAGAGGGCGGTGAACACTCTGCGCGAGACTGTCCCGCCGCTGGAGGGGGACCGCTATCTGGCGCCCGATCTGGAGGTTGCCGCGCGCCTCGTGCGTGAGGGCGCGGCCCTGGCCGAGGGCATCGACCTGCCGCGGCTGGAGGAATTATGACCGGCGGAACAGTGACATATGAGCCGGGGGATAGCCCCCTCATTCTCTCAATGCCGCATGACGGCACGGAGATCCCCCCCGACATCCGCGATAGGCTCAACGAGACCGGGCGGTCGGTGCCTGACACGGACTGGTGGACGAACCGGCTCTATGACGGTGTCCCAAACGTCAATCCGTCCATCGTCCGGGCGCATCTGTCCCGCTATGTCATCGACGTCAACCGCGACCCGTCCGGCACCTCGCTCTATCCCGGCCAGGCGACGACGGGGCTGTGCCCGACCACCACCTTCGACGGCGAGCCGATCTACCAACCCGGCCAGGAGCCCGACGAGGCCGAGGTGGATCAGCGGCGCAACCTCTATTTCGCGCCCTATCACGCCGCGCTGGCGCGCGCGATCGAGGACGTCAAGGCCCGGCACGGCTACTGCCTGCTCTTTGACTGCCATTCCATCCGCTCCGAGGTGCCGCGGCTGTTCGACGGGACGCTGCCGGTCTTCAATATCGGCACCAATGAGGGCGCGGCCTGCGCGCCGGCCATCGAACGCGCGGTCGCCGCCGCCTGCGCCGGCTCGGAAATGCACGACTACGTGGTCAATGGCCGCTTCAAGGGCGGCTGGATCACGCGCCACTACGGCCGACCCGAAAACCGGGTCCATGCCGTTCAGATGGAGCTCGCCCAGCGCGCCTATATGCGCGAGGCGCCGCCCTGGGACTATCTGGACGACGAGGCGAACAAGGTGCGGCCGGTGCTTGGCCAGGCTCTTGAGGCGATGCTGGCGGCCGGCGCCGAGGTTGAGGGAGCAAGATCATGAGGCGGATCGATAATGCGCGGGTGATCCGCAGCCCACATGGGGCCGAGATCAGCACGCGAAGCTGGCTGACCGAAGCCCCGCTCCGCATGATGATGAACAATCTCGACCCCGAAGTGGCCGAGAAGCCCGAGGCGCTGGTGGTCTATGGCGGAATCGGCCGGGCGGCCCGCGACTGGGACAGCTTCGACCGCATCGTGGAGGCCCTCAAGACGCTGGAGGAGGACGAAACCCTGCTCGTCCAGTCGGGCAAGCCGGTCGGCGTCTTCCGCACCTTCCCCGACGCGCCGCGCGTGCTGATCGCCAATTCCAACATCGTCGCCCACTGGGCCGACTGGGAGCACTTCAATTCGCTCGATAAGGTCGGGCTGATGATGTACGGCCAGATGACGGCCGGCTCGTGGATCTATATCGGCAGCCAGGGCATCGTTCAGGGCACCTATGAGACATTCGCCGAGCTGGGACGTCAGCACTATGGCGGCGACCTCACGGGCAAGTGGATCCTGACTGCCGGGCTCGGCGGCATGGGCGGCGCCCAGCCGCTCGCCGCGACCATGGCGGGCGCCTCGCTACTGGCCGTCGAATGCCAGCCCTCGCGCATCGAGATGCGGCTGAAGGCCGGCTATCTCGACGAGCGGGCCGACTCGCTCGATCAGGCGCTGGAGATGATCGAGCGCGCCTGCCGGGAGGGCAAGGCGCTGTCGGTCGGGGTGCTCGGCAATGCCGCCGAGATCTATCCCGAGCTGGTGCGCCGCGGCGTCAGGCCCGACGCGGTGACCGACCAGACCTCGGCGCATGATCCGCTGAACGGCTATCTGCCCGCCGGCTGGAGCCTCGCCGAATGGGAGGAGCGGCGCGAACGCGACCCCGAAGACACGATCCGCCACGCCAAGCTGTCGATGAAGGATGAGGTGGAGGCGATGCTGTGGTTCTGGCGCGAGGGCGTACCGACTCTCGATTACGGCAACAATATCCGCCAGATGGCCAAGGAGATGGGGCTCGACGACGCCTTCGCCTTCCCCGGCTTCGTGCCCGCCTATATCCGGCCGATGTTCTGCCGCGGCGTCGGTCCGTTCCGCTGGGTGGCGCTGTCGGGCGACCCGGAAGACATCTACCGCACCGACGAGAAGGTCAAGGAGTTGATCCCCGACGATGCGCACTTGCACAACTGGCTCGACATGGCAAAGCACCGCATCCGCTTCCAGGGCCTGCCGGCGCGCATCTGCTGGGT
>SKQW01000052.1 GCA_007118805.1 Rhodobiaceae bacterium | reverse complement strand
TTGTTCCTCCCATATGGTGGGTTGGGTGCAAAACTCTTCAGTTGGGGGCTGGCGAGGGGACGAACATCGCCTCAGGCGATTCTGTCTCCCTTCTTCACCCGGGCGATGCGGCTGTCGACCGCGGGCAGCATCTGAGCCGGGTCGCGGGTGACGACGACGTCGATCACCACCGGGCCGTCAATCACATTCAGTGCCTCGCGCAGCGCGGGCCCGACCGCGTCGGGGTCCTCGACGCGGATGCCGTGGCAGCCCATGCTTCGGGCCACCTCGGCATAGTTCATCTCGGCGAGGTCGCTCGACTGGTAGCTCTGCGGACCGAACATCAGGTGCTGGAGGGCCTTCACATAGCCGGAGGCGGCGTTGTTGACGACCACCATGGCCAGCTTCAGCCCCATGCGCCGGGCGGTCTCCAGCTCGCCGAGCGTCATGTTGAAGCCGCCATCGCCGGTCAGGGCGAAGACCGGCCGGCCGTCGGCGGCCACCGCCGCGCCGATGGCGCCCGGCAGGCCATAGCCAATCGAGGCGAGCCCGCGGTCGGGCACGAAGCCGCGCCCTGCCCGCTTGGTGTCGTAGAGCAGGCCGCTCCAGTGCGCGGCGAAGCCGCCATCAGCAATTAGAATGGCTTCCTCGGGCAGGTTCTCGTTCATCTCCTGGATGAGCCGGGCCATATGCACCGGCCGGTCGGCGGAGGTCAGATTGCCTGAGACCTCACCGCGCCACTTGGCCATGCGGTCGGCAACTTCCGCGCCATAGCCGGCGCGCCGCGCCGTCACCGCCGCCGCGTCCGAGGCCAGCGCCTCGCGCAGATCCGCCAGCCCCTCGCGGGCATCGCCCCACAGCGTAAGATCGGGCGCGCGGGTGCGGCCGAACTCCTCGGCGACGATGTCGAGATGGATGACGAACTTGCCGGCGGCCGGCACCGTATAGCGCTTGGTGGCGATCTCGCCGAGCTTGCAGCCGACCACGAGAATGCAGTCCGAGGCCTCGATGAGCGCATTGGCGATCCGGTCGTAACGGCCGAACAGCCCGGCGCTCAGCGGATGAACGCACGGGATCGCCCCCTTGCCCGACATGGTGTGGGCGACCGGGATCGACTGCTCCTCGGCGAGCCGGGTCACCGCCTCCCAGGCCTGGCTGATGAGGACGCCACCGCCGCACAGCATGATCGGTCGTTCGGCCTCGCGCAGCGCCGCGGCAGCCTGCGCGACATCGGCCCGCGCCGGCCGGCAGCGGATCGCCGGCGCCGCCGAGTGGCGCGGGTCGATGGCCGGCATCGGCGTGTCGGCGGGGACCTCCGCGTGGCAGACATCCTCCGGCACGATGACCACCACCGGCCCGGGCCGGCCCGAGGTGGCGACGCGGAAGGCGCGGTCGACCTGCTCGGCGATCCGCTCGACCATCTCGATGCGGATCACCTCCTTGCAGGCCGGGGCGAGCAGGTCGGCCTGCCGGGTCTCCTGGGTCATGTTCTTCCAGGAATGCATCCGGTGGGTGTCGCCGACCAGCACCACGATGGGCGTTCCAGCGTTGAACGACTCGACGAGGCCGGTCACGAGGTTGGTGGCGCCGGGGCCGAGCGTGGCGTCGCACACTCCGACCCGACCGCTCACCCGCGCATAGGCGTCGGCGGCAAAGATCCCGCAGCGCTCGTCATTGATCAGATTGTGGTTGAGCCCGAGCCGCCGCGCCGCGTCATAGAAGGGCAGGAGCTGAAAGCCTCCCATGCCGAATATCGGGCCTACCTTGTGGGCCTTGAGCACCCGCGCGATGACCTCGCCACCTGTGATCGTTTCGTCGTCCATGTCGCGTCCGTCTCGTCCTTGTTCTTGAGGGGGCTCAGCCGCGCGCCGCCAGCGCCTGCGCGGCCTCGGCAATGCGCTCAGCCGGCACGTGGTATTCGCGCTCCAGCGGCGGGGCGTAGCTCACCGGAATGCGCGGCGCGCCGAGCCGGCGCACCGGCGCCTTGAGCTGATCGTAAAGGTCCTCGCCGATGCGCGCGGCGATCTCGCCGCCAAAGCCGCCGACCAGCACCGCTTCATGGGCGACGATCGCGCGCCCGGTCTTGCGCACGCTGGCATAGACCGCCTCGCGGTCCCACGGCCACAGCGTCCGCAGATCGATGATTTCGGCGGAAATGCCTTTATCGGTCAGCGCGTTGGCGGCTTCGAGCGCGGTGTGCACCATCTTCGACCAGGTGACGATCGTGACGTCCTCGCCCTCGCGCGCGATCCGCGCCGCGCCCAGCGGCGCGGCGTCGATCCCGGCCGGGATTTCCTCCTCGAACGCCCAGAGATCCTTGTGCTCGAGATGGATCACCGGGTCGTCGCAGCGGATCGCCGCCTTGAGCAGGGCCTTGGCGTCGGCGACCGTGGCCGGTGCGGTGACGACGAGGCCGGGAATATGCGCGTACCAAGCCTCCAGCGACTGCGAATGCTGGGCTGCCGAGGAGCGCCACGCGCCGGTCGGCTGGCGCATCACCAGCGGCACGCCGAGCTGGCCGCCGAACATGAAGCGGGCCTTGGCCGCCTGGTTGACGATCTCGTCGGTGGCGCAAAGCGCGAAGTCGGAAAAGCGCATCTCGACGACCGGCCGGGTGCCCATCATGGCCGCGCCCACCGCGGCCCCGGCGATGCAGGCCTCCGAGATCGGCGCATCGGAGATACGCTCGGGCCCGAACTCGTCGACGAGCCCCTTGTACTGGCCGAACACGCCGCCCCGGCCAAGATCCTCGCCAAGCGCCCAGACGGTGTCGTCGCGCCGCATCTCCTCGGCAAGCGCCTGCCGGGAGGCTTCCAGATAGCTTGTCTTCACCACGGGCGTTCCTCGGGCGATCCGGTGTCCTGAACGTCGGTATAGGCATGGCCGACCGGCGGCCATGGCGCCGCGCTGGCGCGCTCGAAGACGCCGGCCATCTCCTCCTGCGCCTGCCGGGCCAGCGCCGCGCAGTCGTCCTGCGAGACCCCGGCCGCCTCCAGGGTCGCCGCGAGGCGGACGATGGGATCGTCCTCCCAGGCCGTGGCGACCTCTGACTCGGGCCGGTAGGTGGCCGGGTCGGCGCCGGTATGGCCGGTGAGGCGATAGGTGCGCGCGACAATAAGACGGGGGCCGCCCCCGGCACGAACTTCTTGCAGTGTTTCGTCCACCAGTTCGTCCACCGCCACGAGGTCGTTGCCGTCGACCGAGTCGGCCGGGATGCCGAGCGCTTCGGCGCGTGCCGCGGCGCCCTCGCCGGCGGTCATCGCGGCGGTCCGCGTGGTGGCCGCGAAGCGATTGTCCTCGCAGACGAAAAGCACGGGCAGATCAAATACTTTTGCCCAATTCAGCCCTTCCAGAAAGGGCCCGCGATTGATTGCCCCATCGCCGAAGATGCAGCACACGATGCGCGACTCCTTGCGCAGCCGAATGGCATGGGCGGCCCCCACCGCGATCGGGATATTGGCCGCCACCACGCCGTTCGCCCCCAGCATGCCGACGCCGGCATCGGCGATATGCATGGAGCCGCCCTTCCCTCCGCAATTTCCGCCGTCGCGGCCGAAAAGCTCGCGCATCATGGCCTCGGGCGCGGCTCCCTTGATTAGGGTGTGGCCGTGGCCGCGGTGGGTCGACAGGAGAATGTCGTCGCGGTTCAAGCGCCCGCAAACGCCGACTGCGACGGCCTCCTGGCCGATCGAGGGATGGATGGCGCCCAGCACCAGCCCCTCCTTGGCGCCACGCAGGGCCTGTTCCTCGAAGGCGCGGATCCGCCACATCTGGCGGTAGAGGTCGCGAAAGCGCGCGGCATCGAAATTGCGCGCCGTCGCCGCGTCGGGCTGTGTCATGATCCTCCTCGGTGTGACGTCAGTTCGGCAATACCGGCGGCCTCGGCCTGCAGGCGCGAGGCGAGCCAGGCGACGCGTTCGGCGGACATGCGCTCATTGATAGCCGCCGCGCTGAGCGCGGCCACCAGCCGCCCGGCGCCGTCCCGGCAGGGCACCCCGATGGCGCTCATCGCGCTCACAATCCGGCCGTCATTGAAAGCATAGCCCGTATCCCGCGAGCGGGCGATGAGGGCACGCAGCGCGTCGGGCGCGAAATTGGGGTAGGCCGCGAGCCGGTCGCCATTGGCCGCCACGACCGCCTCGACCTCCTGGTCGGGCAACGCCGCCAGCAGCGCAAGGCTGCCCGCCCCGACGCCCAGCGGGCGACGGTCGCCGGCCTTGAGAGTCAGGGTCTTGATGGGATAGTCGCCTTCCTGCCGGTCGAGGCAGACGGCGTCGAGCCCCTCGCGCACCGACAGGAAAACGGTGTCGCCGGTCTCCTTGGCGAGCCGGATCAGCGCCGGGCGCAACAGTTCCACCACGTCGAAATGAACCGTGGCACCGCCAAGCCGGATAGCGTCGGCGCCGAGCCGGTAGCGGCGGTCCTCGGGCGACTGATAGGCAAAGCCGGCCTGCTGAAGCGCGCCAAGCAGGCGATGAGTGGTCGCCTTGCCGAGCCCCGCCTGGCCGGCGAGATCGGACAGGCGCCAGCCTTCGGCCGTACCCGCCCCCAAGAGCTTCAGCAGCTCCAAGGCGCGCCCCACCGACTTGACCGAAGTAGTCGCTCCCTCACGCCCCGCCATCCCGACGCGTCTTCCTCGTTTTGTTCCGCTAGTTGGAACATATTTGATTGATTTTGGAAACCCTAGTGCACCGTACTGACGCCCGTCAATGCGCGAGGGTGCCGATACGGCTCGGCCGATCATGGACCACCATGTCTCGGAGCCTGAAATGACTGGACGCCCGTCTTTGCGGGCGCGAGCAAGAATGGGGCAGTTCTGATTCACGCGCGTTTAGGATGGTGATGAGCCCCAAGCAGCTTGACCTTTACGCAGAGGATGCCGAGCCCGATCTCTTCGGGCCCGACAATGAGCCGGTGGTCTACCTCGCCGATCCTGACCGCATCCGCGCCCGACTGCACAAGGTTCTGGCCGAGGCGCGGACCGCCCAAACGCTGCCCTGGGACGCCCGTCGGCTCGGCTTCTATCGCGCCATGTTCTCGCAGATGACGCTGTCGCTGCCCGATGAGGAGGGTGCCCCGCTGCGCTTTGAGTTCGAAAGCGAGGTGGAGCGGCTCGAGGCGGCCTGAGCCGACTGCCCTGCCGGCGCCGAGTTCCTCGAAGAGGCGCGGTACACGATGGTAGAGGACGGAGCGGCCCTCCCTGCAGGCCTTGTGTCCGAGGGCGCAGGCAAGGCTGTGACGCGGGAAGACAGAAGTTACGGATTCAGGCCGGTGGCGCGAAACGCCGCGGCCTGACCCCGAAGCCTCGTCCTTCAGGGCGAGGAGAGTTCACACAATTCCAGGTTGGGGATTCTTCGCCCATGGTTGCAGCCACTGCGCGATGCTGGCAGGCTTAGGACCCGTTCGTCCAATAGGGTCCGACCAATGGAAGCCAGACTGCTCTCGCCGTTGGGTGTCGCACTTGGATTCGCGGTGGCATTCGCTGCGACCTTCGAAGCTGATGCGCGCACCCTTCGCTGGGCGGCGGCCGGCGACTCGCTGACCCTCGATCCGCATGCGCAGAATGAGGGCCCCACGCATACCATGTCGCACCAGATCTATGAGCCGCTTCTGCAGCGCGACATGGAGGGCCAAATCATCCCGGCCCTGGCCACGGAATGGGCGCCCCTTGAGGACGATCCCGAGGTCTGGGAGTTCAATCTCCGGGAGGGCGTCACCTTCCATGACGGCACGCCTTTCACCGCTGACGACGTGGTCTTCTCGCTCAACCGGGCGATGGAGGAGTCGTCGGGCATGAAGACCCTGCTCGCATCGGTGGCCGAGGTGAGCAAGGTCGACGATCATACCGTCCATGTGCGCACTGACGGACCCAATCCGTTGCTGCCCAACAACCTGACCAACCTGTTCATGATGAGCGAGGCCTGGGCGCACGAGCACGGCGTCGAGATGCCTCAGGACTTCGCCGCCGGCGAGGAGAATTATGCGGTACGCAACACCAACGGCACCGGCGCCTTCAGGCTGGTATCGCGCGAGCCGGATTCGCGCACCGTGCTCGAGATCAATCCCGACTATTGGGGCCATGGCGAATTCCCCATGGAGATCAGCGAGCTGATCTTCACGCCGATTCAGTCGGCCTCGACGCGGGTCGCCGCGCTCCTGTCGGGCGAGGTCGATCTGATCCTCGACGTGCCCGTTCAGGATCTGGACCGGGTCAGCGAGGCCGCGGGGCTCGACGTGCGCACGGCACCGCAGAACCGGACCATCTTTTTCGGCATGAATGTCGGTGATGACGAGCTCGAACACTCCGATGTGCGCGGCGAGAACCCCTTCGCCGACGTGCGGGTTCGCGAGGCGCTGAACATCGCGCTCGATCGCGAGGCGATCCAGCAGGTGGTCATGCGCGGCCAGTCGGCGCCGACCGGCGTGATCGTTCCGCCCTTCGTGAATGGCTGGACCGAGGACCTCGATGCCTACCCTGAGGCCGATCTGGAGCGCGCCCGTGAGCTGATGGTAGAAGCGGGCTATGGCGACGGCTTCACCGTCACGCTGCACTGCCCGAATGACCGCTACATCAATGATGAGGGCATCTGCCAGGCGGCCGCCGGCATGTTCGGCCGCATCGGGGTGCGGGTCGATCTGGAAGCCCAGGTCAAGGAGCGCCACTTCCCGCTGATCGAGAATCTCCAGACGGATTTCTACCTGCTGGGGTGGGGCGTGCCGACCTACGACTCCGAGTATGTGTTCAACTTCCTCTACCACACCCAGACCGACCGCTACGGCGGCTGGAACGCGACCCGCTATTCCAATCCGGACATGGACGAGAAAATTCAGTCGCTGTCCTCGATGGTCGACATCGATGCCCGCGACGCGCTGATCGCGGATATTTGGGAGGAAGCCAAGAACGAGGTCATCTATCTGCCGATTCATCACCAGGTGCTGAACTGGGGCATGAAGTCGGAGATCGAGTTCGACGTGCAGCCGGAGGACCAGCCGCACTTCAAGTTCCTCCAATACACGGCGACGAACTGATCGAGCATCGGGGGAGGCGGTCTTCGGACCGCCTTCTCCGTTTGATAATTCAGGCAACACGGATGCGCGCCGGAATCCGCGCGAGTTCTCCATGATCGCCTTTGTACTACGTCGTTTCGCCCAGGCCGTCATCGTCATGCTTGCGGTGGCGCTGGTCGCCTTCGTCATGTTCCGCTTCATGGGCGATCCCATCACCAACCTGCTCGGCCAGGACGCGACCGTGGCCGACCGCCAGGCCATGATGGAGCGCCTCGGACTCGATCGGCCAATGCCAGTGCAGTATTTCGATTTCATCTCGCGGGCGGTGCAGGGCGATTTCGGTATCTCCTACCGCATGGCCCGGCCGGTTTCGGAGGTCATTCTCGAACGCCTGCCTGCCACGCTGGAGCTCGCCGCGGTGTCCGGACTGATGGCGCTGCTTCTCGGTGTCAGTTTCGGGGTCTATACCGCCCTGCGCCGCGACGGGTGGCTGTCGCATGTCATCATGACGGTCTCGCTCATCGGTGTCTCGCTGCCGACCTTTCTGATCGGGATCCTGCTGATTTGGGTATTTGCCGTCGAGCTCGGCTGGCTGCCGTCCTTCGGGCGCGGCGAGACGATTCAGATCGGTTGGTGGCGCACGGGCTTCCTCACCGAGTCCGGCCTCAAATCCCTGATCCTGCCGGCCATTACGCTCGGCCTGTTCCAGATGACACTGATCATGCGGCTGGTGCGCTCGGAAATGCTGGAGGTGCTGCGCACCGACTATATCCGCTTCGCCCGTGCTCGCGGGCTGAGCAGCCGCGCGATCAATTTCGGCCATGCGTTGAAGAATACGCTGGTGCCGGTCATCACCATCACCGGCCTCCAGCTCGGTGCCATCATCGCCTTCGCCATCATCACGGAAACAGTGTTTCAGTGGCCGGGCGTCGGGCTGCTGTTCATCAACGCGATCAAGTTCGTCGACGTGCCCGTCATGTCGGCTTACCTGCTGCTGATCGCGCTCATCTTCGTGACCATCAACCTGATCGTCGATCTCCTCTATTACGCGGTCGATCCACGATTGAGGGTCGAGCGCCCGAAGGCGGCCGACACGACATGACGGAAACGTTGCCAAAACCGGCCATGGAGCGGTCCGGGCGGTTCGCCCGCCTGTGGGGCTCCGACATTGCCTGGAGCTACCGGCGCTCGCCGGTGACCATCGTGGCCTCCATCGTGGTCGCTATCCTGATAGTGGCCGCCGTCTTTGCCCCCTGGATCACGCCGCAGAATCCGTTCAATCCCGCTGGCCTCAACCTGATGGACGGGTTCACTCCGCCCATGACGGCGAACGAGTTCAGCGGCAACTTCTTCGTTCTCGGCACCGACGATCAGGGCCGCGACATGTATTCCGCAATTCTCTATGGTGCGCGGATCTCGCTCTTCGTCGGGGTCATGGCGGTGCTGTTCGCCGCCGTGCTCGGGGTCACGCTCGGCCTGCTCGCCGGCTATCGCGGCGGCTGGCTCGACACGGTCATCATGCGCATCGCCGATGTCCAGCTCTCGTTCCCTGCGATCCTGATCGCGCTGATGATCTTCGGCATTGCGCGCGGCTTCATTCCGCCGGGCAGCCGCGACCAGATGGCGGTCTGGGTGCTCATCATCTCGATCGGCCTGTCGGACTGGGTGCAGTACGCCCGCACGGTGCGCGGCGCGACCTTCGTGGAGATGCGCAAGGACTACGTCCAGGCGGCGCGCCTGATCGGCGTGCGCCCGCTCAAGATCATGTTCCGCCATGTGCTGCCCAACGTGATGGGCCCGGTGCTCGTCATCGCGACCATCGGCCTGGCCCTTGCCATCATCGCCGAGGCCACCCTGTCCTATCTCGGCGTCGGCGTCCCGGTCACGAGCCCGAGTCTCGGCACGCTGATCCGGATCGGCCAGGACTTCCTGTTCTCCGGGGAGTGGTGGATCATCCTGTTTCCAGCCGTCACCCTGCTTGCGCTCGCCCTTTCGGTGAACCTGCTCGGCGACTGGCTCCGCGACGCGCTCAATCCGAAGCTGCGATGACGGAGCCGCTCCTACAGGTGCGCAATCTGCGCGTGGAGTTTCCCACGCGGCACGGAACGCTCGTCGCCGTCGACGATATCTCCTTCGACATCGCCAAGGGTGAGGTGCTGGGCGTTGTCGGCGAATCCGGGGCCGGCAAGTCGATGACCGGGTCGGCGATCATCGGTCTGATCGACCCGCCGGGACGGATCGGGGGCGGCGAGGTACTGCTTGAAGGCCGGCGGATCGACAATCTGCCTCCGTCCGAGATGCGCAAGGTGCGCGGGCGGAAGATCGGCATGGTGTTCCAGGATCCCCTGACCAGCCTGAACCCGCTTTACACCATCGGCGAGCAGCTTATCGAGACGATTCAGACCCATATGGCACTGAGCGATTCGGCTGCCCGCAAGCGCGCGATCGAGCTGCTCGGCGAGGTCGGCATCCCGGCCCCGGAAAGCCGGCTGAATTCCTATCCGCATCAATATTCGGGCGGAATGCGCCAGCGTGTCGTCATCGCGCTCGCGCTGGCTGCGGACCCGGCTCTGGTGATCGCCGACGAACCGACCACCGCGCTTGACGTATCGGTTCAGGCCCAGATCATCGCATTGCTCAAGCGAACCTGCGCAGAGCATGGGGCCGCGGTGATGCTAATCACCCACGACATGGGCGTGATCGCCGAAACAGCCGATCGAGTGGCGGTCATGTATGCCGGTCGGATCGTCGAGATCGGCCCGGTGCGCGAGGTCATCAAGTCGGCCCGCCACCCCTACACGGAAGGGCTGATGGCCTCCATACCATCGCTGTCCCATGAGCAGGATCGGCTGTTCCAGATCGACGGGTCGATGCCGCGACTCAACGCCATTCCGCCAGGCTGCGCGTTCCATCCGCGTTGCCCGCACGTCTTTGCCCGCTGCCGCGAGGAGCGCCCCGAGCTTGTTCAGTCCGGCGCCTCTCGGGCGGCCTGCTGGCTCCATGCCGGAGATCGGCGATGAGCGGCCGGCCCCTCCTCGAGATCAAGGGACTGACCCGCTATTTTGACGTGTCGAAGCCGTTTCTGGACCGTCTGGTCGAGCGGGCGCCGCGCCAGTATCTGCGTGCGGTCCATAGCCTATCGGCCACCATCGGGCGCGGCGAGACCTTCGCCCTGGTCGGCGAATCGGGCTGCGGCAAGTCAACGGTCGCGCGCATGGTAGCGGGCCTCATTCCGCCAAGCGGGGGCACCATCCTCTTCGATGGGCAGAATGTCGCGGCCCGGCGCTCTGGCCGCGCCGACCGTGAGCTGCGCCGGCGCTTTCAGATGATCTTCCAGGACCCGTATGCCAGCCTCAATCCGCGCTGGCGGGTCAAGGACATCATCGCCGAGCCGATCCGCGCCTTCGATCTTGTCAAGTCGGCCCACGAGGCAGACGCCAGGGTCGGCGAGCTCCTCACGCTGGTCGGCCTCGATCCGTCCGATGGCGCCAAATATCCGCACGAGTTTTCCGGCGGTCAGCGCCAGCGTATCGCCATCGCCCGGGCACTGTCGAACAACCCGGAATTCATCATCTGCGACGAGCCGACCTCGGCGCTCGATGTCTCGGTTCAGGCGCAGATACTCAACCTGATGCGCAATCTCCAGGACGAGCTGGGCCTGACTTATCTGTTCATCAGCCACGATCTCGCCGTCGTGCGCCACATGGCAACCCGCATCGGCGTGATGTATCTCGGCAAGCTGGTCGAAGTCTCGCCCGCGCATGAACTGTTCGCGGCGGCGCGCCATCCCTATACGCAGATGCTGCTCGATGCGGTGCCCGATGTCGAAATGACCGGCCGCAACCGTGCGCAGGTCAAAGGGGAGGTGCCCAATCCGATCAATCCACCCTCGGGGTGCAGCTTCCATCCTCGCTGCCCCTACGCCTTCGAGCGCTGCCCGGCCGAGGAGCCCGGCATGACCAGCGTCGCACGCGATCACGAAGCGGCCTGTCACGCGGTGGCCGAAAAGCGCATCTGAGAGCCCATCCGAATTCTCAAGCGGGCTGACCCCTTACTGACCGATGCGCGCGACATAGTCGGACAGCGGCGCATCGGCGCCGTAATCCTCGATATAGACCACATGGCTCACGAAACCGCCCTGTGGCGTCCACCGGTGCAGCACGAAGCTCGGCGGCTCCGGAACCCATCGTGATGGGGCGCCCGGGCGAAGGTCGAAGGCCACCTGATGCGCGATCCCGGGCGCGATCATCGCGATGGTGCCAGCAAAGCGGGTATGCACGATGCGATGGGCATGGCCGCAGGCCACGAGTTCGACCTGCGGATGGCGTCCGATCACCGCTTCGAAGCCGGCATGGTCTTCGAGCATGATCCGGTCCATGAAGTCGATGCCGATGGCGAAAGGGGGGTGGTGCACAAAGACCAGCGTCGGCGTCTGCGGATTCGCCGACAGCACGCCGTCGAGCCAGCCGAGCTGTTCCTCCCCCAGGCGGCCGCCGGCCTTCCCCTCGACCAGGCTGTCCAGACCGACCAGGCGGATCGATCCGAGATTGGCTGCCACGCTGAGCGGCCCTTCCGCGGCGATGCTGCCGGTCCAGGCCAGGGCCTTGCGCAGGGGCTCCCGCCGGTCGTGGTTGCCGGGAACCGCAAAGATCGGCATGGACAGGCGGCCGAGAATCTCCGACAGGTCACGATGGTCGCCGTCTTCACCGTCATTGACGAGATCGCCGGTATGGATCACCGCATCGGGCCGCGGATCGAGGGACATCACGGCCTCAACGGCGCGTTCGAGTGCGCGGCAGGTATTAAGGGCACCGAAGAGGCGTGTGTCGCGGCTGCGAAAATGGGAGTCGGAGATCTGGGCGATCAGCATGGCGGTCCTTTCTCGAGAGAAGCCGCGCCCAATAAGCACAGCAGGCGACCGGCAGCCAAGGCCGCCCTATGTCACGGCAGATGCAGGCATGCCAGGCACTAGAGCGGGGCGCCTGCCAAATGGCGCAGCTTTGTGCTAGTGGAATGAATTTGACATTTGATACCCGGTCGGCGGCACGCGCTCGATCAAATGTCAAATTCGAAATTCCACTAGAAAACAATATCTTGCTAGTGGTTCTTTTGATTCCGACGTTTGCCATAGCGGGTGCGGTGAAGGGATGCAAATGTCGGAAT
>SKQW01000406.1 GCA_007118805.1 Rhodobiaceae bacterium | reverse complement strand
CGCCGCCGCGGTTCCGGCCGACCTACAGCGCGAACGGACGGCGCGCCTACCGCCTGCGCTTCGAGCTGCCGCCGCCGGAAGGACTGATCGGCGTGCGGCACATCGTGGGTAGCTACACGATCGCGCGCAGCGACGCCCACAGGATGCTCAACTTCCCGACCACCGCCTTGATCCAGTTCCCGTCCCCGCAGGCGATCGGGATGCCCGTAGGTGCCGAACTGGCTGTCCGCCAAGGCAGCGAACTTCAGCCGCTCGTCTTGAACCCGGCGCCCGATGCCGACTTCTCCGACGTCCAGGCGCGCCTATTCGCCACCGATTTCGCGGGCGCCGTGGTCCACGCCAAGGCGATCTCGGCCACTGGCTGGGACCTGTGGGGCGATCTTCAGGAGACGTAGTCCTCGGACGGGGCGGCATGATCAACCCGCCGCCCCGCGGCTCCTCCCGTTGTTCAATCGTTGAGACTGCTGCCATGACGCCACCGAAGCGCGCCCCGGATCGCGATCCTGGCACATCGAGCGGACCGGTCCGCCTGTCCGAGGCCGAGCTTGAGAGCATGCTTGCCCGCGCGGCTGAACAGGGTGCCAAGCGCGCGCTCGCCGATGTCGGGCTGGAAGGCAAGGAGGCGGCGCTGGATGTCCGCGACCTCCGTTCGCTGCTCGACTGCCTGCGCTTCGTCCGGCGCACGGCGGTCCAGACTGCGGTGCGCCTCATCACCACCGGCATCCTGCTGGCGCTGATCGCCGGTCTCGCCATCAAGCTCAAGCTCTTCGGCAACGGCCCCTGATCGGCAACGCCAGTTCCCCGTCCGCCAGCCCGCCGCTCCGGCGGGCTTTTCGATTCCGCCTGGGAGGCACCATGCAGACGACCAGTGAAGACAAGGGAATCCCCTTCCTTGAGGCCCATGAGGGCGTGGTTCTGACCGCGTATCGTTGCCCCGCCGGCAGATGGACGATCGGCGCCGGGCTCACCGCGGCAAGCGGGGTGGTGACGCCGCGCGCCGGCATGACGATCACCCGCGCCGAGGCGAGCCGGCTGCTCAAGCAGGCCCTCGCACGGAACTATGAGCCGGCCGTGCGACAGGCGCTGGCGGGAGCCAAATGCTCCATTCTCCGATGCAGCGAATCCGCCAGTCAGTCGGCATATTCGGAGCCGAGCTCAATGCCTCGCTGGTCGTCGAACTCAGCCGGCGCCATGGCGGCGATGCGCGCCTCGTCGAGATGGCCTTCGCGGACCATCGCTCGCAAGACCAGTCTGGCGCGCTGGCGTGCTTCGTCGAAATTCCTGGTAAGCCGTGTTGGCGACCGTAACAGCGCCACAAGCAGAGCCGATTCCGATACTTTCAACTCCCCAACCGGTTTGTTGAAAAAGTGCCGCGCCGCGGCCCGCACGCCGAAACAACCCTCGCCGAAATACATGCTGCTCAGATAGCGCTCCAGGATCTGCTCCTTCGTCAGCCGCACCTCAAGCCACGTCGCGAGCAGGGCCTCTTCCAGCTTGCGACCCAGCGTCCTCTCATTCGACAGATACGAGTTCTTCGCCAGCTGCTGGGTGATCGTGCTACCCCCCTCGCGGATGGCGCCTGCCTTAAAATTGCGCTTGGCGGCGCGCAGGAGACCTTTCGGGTCGATGCCGACATGACTGTAAAAGCGGCGGTCCTCCATCGCCAAGAGCGCGTCAATCAAATGCCGGGGCACCTGTTCAAGGGTTACCGCCTCGGCCACGCAACCCTCGCGCCGGGCGAAGGGCTCGCCATCGGCCATCAGCAGCACCAAGGGGCGCTTGGCGGCGGATCTGAGTGTCTGCTCTATGGGATACTGCTCGCTAGGTGGGGCTTCGTAGGCTACGATCAGCGACACTAGCCCACCGCACACGATCATAAGTGCGTTGGCTAGGCCCGACAAAATACCAAATTGCCTTCTAGTGGTGGTCGGTTGCGCAATCGCGACCGACTCAGGCGGAGATGTGGGGTATAGCCCAAAAGCTTGGTTCATTGCCTCTAACCATTCTCACCTCCGCTGAAGCAAACGTCGGTTGGAAACGAGCAAACGAGCGATACGCTCGGCGTTTCTTATGTCCGTTCCCAAATCGGGCGCAGACGTTCGGCATTAGTTCGGCGTTACGAGTCGTCGGCTACCAACGTCCACCCCAACCCCATCGCCGTCCGCCGCCACGGCTAACGAGGCTGATGATAAACAGCAGTATCACCGCGCCGATGGTGGCGTTGATGATTGCCGCGACAAGGCCAGTGCTAAGCTGGACGCCGAGCTGAGGGAGCAGCCAATTGCCGAAGAACGCGCCGACGATGCCGACAACGATATTACCGACGAGCCCGAACCCGGTGCCGTGCATGATTTGTCCGGCGAGCCATCCGGCAATCATGCCAATCAACGCAATGATCAGGAGAGTTTCAGCCGATACTTGCATCTTCGTATACTCTTGATCCATCGGCGAGCAGGCCAGATCGCTACGCGGCCCGCGGAAAATTGCCGAGCGCCCATCCGAGCCGGTGATTCCAGTTGTCACCATTTATATTAGGAGCGGACGGAAGCGGCTCTCCTCTACCTTTGACAATATGCCCATACTGGTGGTGTCGACTGTACAGAATTGCTCAGGGGCCGGTCTCCGCAAGCGGGCAGGCGCCCTTCGGTTGCTGCGGTTGGGCCGATGATGTCAGGATGCAGTTCGTACGGGCTTGGCAACCAGTCCACCAGGCATCGCTGCCTCTGCCTGGCGCTCGACTTCATCGATATAGGTGCGGGTGATCGGCACGGCCTCGATATGCCGGGCCATCTGCATCTGGAAGACGATATTGGTGCGTCGTCGGAAACCGATCTCGCAGAGCACCAGGTAAAACTCCCACATACGGTAGAAGCGCTCGTCATAGAGCGCCTTGACCTCTTCCGAGCGCGCCGTAAGGCGCTCGCGCCAATGGCGCAGCGTCTCTGCGTAATGCAGCCGCAGGATCTCGACGTCGGTGACGAAGAGGCCGGTCGGCTCGACCGCGGTGAACACCTCCGACAGTGACGGCAGGTCGGCGCCGGGGAAAATGTATTTGCGAATGAAGGGGTTAATCGGGCCCGGCGTGTCGGCGTAGCCGATCGAATGGATCAGCGCGACGCCGTCGGCGAATCTGACGCCTTCGACGACCATCGGCAACCGATTTTCACCCTTCAGGCGCCGCCATGTCCGGGAGGCGGCGATGATGAGTTTGAAGACCATCAGGCGTGCGGTCTTCTGCGACAGCGCGCCCTTGGTGCGTTCTGTCCTGTGCCGCACCGTGGCGAACACGCTCTCGATCGGGTTGGCGGTGCGCAGATGATCCCAATGCT
>SKQW01000157.1 GCA_007118805.1 Rhodobiaceae bacterium | reverse complement strand
GGCGCCGAAGGCGTCGAGCGCGCCATCGAACGCGGACAGGCCTATGCCGCCGCCGGCGCAGACGCCGTAATGGTCATGGGCGCCCGAGGTTTCTCGCCGGAAAAGATGCGGCAGTTCGCCCAGTCGATCGATGCGCCCACGGTGTGGATCTGGGCGGAATCGCAGCACTGGGTACGGAACGAGCCGATTCTCTCCTTGGATCAGGTTCAAGAGCTCGGCTTCCGCATGTGCGTCTCACCGCTGGCCACCCTCTACGCGGCGGCCAAGGCCATGCGCCACGTGCTCGCCGAAATCGAACGCGCTGGGACAAGCGAGCACTTGCTCGACGAGTTACTCGACTTCGAGGAGGTGGGAAGGATCGTCGGCCTGCCGGCCGTATACGAGCTGGAAGAGAGGTTTGCGGACAAAGCTGAAGTCGTTCGATAGGCGCTGGAAACCATACCAGGCAGAGCAAGACGCCGCGTAAGAGCGGCACAAGGAGGAGCAACGCAATGACTGAACCCCGAACGAACCCCCGAGCAATCGACCTAAGGACGCTCCTGACGATCATAGGAGTAGCCGCCATATTGCTCGTTGCGCTGGCGCCGAGGGTCGCAGCCCAGGAAACGACTTCTGTCGTGATTGCCGGCACAGCCCTCGGCGGCACCTGGTACGTCCTGTCGGCCGCCATGGCTGAAGTGCTCAACGAGCACGTTCCCGGCATCCGCGCGACCTCGACTGTAGGCGCTACGGTAGAAAACACGCACTTCGTGGGTCGCGGCGAGTCCGAGTTCGGCTTCGCGCTCACCGACAACGCCTACTACGGATACATCGGCGAAAGGGAGTTCGAGGAAGCCTATGGCGACCTTAGAGCGGTCGTCGCGGGCCAAGAGCTTCCGATCCACTTGATGGTTCGCGCCGATTCCGACATTACCTCGTATGAAGACCTTGCTGGCCGGCGCGTCGCACTGGGTTCGGCAGGCGGCGGCACCCAGCTTGTCGCCGAGGCTGTTCTCGAGGAGTACGGTCTAGACTACCAGCCGTTCTTCCTCACCCACCCAGAGGGGCACTCGGCGCTTGCCGATCGCACGGTGGATGCCCAGTTCGTGGTGACGAGCCCGAACAATCCGGGAATCGCCGAGCTGACCACGACGACGGACATCCGCTTCATCCCGACTGATCCAGACGTTCTCGAAGCAGTGCTGGAGCGGCACCCGTACTGGTTTGCCGGCACCATCCCAGCAGGTACCTACAGGGGTCAGGACGACGACTTGGCCGAGGTTACCGCGCGCGGCATTATCATCACAAATGCCAACGTTTCCGACGATGTAGTGTACAGCTTCATCAACGCCTGGTTTGAGCACCAGGACGAGCTTATTGCCGCGCACAGCGTCGCCGCCGACTGGACGCTCGAGGATGCTCTTGGCGGTGTGGCGCTACCGGTTCATAACGGCGCGGTGCAGTACTACGACGAGGTCGGCATCGAAGTCCCCGCAGACCTTCGCCCCTAGTCACCCGACGGGGGCGCGGGCCCGACAGTGAAGCCGCACCTGAGCGGCCGCTGGCGCCGTTCGCCCACGCGCACCAAGAATAACTCAGGCTTATTGAGCGGTGTTGCCTCGCTACCCTGCGAGACAGCACCGCCAAGAGCCGACCCTCTACCAGGAAAGCTGCAAGCATTCATGCCTCGACCTGCACGAAGGCTGCATCATGCGTAAGTGGAGTATCGCGGTGGCTTCAGTCGCGTTCATCGCGTTTCACATCTATGCGCTATTCATCACCCCGCTGCCGGGCCACCAGCTCCGGGCGGCCCATCTGGGCTTCGCGCTGGTCTTGACCTTCCTCTGGTTTCCGCTGCACGAGAGACTCTCGCTCAGGCGGAAGCGCGATATCGCCGGCGCCCTGGCGCTCGACGCGATTCTGATGGTCGCGGGGGCAGCCAGCATGTACTACCTGTACACAACCTATTTCGATTTGATCTTTCGTGCCGGACGCGTCAACCCCACCGACCTGGCGATGGGGATTGCAGCCATCGCCGTCACCCTCGAGGCCACGCGACGGCTTACCGGCTGGGCTCTGCCAATTCTGGTACTTCTATTCCTCCTGTACGCCGGCCTGGGCAGCTTCATACCCGAGCCGTTCGATCACCGCGGATTCAACATCAACCAAATCATCTACTTCCAATACCTAACCATGGAAGGGCTTTTCGGCGCACCGCTGGGCGCCTCAGCCTCGATAGTAGTTTTCTTCATCGTGTTCGCGGCCTTTCTCCAACAGACCCGCGCCGGAGACTTCTATGTCGACCTGGCGAACAGCTTAGTCGGCAAGACGCGTGGTGGCGCCGCCAAGGTAGCCGCCGTCAGCAGCGGCTTCCTCGGCTCGATCTCGGGGGCCGCCGCGGCGAACGTGGTGACGTCCGGCGCATTCACCATCCCCATGATGAAGAAAACCGGCTATCGGCCCGTGTTCGCCGGGGCCGTCGAAGCGGTTGCGTCGACCGGCGGCCAGATCATGCCGCCAGTCATGGGCGCCGTAGCATTTGTGATGGCCGAGATGATGGGCATTCCCTATGCCGAGGTCGTCAAGGCCGCCATCATCCCTGCCCTCCTGTTCTACCTTTCGGTATTGGTGACGATCGATCTTGAAGCGGGCCGCACCGGGCTCAAAGGCTTGCCGCAGGGCATGCTCCCGAAGCTCCTGCCCCTGCTCAAGGCCAAGGGGCACCTTTTCATACCGCTGCTGGTGCTCCTGTACGCCCTCATCATCCTCGGCCTGAGTCCAAGCAGGTCAGCCATCCTGGGTACCGTCGCAGTCATCGTGGTGGCACTCTTGAACAAGGAAACCCGGATCGGGATCGCCGGCTTCTTTGCGGCGATCCAACGGGCGGCGAAGGACATGCTGATCATCGCCACGGCCACGGCCTCGGCCGGGGTGATCATCGGCATCATGTCGACAACAGGCCTGGGCATGCGTCTCAGCTCCATTTTGATCCAGCTGGCGCAGGCGGAGCTGATCCCGCTGCTGATCCTGACTATGGTCGCGTCCATAATCCTCGGCATGGGCGTGCCGACGACGGCTGCCTACGTCATGCTGGCCGTCCTGGTGGCGCCGGCCTTGACCGAACTCGGCGTGCCGCCGATTGCGGCTCACATGTTCGTCGTCTACTTCGGCATCTTGTCGAACATCACGCCGCCCGTGGCGATCGCCGCCTTCGCGGCCAGCGCCCTATCGGGCACCAATCCCATCCACACTGCCGCCGTGGCCATGAAGATCGGGCTTATCGCCTACATCATCCCGTTCATGTTCGTCTTCTCGCCCGAGCTGCTGTTGGTGGACCCGAGTTGGCTGCTGG
>SKQW01000043.1 GCA_007118805.1 Rhodobiaceae bacterium | reverse complement strand
CGGCTATCTCTACCACTATGCCTTCGCGATGCTGATCGGCCTTACCGCGCTGATCACCTGGTGGATGTTCCTGGAGGCGCGGTGATGGAAGGCTGGCCGATCCTCTCCGTCGTCACCTTCCTGCCCATCGTCGGGGCGCTGTTCATCTTCGCCATCCGGGGCGACGATGCCATCGCCATCCGCAACGCCCGCTTCGTGGCGCTGTGGACGACGATCATCACCTTCCTTCTGTCGCTC
This sequence comes from Rhodobiaceae bacterium, assembly GCA_007118805.1. Classification (GTDB taxonomy): domain Bacteria; phylum Pseudomonadota; class Alphaproteobacteria; order Rhizobiales; family Tepidamorphaceae; genus SKQW01. The sequence continues at coordinate 3,096 of SKQW01000043.1, read as the reverse complement.
CTGATCTGGGCCTACTTCGATCCGGCGACGGCGGACTTCCAGTTCCTCGAGGAGCGCGAGTGGCTCGGCGGGGCGATCAATTTCCGCATGGGCGTCGACGGCATCTCGATGCTGTTCGTCATCCTGACGACCTTCCTGATGCCGCTGTGCATCCTGGCGAGCTGGGAGACGATCACCACCCGCGTCAAGGAATACATGATCGCCTTCCTGGTGATGGAGACGCTGATGATCGGCGTCTTCACCGCCCTCGACCTGGTGCTCTTCTACCTGTTCTTCGAGGGCGGGCTGATCCCGATGTTCCTGATCATCGGGGTGTGGGGCGGGGGCCGGCGCGTCTATGCCAGCTTCAAGTTCTTCCTCTACACGCTGCTCGGCTCGGTGTTGATGCTGCTCGCCATGATGGCGATGTACTGGCACGCCGGCACCACCGACATCACCGTGCTGCTGGAGCACGAGTTCCCGCGCTCGATGCAGTTCTGGCTGTGGCTGGCCTTCTTCGCCTCCTTCGCGGTGAAGATGCCGATGTGGCCGGTGCACACCTGGCTGCCCGACGCGCATGTCGAGGCGCCGACCGCCGGCTCGGTGATCCTCGCCGCGGTGCTGCTGAAGATGGGCGGCTACGGCTTCCTGCGCTTTTCCATGCCGATGTTCCCGGAAGCCTCCGACCTGTTCGCGCCGCTGGTCTTCGCGCTGTCGGTGGTGGCGATCATCTACACGTCGCTGGTCGCCCTGATGCAGGAGGACATCAAGAAGCTGATCGCCTATTCCTCGGTCGCCCATATGGGCTTCGTAACCATGGGCATCTTCACCGGCACCATGCAGGGGATCCAAGGCGGCATATTCCAGATGCTGTCGCACGGCATCGTGTCGGGCGCGCTGTTCCTGTGCGTTGGCGTGATCTACGACCGCATGCACACCCGCCAGATCGACGCCTATGGCGGGCTGGTCCACCGCATGCCGCTCTATGCCTTCGCCTTCATGGTATTCACCATGGCCAATGTCGGCCTGCCGGGCACCAGCGCCTTTGTCGGCGAATTCCTGACCCTGATCGCCGCCTTCCAGGTCAATACCTGGGTCGCGGTCCTGGCCACCACCGGGGTGATCCTGTCGGCGGCCTATGGCCTGTGGCTCTACCGGCGGATCATCTTCGGGGCGCTCGAAAAGGAGTCCCTGCGCACCATCAAGGATGTCAACTGGCGCGAGGGGGTGATCCTGGCGCCGCTGGTTTTGCTGACGATTCTGTTCGGTTTCTATCCGATGCCGATCCTAGACGTGACGGCGGCTGCGGTGGAGAATCTGGTCAACCAGTATCAGACGGCGCTGGAGGCGGCCAACGGCGTCTCGGTGGCGGGCCAGTGAGGACGAAGGCGGTTTAGACCATGCAGCCGGATGTGACGGTTCCCAACTTCCTGCCTGCCGCGCCGGAGATCCTGCTAGCCGTCGGCGCCATGGCGATCCTCATGGTCGGCGCATTCCGCGAGCGCCAGGCGGTATCGGTGGCGACCGGGCTCGCCGTCGCCCTGATCCTCGCCTCAGCGGTGCTGGTCTGGCTGTTGCCCCGGGCACCGGCGGAGACCTTCGGCGGCAGCTTCATCCTCGACGATTTCGCCCGTTTCATGAAGACCCTGGTGGCGATCGGCTCGGCGATCGCGCTGATCATGTCGGTCGAGTTCATGCGCAGCGGCCGGCTCACCCGCTTCGAATACCCGGTGCTGATCGTGCTGGCCACGGCCGGCATGTTCGTCATGGTCTCGGCCAACGACCTGATCGCGCTCTATCTGGGCCTCGAACTGGCCAGCCTCTCGCTTTACGTGACCGCCGCCATCCGCCGCGATTCGCCGCGCTCGACGGAGGCCGGGGTCAAGTATTTCGTGCTCGGGGCGCTGGCCTCCGGGCTGTTGCTTTATGGCTGCTCGCTGATCTACGGCTTCACCGGCACGGTGAACTTCGTCGAGATCGCCGATTCGGTCGCTGCGTCGGGCCCGTCCCTGGGGCTGATCTTCGGCCTGGTGTTCCTGCTCGCCGGCCTGGCCTTCAAGCTCTCGGCGGTGCCCTTCCACATGTGGACGCCGGACGTCTATGAAGGCGCCCCGACGCCGGTCACCGCCTTCTTCGCCGCTGCACCCAAGGTCGCCGCCGTGGCCCTGCTGGTGCGTGTGGTGATGACCGGCTTCCCCAACCTGACGGCGGAATGGCAGCAGGTCATCGTCTTCGTCTCGATCGCCTCGATGGTGCTCGGTGCCTTCGCCGCCATCGGCCAGCGCAACATAAAGCGGCTGATGGCTTATTCCTCGATCGCCAATGTCGGCTTTGCGCTGGTCGGCCTGGCCGCCGGCACCGAGGCCGGGGTGAGCGGCGTCGTCATCTACATGACCATTTATGTGGTCATGACCCTCGGCACCTTCGCCTTCATCCTGTCGATGCGCCGCGGCGAGCAGATGGTCGAGACCATCGACGACCTCGCCGGCCTGGCGCGCACCAATCCGATGGCCGCCTTCCTGGTGGCGATGCTGATGTTCTCGCTCGCCGGCATACCGCCGCTGGCCGGCTTCTTCGCCAAGTTCTACGTGTTCCTCGCCGCCATCGAGGCCGAGCTCTATACGCTTGCCGTGATCGGCGTGTTGTCCACGGTGGTCGGCGCCTATTACTACCTGCGCATCGTCAAGCTGATCTATTTCGACGAGCCGGCCGCCCCCTTCGAGCGCATGGGGCCTGAGCTGCGCGCCGTGCTCGGCGTCAGCGGGGTGCTGGTGATCGCCTTCTTCGTGTGGCCGGCGCCGCTGGTCGAGGCTGCCGGAATGGCTGCCAGATCGTTGTTCTGACAATGCCGTTCGAGCTCGGGGCACAGGCGCGCGAGGCCGGCTTCCGCGCCGTCTCCTATGACGTGATCGGCTCGACCAATGCCGAGGCGCTGGCGCGCGCTCGCGCCGGCGAGCCCGGCGGGATCTGGGTCGCAGCCGGCCGCCAGACCGCGGGGAAGGGGCGGCGCGGCCGGCAATGGGAATCCCCGCCCGGCAATCTCGCCGCGAGCCTCCTCGTCATCCTCGATGGCCCGGCTAGCGGGGCGGCGGCGCAGCTCGGCTTCGTTGCCGGCCT
>SKQW01000140.1 GCA_007118805.1 Rhodobiaceae bacterium | reverse complement strand
ACGATGACCTACTCCTCGGCGCTGTTTGAGGACGCCAGGGAAGAGCTCGCGGCGGCGCAGCTGCGCAAATACGCGAGCGTGTGCGACCGGATCGGGGCGGACGAGAATACGCACCTGCTCGAGATCGGCTGCGGCTGGGGCGGATTCGCGGAGTATGCCGCCCGGGAGCGGGGGGCGCGGGTCACCGGGCTGACGATCAGCCGCGAGCAGCACGACTTCGCGCGGCAGCGGATATTCGAGGCGGGGCTTGCCGATCGGGTCGACATCGTGTTCTGCGACTACCGCGACGAGCGCGGCAGCTACGACGGCATCGCCTCGATCGAGATGGTCGAGGCGGTCGGCGAGAAGTACTGGCCGGCCTACTTCGCCACCGTGCGTGACCGGCTGAAGCCGGGGGCGGCGGCGACGATCCAGGTGATCACGGTCCCGGACTCGCTGTTTCCGACCTACCGCCGGAAGGTCGACTTCATCCAGAAGTACATCTTTCCCGGCGGCATGCTGCCGAGTCCCACCGTGCTCAGAGAGCAGATCGAGCGGGCCGGATTGACGCTGTCAGGCTCCGTCCAGTTCAGCGAGAGCTATGTCGAGACGCTGCGCCGCTGGCACGGCCGCTTCAATTCGGCGTGGGATGAGATCGCGGAGATGGGCTTCGACGAGCGGTTCTGGCGGATGTGGACGTTCTATCTCGCCTCCTGCGCGGCCGCCTTCCGCACTGGCACCACCGACGTCGCCCAAGTGACGATGCGACGTCCGGCCTGAGGCCCGTGAGCGGCGGTCGGGGAAGGCAGCACCCGCCGAGCCGGCGGCGCTGCACTTCCCGGTCTATGAGCCAGATGGCAAAATATACGGCAACCACGGTGACCAGAACCAGGACAGCCCCGATGATCCAAGCTCGCGCGTGGCAATGATACCATCCTCGTTCAGACACGCGGGAGTATAGCTCAAATATTCTTGGGCTGTACGAATTGGGTGTGTCAGGATGTGCCCTTTTGGAAATGCTGATCCACTATTCCAAAATCAAAGGCAGGCGCACCTGAAAGCTGCTTCTCTGTCAGGTCGGTTATGAACCTTGCCTCGCTGCCGGACTTGATTTGATTGATCGGGACAGCAACAAGCTTTTCGCCAATGCCAAGGAACCCTCCCAGAGAAAGGATGACCGCGGTTGTCGCGCTATGGTCAAAGTCGACCAGAACATCTTCAATTTGGCCAATTGACGTGTCGCCTTTGTAGACGTAGCTGCCGATAAGCTTGCTAACCCTTGCGCTCCCAGCCAATGCGGCATGGTCGATACCCTCTATCGGCGTCTGCACCTCAACTCCTGAAGCAGTTTCCCGAGGATCGGCATAGAGCGTCTCGGTTTCTTGGGATTTGGCATGGGGAGTAATGTCGGTCATGATTCCCTCCTGGGAACTGGCTGATGAGCCACGAAGCGACATTGCTTCGCAAGGCTCTCGCGATGTTTCCGAGCGTGATTGGAGACACTACGGGCATGCCGGCGTGAAAGCTGTGCAGATTTGATCACACATCTCGCAATCCGCGCCTGAGCCCGAGTCCGGTGGGCTTCGGGCGAAGGTGAATGATCCGGTGACCACCGGCCGCAAGGGACATTCTGGCGGGAAAGGCTCCGGTCATTTCGCAAGAAGGACGGAGGTCCCCTATGCACATCGGTCGTTACATCTTCAGCGGCATCGTCACCGTCATCCCCTTGTGGATCACCTGGGTCGTGTTCGAGTTCGTGCTGCGCCAACTGGCACAGATCGGGCGGCCGGTTGCATTGGGCGTGACGTCGCTCATTGCCAACCGATTTCCAGAGTATCATCAAGAGCTCGATTATCGCTGGATCGAATACGCGTTGGCCGTGATCGTCACGCTGGTCGGCCTCTATCTGCTTGGCTGGCTGGCAACCCGTGTGCTCGGACGCCGGATCATCGAAGTCGTAGAGTCTATTGTCGCGCGCATTCCGCTCATCCAACGCATCTACGGCGCCGCGAAGAAGCTGCTCACAACTCTGCGGCAGAAGCCAGAAGGCTCTGAGCGGGTGGTGCTCGTGGAATTCCCACATAGGGACATGCGCGCCGTCGGCTTAGTGACGCGGGTCATGAGCGAACCGGAGACTGGCCGCAAACTCGCCGTCGTCTATGTGCCTACTACCCCGATCCCCACCTCCGGCTTCATGGAGATTGTGCCACTGGACCGGCTGGTGTCGACGGACTGGACCCTGGACGAGGCCATGAACTTCATCATGTCCGCAGGTGCGGTCTCACCCGAGCAGATCTATTTTTCGAGTGCCTCCGACCATCAGCATGCCCGACCACAGGACGGCGCCGCGCCTGATGATCCTAGGGGAAACGGCGCGCCTTGACGGCCAACCTCGAGCCATACTGTCCTGGATGATCGACAACAATGTTCCGGGAGCCGTGGTGCCGTCCGGGAGTTGGTTGGAAATTGAGGTGGCGTAGTCTCCGGGGTGATCAACCCAAATGATTCCGGCGAAGGAGACGTCGGAGAGGAGACCACGCCATGCACAGCACTATCACGAAGGTTTCTGCTGCTCACGGGCCGAAGGAGGAAGGGAGCCATCTTTTCGACGACTGGTTTGATCCGATCGAGGCTGGCCTGCGCGAGCGGGAGCGCGATTTCATCGAGGCGATGATCCGTGAGGAGCTCGATGTGGCGCTTGCCCGGCCGCGTTACGGCCGCCGCCGGACTTCAGGCGATGGCGTCGAGATCACCTTGCACAGCAGGAGCCCTGGTGTCTGCTCGGCGCTCGGCTTCATCGATATAGGTGCGGGTGATCGGCACGGTCTCGATATGCCGGGCCATCTGCATCTGGAAGACGATGTTGGTGCGCCGTCGGAAACCGATCTCGCAGAGCACCAGGTAAAACTCCCACATACGGTAGAAGCGCTCGTCATAGAGCGCCTTGACCTCTTCCGAGCGCGCCGTAAAGCGCTCGCGCCAGTGGCGCAGCGTGTCGGCGTAATGCAGCCGCAGGATCTCGACGTCGGTGACGAAGAGGCCGGTCGGCTCGACCGCGGTGAAGACTTCCGACAGTGACGGCAGATCGGCGCCGGGGAAAATGTATTTGCGAATGAAGGGATTGATCGGGCCCGGCGTATCGGCGTAGCCGATCGAATGGATCAGCGCGACGCCGTCATCGCTCAGGAGCTCCCGGATGCGCGCGAAGAACTCGCCGTAGTTCCGCTTGCCGACATGCTCGAACATGCCCACCGAGACGATTCGGTCAAATGGCCCTTCCACTTCGCGGTAGTCCCGCAGCTCGAACCGGACACGCGCGCCGGCGGGCGAGCGGGCCGCGCGCTCCATGCTGAAGCTTT
>SKQW01000109.1 GCA_007118805.1 Rhodobiaceae bacterium | reverse complement strand
CGGAGCTGCTCCCCGATCCCTTCACGGGCCTCTACTGGCCGCAGCGAATCGAATCCGCGGAGGTCACGGTCGAGGAGGGCACGCCGGTCGGGCGCACGCATGACTGGCTGAGCCTGGAGACGGCCGAGGAGATCGTGGTGCCCGAAAACGCGTGGATCGAATGGCGCGCGGGTGAGGGCCGTTTCATCACTGCCGGCGAGAAGCACCCCGACGGCATCACCGCGCGCAGCCGCACCCGGGTCGTCTATGACGACGACTATCTGTCGCGCGCCTGGCACGACGGCTCGCAGGTCTCGCTGGCCGATATCGTGCTTCCCTGGATCCTCACCTTCGAGCGGGCCGATGAGGACAGCCGCCTGTTCGACCCCGCCCATGTTCCCGTGTTCGAGACCTTCCTGCGGCACTTTCGCGGCTGGGACATCGTCTCGCGCGATCCGCTCGTAATCGATATCTACAGCGACCAGATCTTCCCTGACGCCGAAACCATCGTGGCGGCCCGCACGCCCGGGGCGACCGCCTGGCACACGCTGGCCCTCGGCATACTGGCCGAGGAACATGGCGATCTCGCCTTTTCCTCCAACAAGGCAGACCGGATGCAGGTCGATTGGATGAGTTTCGTCGCCGGGCCGAGCCTCAGCATTCTCGACGACCATCTGGTGCGCGCCCAGGCGGAGGGCTTCGTTCCCTATGCCGACGTGATCGGGGACTTCCTGCGACAGGGCGAGGCGGCTGCACGCTATGAGGCGATTGCGCGCTGGCGTGATACAAGACGTCATTTCTGGATCGGCACTGGCCCCCTCTATCTGCATTCCGTTCACCCGATCGAGGGCAGTCTCGTGGCACGGCGCTACGAGGATTTCCCCGACCCTTCCGACAAGTGGCTGCGGTTCCTGCGACCGGAGATTCCCGAACTCGAGATCGATGGTCCGATGCTGCTGGGCTACGATGATCCGGCCAGCTTCGAGTTGACGATAACGTCCGGCGGCGAGCCTTATCCCGAAGCGGCGATCGAGACGGTCGAGTATCTTCTGTTCGATGGCCGCAACCAATTGGCACGCCAGGGTGATGCCGAGCGCATCGGGGAGGGGGCGTGGTGCATCGAATTCGCCCCCGAGGACATCGCCGCGCTCGGAACCGGGGCGAACAGCCTCGAAATTGCCGTGACGTCAAACCGGGTCGCCCTGCCGGCGTTTGCCTCGCACGGCTTCGCCACCGTCCCGGAGCGGCCCGCTGATGGGCGGCTCGGAGGCGGTTCGTGAGTCTGGCAGGCGCGCCGAGCGCGAGTCGCACGGGGCGCCTGCGTGATGCGCGCCGCCTCGCCCTGTTCACCGTCAAGCGCGTGATCGCGCTCTTCCTGACGGTGCTGGTCGGCGTCTATCTCGCTATCATCATTGCTAATATGGGCGGCCAGGTCGACGAACTGCGCATGGCCCAGATCCGCGCCAACATCTCCGAGCAGGTGCGGGGCGATCCAGGCTTCTTCGAGCTGCCCCAGCAAGAACGCAACGAGCTCGTCGAGCGCCAGATCGCGCTCGAGGTCGAGCGGCTCAATCTCGATCAGCCCTTCATCCTGCGCAGCGTCGACTATCTGCGCCAGGCGATTTTCCTCGACCTCGGACGCGCCGAGCAGATGCATAGCGATCACGGCTCCCGGCAGGTCTACAACATCATCGTCGAGCGACTGCCGGCAACGCTCCTGCTGTTCGGCACGGCAAACTTCCTCGTCTTCTTCACATCCGTATTCATTGCACTCGCCCTGTCCCGGAGATACGGCAGTGCCCTCGACCGCGCCGTGATCGCGCTTGCCCCCAGCTCCGCCGCGCCGGGATGGTTCTACGGCATATTCTTCATCCTGGTTTTCGCCTTCGTCATCCCTATCCTGCCGGCCGGCGGCATGGTCGACGTTCCCCCGCCGGAAGGCACGCTCGACTACGCGCTGAGCATTCTGCGCCACATGCTGCTGCCCCTTGCCGCCATGTTCGTGTCCACGATCTTCATCTCGATCTATTCCTGGCGCACCTTCTTCCTGATCCATTCCAGCGAAGACTATGTGGAGATGGCGCGGGCCAAGGGTCTGCCCTCGCGCATGATCGAGCGGCGCTACATCCTGCGGCCCACCTTGTCGCCCATCATCACGAGTTTCGCCCTTATGCTGATCGGGCTGTGGAGCGGCGCGATCATCCTGGAGCAGGTGTTCGCCTGGCCGGGGCTCGGGACGCTGCTGTTCCAGGCCATCGGCCATCGCGACACACCGGTGATAATCGGCGGCGTGGTGATTTTCGCCTATCTCCTCGCGGTCACCGTCTTCCTCCTGGATATCCTTTATGCCGTACTCGATCCGCGCGTGCGGATTGGGACGGACTAGGCGCGGGAGGCGATGATGAGCCCGTGGCGCGAAAGACTGCGACAGCTCAGCCGGTATCCATCGGCGATTGCCGGCATGGGGATGATCGCGGTGCTCGTTGCAATCGCGATCTATGCCGTCGTCGCAATTCCCTATGGCCAAGCGCTCGAACTTTGGCGCGGCGGCGAGCCCTGGCGGCTCAATCCGGTCAATGCCGGTCCGGTCTGGGTCGATCGCCTGTTCGGCGGGGATATGCCCCGCACCATCGTCGTCGACAGCGACGAGGCGGAAGTGGAGGAAGAGCGGTTTGACGGCGGCCGGATGGTGCGCATTCCGCTCGAATTCGATTACGAATCGACGGGTTTCCCCAGCGGAATCAATCTGTTCGTCCGATCAGCGTTCGAGGAGAGCGAGCCCTTCGTGCGGATGACGTGGCACCGCCCGGACGGGGAGGAAATCCAGCTTGGCGGGCGCGCAATGAGCCGTCAGGACCGGGTCTCTTTTTCCCAGGACTGGACGCTGGAACGACGCCTGGGCGAGGTCGCCCATGTCGCCCTATTTGCCGTGCCCGATGAGCAATTCGAGCGCGCACAGCCCGGCGAATACGGGCTTACGCTGGATGCCATCCTGTTCGAGGAGGACGCCGAGATCGCAGCCGAGCTGGTTGTCTATGGCCGCGTTCACGGCATTGCTGGGACCGATCACCAGCGCCGCGATCTCATGGTCGCCCTGTTGTGGGGCACGCCGGTCGCTCTGTCCTTCGGACTTCTGGCAGCGGTGGGCACGACGATCACCACCCTCATCATCGCGGCCGCCGGCGTGTGGTATGGCCGGTGGGTCGATGCGGTGATCCAGCGCCTCACCGAGGTCAACATGATCCTGCCGCTCCTGCCCATATTGGTCATGGTCGGCACGCTATACTCGACCAGCATTTGGCTCATGCTCGGAGTCGTCATCGCGCTCGGCATATTCTCCGCCGGCATCAAGATGTATCGCGCCATGCTGCTGCCCATGCGCGAAGCTCCCTATATCGAGGCAGCGCGCGCCTATGGAGCGGGCAATGCGCGAATAATCCTGCGCTACATGATCCCGCGCATCCTTCCGGTCCTCATTCCGACCTTCGTGACGCTGATCCCGACCTTCGTCTTTCTCGAAGCCTCGCTGGCTCTATTGGGTCTCGGCGATCCGGTGTTGCCCACATGGGGCAAGGTGCTCAACGACGCCCAGGCGCAGAGCGCGCTCTATCACGGCTTCTATTACTGGGTGATCGCGCCGGCCGTGCTGCTGATGTTTACCGGGCTCGGCTTCGCCATGCTGGGCTTTGCCCTCGACCGCATTTTCAATCCCCGGCTACGGGCAGTCTGAGCAATGGCCAGGGCACCGCTTCTTCAGGTCGAAGACCTCAAGCTCAGCTATCGCACCGAGCGCGGCATCCTGCACGCCGTGGATGGGGTGGATCTCACCCTAAACCGAGGCGAAGCCCTCGTGCTGCTGGGTGAATCCGGGTGCGGGAAGTCGTCGCTGGCCAAGGCGCTGCTGCGCCTCTTGCCCCGCAACGTGGACACCTTTAGCGGCCGGGTCGCTTTCGACGGCACCGATACCATGACCTATTCCGAGGAGCGCTTCCGCCGCGAGGTGCGCTGGGTGCGGGTCTCCATGGTCATGCAGGCAGCGATGAACGCCCTCAATCCGGTGGTCAAGGTCGGCGAGCAGGTGGCCGAGCCACTGCGCGTCCATCAGGGGTGGTCGTCCGAGCGCGCCTTTGCGCGGGCCGAGGAGGTGTTCGGCCGGGTCGGGATCGCGGGCGATTTCCTGCGCCGCTATCCCTTCGAGCTCTCGGGGGGTATGCGCCAGCGCGCGGTGCTTGCCATGGCGCTCGTCACCGAGCCGGATCTCGTCATCCTGGACGAGCCGACCTCGGCGCTCGACGTGTTGACCCAGGCCAGCATCATGAACGTGCTCAAGCGCATCAAGCAGGAGCACGGCACAAGCTTCATCCTGATCACCCACGATGTGGGGACCTCCAGCGAGATCGCCGACCGTGTCGCCCTGATGTATGCCGGCCAGATCGTGGAGCAGTCCGACGCGGGCAGCTTCTTTGGCGATCCCGCCCACCCCTACGCCAAGCTTTTGATGTCCAGCGTGCCGCGGCTGCACCAGCGCGAAAAGCCGATACATATCGGCGGCGAGCCCCCCAGCATGTTCGAGCCGCCCTCGGGCTGCCGCTTTGCCGACCGGTGCCCGTCGCGCTTTGCCCGCTGTGACGAGATGCCCCCGCCGCTTGAGCTGCCCGGCGACCGACGGGTGCGCTGCTGGCTGTTCGAGGGAGGCCGGCGATGAGCGAGTCCGCCTTTCGGCCGGCTTCCGCAGGAACCAGTGGCCCACTGCTCTCGGTGCGCGACCTGCACACCTGGTTCGAGCTGCGCCAGTGGGGATTCCTGCGACTTGGTCACGTGCGGGCGGTCGACGGGGTCACCTTCGACTTGAAGCGCGGCGAGTCTGTGGCCTTTGTCGGTGAATCGGGCTGCGGCAAGAGTTCGCTGGCACGCACGCTTCTCGGCCTGCATCGGCCGACAAGCGGCGAGGTCGTTTCCGAGGGCCGGTCCCTGGGGACGCTGAGCGGCAGCGAGCTGAAGGCCTATCGGGCCGGGGTGGGCTACGTTCAACAGGATCCGTATGGCGCCCTTCCGCCCTTCATGAATGTGCGGCGCATACTCGCCGAGCCGATGATCGTGCATGGCATTCGCAGCCGTGAAGAACGCGAGGCTCGGGCCCGCCAGGTGCTGGAGGAGGTGCGCCTGTCGCCGGCCGACGAGATCCTGCCGAAGTTCCCGCACATGCTGAGCGGCGGCCAACAGCAGCGCGTGGTGATCGCCCGGGCGCTTCTGCTCGAGCCGTCATTGCTGATCGCCGACGAGCCCGTCTCGATGCTCGATGCTTCGGTGCGGGTGGAGATCCTCAACCTGCTGCACAGCATTCAGGCAAAGCGCAACCTGACGCTCGCCTTCATCACCCACGACCTGTCGACGGTGCGCCATTACGCCAACCGCATTTTCGTCATGTATGCTGGCCGGATCATCGAACAGGCCGAGGTGAACGACCTGCTGGAACACCCGCAGCACCCGTACACACAGGCGCTGCTGGCAGCGATCGCCGACCCGGACGCCGACAACGCGAAACACCAGCGCGACGTCCCGGCCGGCGAGCCGCCGAGTCTGCTCAATCCGCCCCCTGCCTGTCGGTTCCATCCCCGCTGCCCGCATTTCATGGCCGGCCTGTGCGACGAGGAGGACCCGCCGGATTTCGAGCCCCGCCGGCGACACTGGTCGGCATGCTGGCTGCATCGTTAGGGAGGGTCCTGATGAAGCTGATGCTGCTCGGTGCCGGGGTGATGCTGGCAGGGCTGGTATTTCTGCTGGCGATGACCGCTCGCATCATCGAGCCGGGGCTCGCCCTAGGGCTTGTGGGGTATGCCACCGCCATGGGCGGCATGCTTATCGGCGTGGCTGGCGCGGTGAGTCTGCCTCGACGCCGCCGATAGTTCCGGATCCGGATCTCGGGTTAGGGGTAAATCGCGGCATCATCTGGATCTCTGCGTTAATAACTGAAGAGAATAACATCATCTTAATGCCAAAATGGCCAATCTCATCTAGAATTACATTATATCCATATTAACAATATGTAATTCTCACGGCAGTTTATTGTCACAATTCCTCCTGACGGTGATCTCAGCGCGATTCGTAAGGCGCATATTCATCACCAATTTCGAGGAGGACACAGATGTTCCGAATTATGCTGACAATGGCGTTCGCCGTCGGACTAACGGCGCCTGCCCTTGCGCAAGTCGAGTGCGAGGCGGAAGCCAACGAGGTCTGGATGGCAGTGCAGGCCTCCGACATCCCGGAAGAGCAGCTGAACGAAGTCCAAAGCCATCTGGAAGCGGCCACCGCACAGGGTGCGGCCGGCGACGAAGAGACCTGCCTTGCCATGGTGGATCAGCTGAGGCTTGCCCTGGGCATGGAGCCCGCCTCCCCGGGTGATGAAGGGACCGGCTTGAACTGAGTCTCTGGTTCCACGGGGGAGTACCGCGACGGCGGCGCAGGTTGCGCTCGCGCCATTGACGGGGCCTCCAAATCATTGACCTTATTGGAGGAGATTCAAGGTGAAGCATCATATTGATCCGAGCTGGACGCAACGCATCAAGCAACTGGTGCTGGGCGCAACTCTTGGCGTGGCGGCACTGGGACTTGCTGCCTGCGGGGCCGGTGAGCCGCCGCCCCCGCCTGGCGACCAGGGCGGTCTGTCGGCCCCGCCGCCGCCGAGCGATGGCGAGGGACAGGGCTTTCCGCCCCCCGATGAGGGCGAAGGCGGATTTCCTCCGCCAGACGACGGTGGCGGCCTGCCCCCACCCCCGCCAAGCGAGTAGCGCTGGCGGGCCACAGGTCGGAGGGCAGCCGCCCAGGGGTTGCTCTCCGGTCAGATCGAACCCTTGCGCGGGTGGCGGTGCCGGTCAACTTCAGTCCGTCGACGCGTAAGTCTTCAAGCCACGGCGGCGCAGCGTCGCCCAAGCCTCTTCGGCATCGTTGGCGAAATCGAACAGGTCGAGATCGGCCGGGGCGATCATGCCCTCTTCGGCGAGTGCCTCGAAATTGACAATTCGCCGCCAGTAATCGCCGTCAAACAGGACCACCGGAATGGTTGGCGCCCGTTCGGTCTGGCTCAGCGTGAGCATCTCGAACAGCTCGTCCAGCGTGCCGAAACCGCCGGGGAATACGACGAGAGCGTGCGCCCGCATGGCGAGATGCATCTTGCGCATGGCGAAGTAGTGAAAGCTGAAGCACAGATCGGGAGTTATATAGGGATTGGGTTCCTGTTCCCTGGGCAGCTCGATATTGAAGCCGATAGTCGGCGCGCCGGCCTCCCGTGCGCCCCGGTTGGCCGCTTCCATAATGCCAGGGCCGCCGCCGGTGGCGATGACATTGTCCCGGACGCCGGAATTGTCCTTCATGGCGCCGCCGCGCTCCGAGGCGATTCGGCCGAACCGGCGAGCCTGGTCGTACCACCAGCCGCGCCGCCCCGCGTCGTGTTCCCTGATCCGGGCACTGCCGAATACGATGATGGTCGATCGAACCGACCAATTGCGCAGATGTTCTTCCGCCTTGGCATATTCGAGCAGGAAGCGCACGCCGCGCATGGAGTCGCCGAACAGGAACTCGCGATCCAGCGCGGCAGGCAGGTTGGCCGGTGACTTCCGTCCTGTCTCGTTCATTGGGCACGTTTCACAACGGTGGTCGGGGCCCCGGAATGCCGGATGCAAGCGGCGGCTTCAAGCCTGTCGCGCGGCGCAAGCGGCGCCACCGGCTACTGGCTCGCCCAGATGATGCGCGCGATCCAGTCGACGGCCTCGACGGGAAGAATGAAATTGTCATGCTCGGGATTGAGTGAATGCAGCTCCACCGTGCGAGCTGTGCGCCGGGCGAGCACCTTGGCCATCACCTCGCCGTCGCGGGTGCGCAATACGACACGATCGCCCCGTCTTACGCTGGAGGACGGCGAGACGATGATGACATCGCCGTCGCGATAGAGCGGCAGCATCGAGTCGCCGGAGATCTCGAGCGCGTAGGCGTGCTCGTCCCGGGTATCGGGAAAGCTGATCTCTTCCCAGCCTGCACCCACGGGAAAGCCCGCATCGTCGAAAAAGCCCCCGATCCCGGCCTGCGCCATGCCGATCAGCGGGACTGCGCGCATCGGCGAAGAACCAACGGCCTGCCCGTCACGGGTCAGCGCCGTGAACTCCTCGACGCCGGCCCCGGTGGCCTGGAGGATCTTGGCGATGCTCTCGGTGTTGGGCCAGCGCAGGCGCCCGTCCGTCCCGACGCGCTTGGACTTGTTGAACGTCGTGGGATCGAGCCCGGCGCGGCGCGCAAGCCCCGAAGGTGAAAGCCCGTAGCGGGCAGCGAGCGCATCGATGGCGCCCCAGATCTGTTGATGAGACAGCATGACGCCCTCGGCCCATGCGATGCGGCAGCACGGAATTCGTTCCGTAAATATAGGAATTTAAACCGAATCTTGAATTCTGTCCAGAGCCTTGCCTGCATCGGGGCCCGGCGATACTACGGGCGCGCCGACGATCAGTTCCTGGAAGCTGCCCCCGTGACCACCGTCTACAAGATTTGCCGTCGCGCCGACTGGGAGGCCGCCCGGGCGCAGGGCGTCTATCGCGGCAATGCCGACGATGCCCGCGACGGCTTCATCCATCTGTCCGCCGTCGATCAGGTGTCCGGCACATTGGCGCGCCATTTCGCGGGATGGGACGATCTTGTCCTGGTGGCGATCGATAGTCATGCCCTCGGCGACGCGCTGCGCTGGGAGCCGTCGCGCGGCGGCGATCTGTTCCCCCATCTCTACGCGCCGCTGCCGCTGTCCGCGGTCCATTCCGTGGAATCGCTCCCGCCGGCGCCGCCAGCGCCCGGCGACCGGCGAGGCGGGCGGTGATCCGGGGGCTTTCAGCTCTGGCCCGCCCGCTGCTCGCCACGCTAGATCCCGAGCGTGCGCACGGGCTGGCCATTCAGGCGCTCAAGAGCGGCCTCTATCCGCGCCCCGCGGAAGCTGACGATCCGCGGCTTTCGGTCCGGCTGTGGAATCTCGACTTTCCCAACCCGATCGGCATGGCCGCCGGCTTCGACAAGAACGGCGAGGTGCCCGATGCGCTCCTTAAGGCCGGCTTCGGCTTTGCCGAGATCGGCACCGTCACGCCGCGCGCCCAGCCGGGCAACCCACGCCCGCGCATCTTCCGCCTGCCCACCGATCGCGCGGTCATAAACCGGCTCGGCTTCAATAATGAGGGCCATGCCGCCATGCTCGACCGCCTCCGGGCGAGACGCCCGGTCGGCATTGTCGGCGTCAATGTCGGGGCCAACAAAGACACAACAGACCGCACCGCGGACTATGCGGCGGGCGTAACGGCCCTGGCGGCGTATGCAAGCTATCTGACGATCAACATTTCGTCGCCCAACACCCCCGGCCTGCGCGACCTTCAGCAGGCGCAGGCGCTCAATGACCTTCTGGTCCGCGTCGCCGCCGCCCGCGATGGCGAGGCAGACAAACTCGGCCGGCGGGTTCCCCTTTTGCTCAAGATCGCGCCGGATCTGGCCGACTCCGATTTAGACGACATTGCCGAAGCCGTCCGCTATCACCGGCTGGACGGGGTCATCGTCGCCAACACGACCGTGTCCCGCAACGGCCTCGCCGATCGCAACGCACGAGAGGCGGGCGGGCTGTCGGGCCGGCCGCTGTTTCGCCGCTCGACGGCGGTGCTCGCGCGAATGCATGACCGCTTGGGCGCGGATGTTCCGCTCATCGGGGTCGGCGGTGTGGATTCCGGCCTTGCGGCCTACGAGAAGATCCGAGCGGGGGCCTCGCTGATCCAGCTCTATACTGGCCTGGTCTATGAGGGCCTGGAGCTGGTCGAGGCGATCAAGCGCGAGCTCGTGCTCCACATGCGCCGCGACGGCTTCTCCGAGCTCCGGGCCGCCATTGGCACCGGTAGCGAGCGCTGGCGTGACGAAACGCTCTGAACGACGCCTCCCGTCGCGGATGACGGACAATGTCGGCAAGACCCCACAAGCATCGACTGGAACACTGAAGGACGCAGCGCGTTGCCTTTGGCCAGGGCTCAGGGAGTCGTGGCCGGGCATGCAGCCAAGAAGGAGACCTGACGATGCTATACTGGGCCCTGTTATTTCTCGTCGTCGCACTGATCGCCGGCGTTCTGGGATTCACTGGCGTGGCCACTGCGGCCGCCGGGATTGCCCGCATCTTGTTCTTCATATTCATCGTACTGTTCCTAATCGCCCTGCTCAGCCAGGCTCTTGCGGCGCCAGTTGCCGGCTTGTAGCACACAGCGAAAATCTGCTGCCGTTTTTGCTCGCAAAGACAAACCCTCCACCACCCCGCGCGCGCCCTGTCTGCCGCCCGCAACCCTACAGGCGATCCCGTGCGGGGGGACTGGCATTGCCCGGCGTCATGCTCGAAGATTACAGCGGCTTGCGGCAGAAGAAGGGTCCCCGAAAGGATGAAGCATCTCGATTTCTCCAATCAGGCATTGACCGATTACGTGCTCCAGGTGGGGCTGCGCGAATCGCCGATCGAGCGGCGCCTGCGCGAGGAAACCGCCGGGCTGCCGCGTTCCGGCATGCAGCTCAGCCCGGATCAGGGTCAGCTACTGGGGTTTCTCCTGGGACTCATGAGAGCACGCGCCGTCCTCGAAATCGGCACGTTCACTGGTTACAGCGCGCTCACCATGGCACGGGCGCTGCCGCCCGATGGCCGGCTGGTAACCTGCGATCTAAGCAGTGAGTGGACGCAGATCGCCGCGCGCTACTGGCGCGAGGCCGGGGTCGCCGAACGGATCGACCTGCGCCTTGCGCCGGCGCTGAAGACCCTCGACAGCCTGATCGACGCGGGCGAGGAGAGCAGCTTCGACCTGGCCTTCATCGACGCCGACAAGGAGAGTTACGACGCCTATTACGAACGCTGCCTTGTTCTGATACGCCCGGGCGGGTTGATTGCAATTGACAACGTCCTGTGGGGTGGCGCGGTAACAGAGCCCGACTCCGGGGACGCCGATACCAGGTTCATCGACGCCCTGAACCGCAAGATCCGCGACGATGACCGTGTCGACACGTGCCTCGTGCCGATCGGCGACGGAATGACGCTGGTCAGGCGGCGATAGCCCCGGGCGCTATGCGATCGACGTGGCGCGGCGCTGCCGGATCCAGCCATAGAGCGACATCGTCCAGATCAGGATCACCACGATGCCGAGAAAGGCAGCGATCGGCCGCTCGAAGAAGGCCGGCAGCCAGCCCTGGGCGCGAATCATCGTGGTGACGAAATTGTGCTCCAGCAACGGGCCGATGACGATGCCGAGAATGCACGGCGCGATCGGTATCCCGTTCTCCTCCATGATGAAGCCCAGGACGCCGAAGACTAGCATTATGGTAATGCCGTAGGCGGCATTGTTGGACGCAAACGCCCCCACGATGCAAAAGGCGAGAATGACCGGCATCAGGATGTTACGCGGTGTCTGGAGGAGGCGCTTGGCCAGCTTGATCGCGACCCAGCCGAAGGGGATCAGGATCATGTTGGCCAGGATGAAGATCAGGAACACCGCATAGATCGACTGCGGATTGAACAGGAACAGCGTCGGCCCGGGATTGAGGCCCTTGATGTAGAGCACGCCGATCACGATGGCGGTGATGGTGTCGCCGGGAATGCCAAAGACGAGGGCTGGAATCCAGGCGCTGCCCAGCGATGCGTTGTTGGCCGACGTGCTCTCGACGATTCCCTCGACATGGCCCGTGCCAAACTTTTCGGGCGTCTTGGAGAATTTGCGGCTGGTGGCGTAGGCGACCCAAGCGGCGATGTCGGCCCCGGCGCCGGGCAGCGCGCCGATGGTCGTGCCCAATATGTTGCCGCGGATCTGCTGGCGCCAGAAGGAGCGCAGGAACTGCCCCCAGCGCTTGAAGATATTGCCGAGCTGCTCCTGCACCACGTCCCATTTCGGGGCGCCGGCGGCGACGTTCTTGAGAATCTCCGAAACCGCGAACAAGCCGATCATGGCGGGGATGAAGTCGACCCCGGCCAACAGATCCCGGTAGCCGAAGGTAAATCGCGGAACCCCCGCCGGGTTGTTAAGACCGATGGTGGCGACGAACAGGCCGATGAACAGGCTGACCATGCCCTTCAGCGGCGACGAGGCGCCGATAAAGACGGCGCAGGTCAGCCCCAGCAGCGCCATCCAGAAATACTCGGTAGAGGAAAAATTGAGCGCGATCTCGGCG
>SKQW01000193.1 GCA_007118805.1 Rhodobiaceae bacterium | reverse complement strand
TGTATGAGGCGGACGCGATCGAACCCGTTCGCGAGTTCGTCGACGGCGTGCTCGGCGATTCCAGCACGCAGCGCTATGTGCCGGTCGACGAGGAGGCCGCGTTCGGGCTGCCGGTCAAGCAGGTGGCCTGAGCCGGGCCGCTCCGGCGTCCGCGCCGCGACCGCTCACGCCGCAGGGACCAAAACGCGATTGACTTGACGTATACAAAGTGCGGCAATGCGTCGCGGCGCGGGCGTCATTGCGCACGGTGGCGCCCGTCGCCTGCCGGCAGACTTTCCAAATCGGGAAGGAGAGGACGATGCCGAACATCGACTGGCGCATTGAAGCCATCGACGTGACGACCTGCAATTGCGACTTCAGCTGCCCGTGCCAGTTCAACGCTTTGCCGACCCACGGCGATTGCCGGGCGGCGGTCGGGTTTCTCATCGAGAAGGGCCATTTCGGGGAGACTTCGCTGGACGGCGTGAAGTTCGTGGTGCTGGCGGCCTGGCCCCGCGCCATCCACGAAGGCGAGGGCGAGGCCCAGCTCATCATCGACGAGGCGACCGACGAAGCCCAGAGGGAGGCGGTGACGAAGCTCGCCCTGGGCGAGGAGACCGAGCCGGGGGCCACGATCTTCAACGTGTTCTCGAACGTCATCGACACCTATTACGAGCCGATCATCCGGCCCATCGAGATCGAGGCCGATATCGAGGCGCGCACCGCGCGAATTTCGGTGCCGGGCATCGTCGAAGGCACCGGCGCGCCGATCCGGAACCCGGTCACGGGCGATCCGCATCGGGTGCGGGTCGTGCTGCCGCACGGTTTCGAGTACCGCGAGGCGGAATACGCCAGCAGCACGGTGAAGACCCAGGAGGCCCGCATTCCGCTCGAATGGGCGAATGCCCATGCGCATCTCGCGCGGGTGGTGTGGACTCCGCAAGGGGTCGTGGCGGCCTGACCGGGGGCCGCCGGGAGCATCGCGCGATGACCATCGACAGCGCCGTGGAAGGCCTGCTGCGCCGCGACCGCTGGGTCGTGCTCGCCATGCTGTCGGCGGTGATCGTCGCAAGCTGGGCCTATGTGCTGGCCGGCGCCGGCATGGGCATGTCCGCTTTCGAGATGACGCGGATGAGCGGCATGCCCCAGCCCGCAGGCGGGATGGCCGACATGGCCATGGCCCCCGCGGCCTGGTCACCGGGCTATGCCGCCGTCATGTTCGTCATGTGGTGGGTCATGATGGTGGCGATGATGCTGCCCGGCGCCACGCCGATGATCCTGCTCTACGCGGCGGTCCAGCGGCGCCAGCGGGCGCAAGGCAATCCCTATGTGCCGACAAGCCTGTTCGCGGCGAGCTATCTGCTGGCCTGGGCGGGTTTCAGCCTTGCCGCCGTGGCCCTGCACTGGCTGCTCGATCGGGCGGGGCTGCTTTCGACGGGCATGACCGTGACCAGCTATCTGATCGGCGCCGCCATCCTGATCGCGGCGGGGCTCTACCAGCTCACGCCCCTCAAGCAGGCCTGTCTACGCCATTGCAGGATGCCGGCGCAGTATCTGGCCGAACAATGGCGGCCCGGCCCGGGCGGGGGCGTTGCAATGGGCCTGCGGCACGGCGCCTATTGCCTTGGCTGCTGCTGGTTCCTGATGCTGCTTCTGTTCTTCGGCGGTATCATGAACCTCTACTGGATCGCCGGACTCGCGCTTTACGTGCTGATCGAGAAACTCCTGCCGGTCGGCCACTGGCTGGATTACGCCGTCGGCGTCCTGCTGCTCGGCGCGGGACTCTGGCTCGCGCTGGCCGCCGCGATGTAGCGCCCCGTTTCCGGAACGCTCAGCCTTTCTCCATCAGCAGCCGGGCGATGGCCGCGCGGAGGTCGTCGATCCCGGTGCCGTCCTTCACCGAGGTTACGATGAGGCCGGGATAGGCGGCCGGTCGCCTGGAAAGCTGCGCCGACACCGCCGCGGAGACCTGTTCCAGCTCCGCTTCCGACACCTTGTCCGCCTTGGTCAGAACGCCCTGATAGGAGACGGCGGACTGGTCGAGGGTTTCCAGGACCGCGTTGTCCGCGGTCTTCAGGCCGTGCCGCGCATCGATCAGCAGGAAGACGCGGGCCAGGTTGGGGCGGCCGCGCAGATAGTCGTGAATGAGCTGCGTCCACGCCTTCACCGCGGTCTTGGGCGCGGCGGCGTAGCCGTAGCCGGGCAGGTCGACGATGGTCAGCGGACCCTCGGAGAGGAAGAAGTTGAGCTCGCGCGTGCGGCCGGGTGCGTTGGAGGTGCGGGCCAGCCCCTTCTGGCCCACGAGCGCGTTGATGAGGCTCGACTTGCCGACATTCGAGCGGCCGGCGAAGGCGATGTCCAGGCCGTCCGGCGGCGGAAGCTGGTCCATCGCGCGGGCGCCGATGAGAAAGCGCCATGGCCGGGCGAAGAGGAGACGGGCCGTTTCGGCGTCGGGCGGGACGTCGGTCATGGCAGGCTATCGCGCGGCCTTGAGGGCAGCGAGGTCGGCGCCCATGATCGCCCCGAGATTGCGGGTGATCCTGTCAGTGTCCCAGTTCCACCATGCAATCTCGAGAAGCGTGGCGATCACCTCGTCGGGGAAACGCTTGCGCAGAATGCGCGCGGGGTTGCCGCCGACGACCGAATACGGGGGCACGTCGCCGGTGACCACCGCGCGGGTCGCGACGATCGCGCCGTCGCCGATGGTCACGCCCGGCATGACCGTTGCCGCCATGCCGATCCAGACATCGTTGCCGACGATCGTGTCGCCACGCAGGGAGGCCCTATAGCTCTCGGGGTCGAACCCGCTCTCCCAGCCCGCGCCGAAGATCTGGAAGGGATAGGTCGAAAATCCGCCCATGGCATGGTTCGCCCCGTTCATGATGAAGGTCGCGCCGGCGGCGATGGCGCAGAAGCGGCCGATCACCAGCCGGTCGCCGAGAAAGTCATAGTGATAGAGAACGCACTTCTCGGCAAAGCGCTCGGGCTCCACGGGGTCGTCATAGTAGGTATAGTCACCGACCGAGATGTTGGCCCGGTCGATGACGTTCCTGAGGAAGCAGACCCTGGGATGCGCGGGGAGGGGGCAAGTCGTGTCGGGATCCGGTCCGGCCATGCCGATACCCCCTCTATGCACATGATTTCGAAGGTCGGGTCGGGCTATCCGCCCGAAGCCCGGGCCGGCTTCTTGCCGCTGCGCGTCTTGCGGCGGGATTTCGCCTTGCCCTTGGGCTTGACCGCCTTCTTGCGCGCCGGAGCCGGAGCCGGCTCCGTCTCCTCGCTTGCGGCGGCGTCTTCGTCTTCGCCCTTGGCGTCGGTGGCATCTTCCTCCGACTTCTGCGCGTCCTCGTCTTCGCCGGACTCGGCC
>SKQW01000285.1 GCA_007118805.1 Rhodobiaceae bacterium | reverse complement strand
GAGAATGCCGAAAGCGGCCGAAATGGAACCGCAAAACGGCCGTCAACTACTCTCCCCTACGTGCCGCGACCGCCGGATCCGGTAATCACGGCCCCGTAGATGAGGTTCTTCGAGGCCTCCAGCTCGTCAAGGAGCTTGAGGCGGCGATCGGCGCGGCGCCGGACGGCGCCCGACCCCGTGCTCGACGGGCTGTGACGGCGCGGGCTGGCGTTAGAGGGTGGTTGGGGTCTGCAAACTTCCAATTGCCCGCACCACGGGGACGACGAAGGGGATCGTCATGGCGCGCTTACCGGAGGAGAAGGCGACGATAGAGCGCTTCGAGCGCACTTACGCAGGCGAACTGGCCACCGCCGAATACATCGCCCGAACGGCCGCGGTGATCTCATCCCTCGTGAAACCGGCAACTGCGACCATGTCACTTTCCTCCCAGTGGAGAGCGATTGACAGTAGACCGCTGGAGGTCTGACGAAGCCCCCTACTCGATTCCTCTGCGGGATCCGTTCGGAAGGACGTTTCGTGATCCTTCGCTTCAGAACCAATAAGTAGCATAGCCGAACCCAGCAATTTGGAAACCAGAAACTATTCTTTAGCCTGCGCAGACTGGGTAGTGGGATCGGCTGCGAGTCAGTTGTGATGTCGGGTTAGATTTTCCGGTGGCGCCGAAAGTGCGGCTTCGGGAAAAGGAAAGAGCGCTCGAAGGCGTCAATTGACCTCACGCGCGCCGGTCATCGCACGGCCTGCCAATCGCGCAGGGTGGCAAGCGCGTAATCGAGAGTGCCGGCATGGCTCGGCTCGCAGCACGCGAGAAGGCGCGCCATCATAGGCCAGACCGGCGCGCCGCGCGAGCCGTGGCAAGACTTGCGCTGAACGGTCTCATACCGCCCCCTTCGCCCCCAGCAATGCCTCGATCTTGCCAATGAGACGGGCAAGGTCCACCGGCTTGGTGTCGTGGTCGTCGCAGCCGGCCTCGATGGCCTTTTCCCGGTCGCCCAGCATGGCGTGGGCGGTAAGCGCAATCACCGGGATGGCGCCGGTATCGGCATCCTGGCGCACACGCCGGGTCGCCTCCCAGCCATCGATTACGGGCAGGCCCATATCCATCAGTATGAGGTCGGGTCGTTCGCTGCGCGCCATCTCCACACCGGCCTGCCCGTCAACCGCGATGACGACGTCATAGCCCTTGCGGACCAAGCGCCGCGAGAGCATGTCGCGATTCATCTCGTTGTCCTCGACGATCAGGATTTTCGGCAAGGTAACACCTCGTGCTCAAGCCGGGGCAGAAGCTTTGAGGCGTGACGGCCAAGACGGGCGCCCCCCAGCCTTCGAATCTCCCGGAACCGCCCGAGAAATCAGCCCCCTTCAGGCAAGATGATTGGCCCGCAAACCACCGAGGGTCAAGCGCGCGCGAGAAACGGGCCGATCAGCACCACAGCGCTCTCACGAGCGCTGCTCGGCGGCGTTGGGGAAGAAGAGCTGCTCGCCGCGGAGTTCGTAGCTACCGATCGCCTGCTGGCCCTCGGCTGAGATCAGCCAGTCGATGAAGGCCTGGCCCGCCTCAGCCTTCACATGGTCGTGGCGCTCCGGGTTCACGAGGATCACGCCATACTGGTTGAACAGCCGATCGTCGCCCTCGACGACAATCTCGAGATCGCGGCGGTTTTCGAAGCTAATCCAGGTGCCGCGGTCGGCGAGCGTGTAGGCCGGCATCTCGGCGGCGGTGTTGAGCGTCGGGCCCATGCCCGAGCCGACCTCGCGATACCAAGCGCCCTCCGGCTCGATGCCGGCTTCGGCCCATATTGCCTGCTCGGCCTGATGGGTGCCGGAATCATCGCCGCGCGAGGCGAAGGCGGCTTCGCTTTCGGCAATGGCGGAAAAGGCGGCGACAGCGTTGCGCCCGCCGGAAAGCCCCGCCGGATCGTCGGCCGGACCGACAATGATGAAGTCGTTATACATGACCGGAAATCGCTCGACGCCGTAGCCCTCCTCGACGAACTGGATCTCGGCCGGCTCGGCATGAACGAAGACGACATCGGCGTCGCCACGCCGGCCCGTCTCCAGCGCCTGGCCGGTGCCTTGGGCGATCACCCGCACCTCGATGCCGGTCGCCTCCTCGAAGATCGGCAGGATGTGGCCGAACAGGCCCGACTGCTCGGTCGAGGTGGTGGAGGCGACGGTGATGTAGTCGTCCTGAGCGCCGGCCGAGACGGCCAGCTGCGCGGCGAGCGAGGCGGCGATGGCCAACGCGGCCGTGGCGGAAATCGCATTCTTGATCAGTCTCATACTCATCTGCCTGTGGGTGCTTGTTTTGATCAGGTTCACCAGAGCAGCTCCCCCCGGATGAAGGCGCGGGCTTCCTCGGTTTTCGGCTCGGCAAAGAACGTCTCCGCCGGCGACTGCTCCAGGAGGCGGCCGTTATGCAGGAACAACACGTCGTCGGCGAGGCGACGGGCCTGGCCGAGATCGTGGGTGGTCATGACGATCTTCACGCCGTCGGCGTGGATGGTCTCGATCATCTCCTCGATGGCTTTCGTCGCCGCCGGATCGAGCGCCGAGGTCGGCTCATCGAGGAACAGCACCTGCGGCTTCAGCGCCCAGGCTCGGGCAATGGCAAGACGCTGCTGTTCGCCGCCGGACAGCAGCCGGGCGGGGCGCTCGGCAAGATCGGTCAGGCCGAAATAATCAAGCGCCGCGTCTGCCCGCGCCTTGCGGTCGGTGCGGGGAACGCCGGCAACGCTGAGGGCGTGGATAAGATTGGCGCGCGCGGTGCGCCGCAGCATGACCGGGCGCTGGAAGACCATAGCATGCCGCTTGACGGCGCCGCTCGCATCCGGCCCGGCCCAGCCGACGATGCCGCCCGAGGGCTTCAACAGGCCGTGGCAGAGCCGAAGCGTCAGCGACTTGCCCGCGCCGTTCGGCCCCATGATGACGGTGCGGGTGCCCGCGCCAAGCGAGAACGAAATCCCCTTGATAAGCTCGGTGCCTCGGGCGGCAAAGCGCAGCTCGGAGACCTTCAGCGGCAGGATGGATAGCGTGCCATGCATGGTCATGCCGCCTGCTGCTGCGCCACGCGCCCCGAGACGAAGGCGCCGGCATTGAGGATCAGGGTCAGCGTCAGAAGGATGATGCCAAGACCGAGAGCAAGCGCGAGGTCGCCGCGCGCAGTCTCCAGCGCAATCGCCGTCGTCATAGTGCGGGTGTGGCCGGCGATGTTACCGCCGACGATGAGGACCGCCCCGACCTCCGCCATCGCCCGGCCGAGTCCGGCGAGGATGACGGTAACAAGGCTGAAGCGCCCGTCCCACAACAGCGTCGGGATCGCCCGCATGGCCGACGAGCCCAGCGAGCGCAACTGGTCCTCGTATTCCGCCCACAGATCCTCGATGACCGACCTGGTGAGGGAGACGATGATCGGGGTGATGAGCACGGACTGGGCGATGATCATCGCCGTCGGGGTGAACAGCAGCGCCAGGAAGCCGAGCGGGCCGGCCCGCGACAGCATGAGATAGACCACCAGCCCGGCGACCACCGGCGGCAGGCCCATCAGCGCGTTGAAGAGGACGACGGCCGCCCCGCGGCCTGGAAAGCGCGCCATGGCAAGCGCCGCGCCGAGCGGCAAGCCGATCAGGCAGGCGATGATGAGGGCGGTCAGCGTCACGCGCAGGGACAGCGAGACGATCTGCATGAGTGTCGGATCGCCGCTGACAATAAGCTGAAACGCGGTGGAGAATGCGCCGTCGCCGTCCATCGGAACTCTCCGGAACTTCCCGGAAGTATGGACAGCAGCGACGAGATCAGCAAGAATGAAAATAATTCATTCAAACAGGTAATAATGCAATGGAGCTGATGACCACGGCCGAGGTCGCCGACTATCTGCGCCTGAAGGAGCGCACGGTCTACGAAATGGCCGCCAAGCGGCAGATCCCCTGCACGCGGGCGACCGGCAAGCTGCTCTTCTCACGCAAGCTGATCGAGCGGTGGGTGGAAGGGCGCACCGAGCTTCCCCTGGGATACGATGCGGCTCCGCCCCCAATCTATGCCGGCTCGAGCGACCCGCTGCTCGAATGGGCGCTCCGGGAATCCGGCAGCGGCCTTGCCGTGCTGACCAGCGGCAGCGGCGACGGGTTGGAGCGCCTTGCCGCTGGCCAGGCCACGCTCGCCGGGCTCCACATCCGCGACCCCGACGGCGAGACCTATAATGTCGACACGATCCGCCGCGAGATCCCCCATCCCGACATCGTCGCCATCCGCTGGGCCGAGCGCGCGCAGGGCCTGCTGGTCGCTGTCGACAATCCGCTGGGGCTCGCTTCGCTGGACGATCTCCACGGCAAGCGGCCGCGCATCGCGCTCCGGCCCGAGGGCGCCGGCAGCAGGGTCCTCTTCGATGCCCTCATTCACGAGGCCGGCCAGGATGCCGCGGGGCTCGACATCCTGCCCCACGCGGCCCAGACAGAAACCGATCTCGCCGCGATGATACTAGAGGGCGAGGCCGATTGCGGCCTCGGCATCGCGGCGGCCGCCGGCCGTACCGGCCTCGGCTTTGCGCCCCTCGGCATATGGGAATCCTTCGACCTCGTGATGCGCCGGCGCGACTATTTCGAGCCGCCGGTCCAGCGGCTGCTGCGTCTTGCCCGCAGCGAGCCCTTCGCCAGACGTGCCGCCGCGCTCGGCGGCTACGATATTGCCAGGCTGGGTGAGATCACGTTGAACGGATAGGCCGCCCAGGCCCCGTCATCGGCTTTCAGGCTCGTTCATACGCCGTGATGTCGGCGATCGACACGTCGCGCATGTCGGCGCCGGACATCCACCTAGCGTACCATCGCGCTGTGGCCTCGACGGCGGCGTGGCCGGGCAGCCGATCACGCCACCCGAGCAGATGCCGGGCGCGGGATGAATCGAGTTTCAGCCTGCGGGCTTCGACCGAACCGGCGACCGGCTCGTGACGCCAGCCACTCGCCGCACCGAGCGCGCCCTGGACCTGCGCGACAAGCTCGCCCACGCTGATCGCGGGTCCGGTTTCGGGACCGAAATTGAGCGCCCTGTCAGCATTGGCCTTCGTCGCCAGCGCCTCGGCATAGACGAGATATCCGCCCACGCAATCAAGGACATGCTGCCATGGCCGCACCGCCTCGGGGTGGCGCAGGATGACGGCTTCGCCGGCCTGCGCCGCGCGCACCACGTCGGGCACGATGCGATCCTCGGCAAAATCGCCACCGCCAATCACATTGCCGCCGCGTGCCGTTGCCAATGGCACACCGCGCGGCTCAAAGCAGCTCGCGCGAAAGGAGGCGACGACCATCTCGGTCGCGGCCTTGGACGCGGAATAGGGGTCCTTGCCGCCAAGCGGATCGGTTTCGGCAAAGGCATCGCCGGTTTCGGCGTTGGCGTAGACCTTGTCGGAGGTGACGACGAGGACGGCATCCAGGTCTCTCCGCTCCGCCAACGCATCAAGCAGGTGCGCGGTGCCCATGACGTTGGTTGCGTAGGTGCCCACCGGGTCAGCAAGGCTGCGCCGCACCAGCGGCTGTGCCGCCAAGTGCAGCACGATCTGGGGGCGGGCCGCGGCGACGATGTCGGCGACCGCCTGTCGCTCGCGCAGGTCGGCGCATTGCGAATGCACATCGCCGGCGATCCCGGCGAGAGCGAACAGGCTGGGCTCGGTGTCGGGCGCCAGCGCCAGCCCGGTCACCTCGGCTCCCATCCGGGCCAGCCAAAGCGCCGTCCAGCCACCCTTGAAGCCGGTGTGGCCGGTTAGAAGAACCCGGCGCCCCCGCCAGAAGGCCGGGTCCGGCAATCGGCCCGCGCCCCTCACCAGATCTTCCACGGCGCCCGTCCCAAGGCCCACAACTCTTCCAGGTGATTCTTGTCGCGCAGCGTGTCCATGGCGTGCCAGAAGCCGGCATGGCGATAGGCGACCAGTTCGCCATCGCGGGCCAGACCCTCCAGCGGCTCAGACTCCCACGGCGTCCGGTCGTCCGCGATACGCTCAAGCACGGCGGGCGACAGGACGAAAAAGCCGCCATTGATAAGGCCGTTGTCGCCGGCCGGCTTCTCCATGAAATAGCGGATCGAGTCCCCCTCAAGCGCCAGCGCGCCATAGCGGCCCGGCGGCGCGACGGCAGTGAGCGTGGCTTGGCGACCATGGCGCTTGTGGTGGGCGATCAGGGCCTTGACATCGATGTCGGCAAGGCCGTCGCCATAAGTCATGCAGAACGCCTCCGCCGGGTCGAGATAGGCCGCGACCCGCTTGAGGCGGCCGCCGGTCATCGAGGCCTCGCCGGTATCGACCAGTGTCACCCGCCAGGGTTCGGCGGAGCTCTGATGATAGGCGATCTCGCCGGTCGCCGCGTCGATCGTCACATCGGAGTTGTGCAACAGGTAGTTGGCGAAGAACTCCTTGATCAGGTAGCCCTTGTAGCCGAGGCAGATGACGAAGTCGGTCAGACCGTGCGCGGCATAGATCTTCATGATGTGCCACAGGATCGGCCGCCCGCCGATCTCGATCATCGGCTTCGGCTTGAGGTGGCTTTCCTCGGAAATCCGGGTGCCCAGCCCCCCGGCGAGAATTACTGTCTTCACGACGGGATCGCCCGTTGCTAGTTGTTCCTGCGCCCGTGGCCCTGCCCTGTATCGCGGATGGGGGCGGGTTGCAACGCGACCGGCGGGCGAAACCCGCGCGGCACTGTCAGAGGCTCCCGATGCCCCGCCCCAAGCCCTTGATCCGGCAGTACATGTCAATCCGGCGTTGGCGCTGGATGCTGTCTCACGCGGTGCTCAACCGGACCCCGGCTTTGGCCCAAGAACTGAACTTCCACGGCGCCGGCGTCTATCCGAGCGACGTTGCCGAGACCATCATCGAGGACGAGGGACTCACTGTTCGGGCGGGATTCTCCGCCGCCCAGCGCGCCATGGTGCGCGACCATTGCCGCTTTGCCGATGCCGATTCGGCCTACCCCGATTCGACCGGGATCGGAACCTTCGTCATCCGCTCCCAGATCGTGCGCGACGTGGAGATCCTCGGTCACTCGGGCGCGGTCGCCGTGCCGCGGATGCGTGCCCTCATCTGGCCCGGTGCCGGGCGCCCGAGCTGGAACCTAGCCAAGCCGCGCCGCCTGACGCCGGTTGCCGGTCCCGCCGGCCGCGTCGTGGCGCTGGGCGCCGTCGCTCATTACTTTCATTTTCTGATGAACGACATCCTGCCGCTAATCGACTATCTCGACAGGCTGCATCCCAGCGGCGAGACATTGACAATTATCGTCCCCGGTGAGCCGCCAGGCTTTGCCTCGCTTACGCTGGCCGCGCTGGAGGCCACGTTCGCGAATGTGCGGGTCCTGCCGCTGGCACCGGATCAGAAGATGCCGGTGGACGAACTGGTGGTGCTCGAACGGCGCACCGCGAACCGCGAATGGTTCCTATGGGATGGCGGGGTGGCCGAACGGCTCAAGCAGATCCTGCTTGCCCATCTCGGCCCGGTCAACGCGGTGCCCGGCCCCCGGCTCTTCGTATCGCGCGGGGATGCACGCATCCGCCGGCTTGTCAACGAGGACGAGCTACTGCGCATCGCCGAGACATGCGGCTTTCAGCCGTTCATTCCGCAGGCCACCAATTTCGCGCAGCAGGTGGCGGGCTTCGACCGGGCCGAGGCGGTGGTCTCGACGCATGGGGCGGCGCTCACCAATCTTATGTGGTGCCGGCCAGGGGTTCATGCGCTGGAGCTGTTCCCCGCCAATTTCGTCAAGAGCAGCTATCTGTGGATCGCCGACCGCATGGAGGGCCATCATCACGCCCTGATCGGCAGCCATGGCGATCCGCTTCTCGGCTTCCGCGTGGAGCCGGAACGGTTCGCCCGCGCCCTCGACGCCATGCTGGAGTCCGGCGCGCGCGGGGCGGCATGAGGGAGTATCCATGGCCCGTGTGAGCATTGGCCTGCCGGTCTATAATGGCGGCGAGCTTCTCGCCGAGAGCCTGGAATGTCTGCGCGCCCAGACCTTCGTCGATATCGAGGTGATCGTCTCCGACAACGCCTCGAGCGATGACACCAGGGCTATCGCCGAGGACTTCGCCGCCCGCGACCCGCGCTTTCGCGTCATCTCCCAACCCAAGAATCTGGGCGCGGTGGGCAACTTCCTGGCCACGCTCGAGGCCGCCACAGCGCCCTGTTTCATGTGGCGCGCGCATGACGACCTTAGCGACGTCAACTACGTCGAGACCCTCTATCGGCTGTTGTCCGAGGCGCCCGAGGCGGTCCTTGCCGTGGGGCGAGTGGCCTCGGCCGATCTCGACGGCAACAAGGCGCGCCGGCGCGACTTTCCGAGCATGTCGGGCCAGGCCTCCTACCGGGAAAGCGTGCGGCTGCTCTTCTCCGCGCATCCGAGCTGGTATTACGGCCTGTGGCGCATCGGCTATCTGCGCGAGGCGTTCCCGCGCGTCGTTGCGGCCTATCCCTACCCCTGGGCGCAGGATCATCTGCTGCTCTTCCAGGTGCTTCTGCGCCGGGCGATCGTCGGCACCGACGAAACCACCTTCCGCCAGCGGCTCCGGCGCACCAAGCGCGACAAGGCCCGGCGCCGGCGCGAGGCGGTCTCGCCGCAGTTCCGCGTCGAGCAGCGCCGCGCCTTCCGCAAGGCCTGCCTTGCCGAGCTGGAGGCCATGACCGGGCTTCCGACCAGCGAGCGCCTCCTCACCCGTGCGCTTCTGCCCTTCTACGTCAACAAGCGGGTTCACCGCCTGTCGAAGGTCATCAAGGGCTATCTGCGCCAGACCCCGGCCAGGAACTGACTAGGGTCGCTTAGTCCCCGATCCGCTTGAGCCAGGCGTCTGGCCAATGGGTGACCGGCTTGTCCAGCGTGCTCTCATTGAAGGCCCACCCCGGCGGGGCGATGACGAATTCGGGGTGGCTGGCGGCAAAGTCGCGGGCGGCCTCAGCCGGATTGTCGGTCTCCCAGTTCCTGCCTGCCCGCGGCGCATCGGCCACCAGGCGCATGATGCCGTCGGTCGCCACGATATAGGAGCCCGGCGTGACGAGCGGCGCATAGGCCTCCAGCTCCGCCATCACATGACCATAGCTGTGGTCGGAATCGAGCACAACGAGGACGGTCTCGCCCGGCGCAATGCCGGCCTTGACGGTGGCCACCAGGTCGGGGTCCACGGAGGAGCCTTCATAAAGGGTGATCAGGTCGATGAGAGGGTGCTTCTCCAGCCGCTCCCGGTTATGCGCCCGGATGTCGATGTCGACGCCGATGACCCGGCCCTTGCCCATCAGCCGGCACAGGCTGGCCGAATAGACCAAGGAGCCGCCATGGGCGATGCCAGTCTCCACGATTACGTCGGGCGCGAGCCGGAAGACCGCCTCCTGAAACCGGATCATGTCCTCGGGAAGCTGGATGATCGGCACGCCGAACCAGCTGAAGGTATAGACATGCTTCTGGTTCCAGCCGCTCTTCAGCCACAGATCGGAGAGCAGATGGAAGCCGGCATCGCTCCAGATCGAGTGGCGATGGCCATCCCCGGTGACGATCTCGCCGCTCTCGGTGTCGATTTCGATCTTCATTCCGGCTCCGCTTCCGTCTCGCCGCGCCAGTGATCGAGGGCCTCGGCAAGGCCCTCCTCAAGCGGCCTGATGGCATCAAATCCCACCTCGTCGCGCAGCCTTGCGATGTCGGCGACGAGGCGCTCGGGCTCCTGACGCTCGGCAAGGGCGCCGATCTCGACAAGCTCGGTGCGTCCGGCAAGGCGGCCCAGGGTCAGCGCCAGCTCGCGCACGGTGACGCCCTGTCCGCTGGCGATGTTGACCGGGCCGTTAACCGGCGACAGGGCGAGGGCGGCAAGCGCGTTGCCGGCATCGCGGGCGTCAATGAAATCGCGGACCGCCAGGCCCTTGCTAATGGGCGCCTGCCGCCCAGCCAGCAGATTCCGCGCAACATGGGGCACCAGCCGCGTTGGCGTCTCGCCCGGTCCGTAGAGCAGGAACACCCGCCCCCAGGCGAAGCCGAGCCCTGCGGTCTCGGCAAAGGCTGCCAGGGCGCGACGGGTGGCATCCTTGGCCGTGGCATAGAGCGTGTAGGGGGCGATGGGCGTCGATTGCTCGTGGCAGTCGCCGTCGTTGCCATAGGCATATTCAAAGCAGGTGCCGACCCCGACGAAGCGCTCAAGCGCATGTTCGGCCGCCTCGCGGGCGAGCTCCAGCGATGCCGCGGCCCAGTCGAGATTGGCCGGCGCCGTCCAGAACCGGCCATGCGCCGTCTCCCAGGCGGCATGCAGGATGAGCTGCGGCCTGACCTCCCGCACGAGCTGGTGTCGCTCTACCTGATCGAGCAGATCGGTCCGATGCGCGATCACGTGGGGCGGGGCGTTGTCGAGCGGGCTGCGGCTGACGGCGTGAACCTCCGCCCCGGCCTTCACCAGGGGCGCGAGGGCATGACGGCCGATGAAGCCGCTGGCGCCGGTCACCAGAATGCGCTGGGTCATCATTCAGCGCCGAATAGGTTGGCTGGAAGGAAGGACGAGCGGTCACGCCGACTTCCGCTTTGAGACTGCCTCACCCCTCCGCCTCCCGCAGATCCGAAACGGCGTTGGCATGGGCATCGAAGCCTTCGTAGCGGGCAAAGGCATGGGCATGGGGCGCAAGGCCGTCATGGCCCTCGCGCGTCAGATAGCCGATGGTCTGGCGCTTCATGAAGTCGAAGACCGACAGCGCGGAACGGGTGCGCGCCTTGCCGCCGGTCGGCAGCACATGGTTCGGCCCGAGCACGAAGTTGGCGATCGCGATCGCCGAGTGCTCTCCGAGGAGGATCTCCCCGGCATTGGCAAGGCGCGGCAGATAAGACCACGGGTCTGCCGCATGGATCATCAGATGCTCGGGCGCGTAGTCGTCGGCGAAACGGCATGCCTCGTCCATATCGGGGGCGAGCACGATGCCGCCCGATTGCCCGGTCAGAACGGTGCGCGAGAAATCGACGCGCTGCGCGCCCATCTCGCCCCAGAAACGCTGGACGTAGCGGTCGACCTCGCCGGCCAGCTCGCGGCTGTCGGTGACCAGAAAGGCCGATGAATCCGGCCCGTGCTCGGCCTCGTTGAGGAGATCGAGCGCGACCTTGCGCGGATCGGCGGCGCCATCGGCAAGGATGATCGCTTCCGACGGTCCGGCCGGCGGCCCGATATCGATGACGTCGGACAGGGCGTGCATCGCCGCCACCACCCAGCTCGACCCCGGCCCGACGATCTTGGCCGCCCTCGGCACGGTTTCGGTGCCGTAGGCCGCGGCGGCCACGGCCTGGGCGCCGCCGCACTTGTAGACCCGCGAGATGCCGGCGAGCCGGCAGGCGAAAAGCGTCGCGTCGTCGATGCCGCCATCCGGCGTGGGCGGAGTGAAGACGGCGATCTCGGGCACGCCCGCCACGCTCGCCGGCAGTGTGGTCATCAGCGCGGCGGAGGGAAACGCCCCCTTGCCGCGCGGCACATAGCAGGCGACCGAGGGAATCGGCAGGTTGCGCTCACCGGCCATCACGCCGGGCGCCATCTCCTCGATCCACATGTCCTCCGGCTTCTGCCGGGCGTGAAATCTGCGAATGCGCTCGGCGGCGAACCGCATCGCCTCCTTGAGATCCGGCTCGAGGCGAGCTTCGGCCGCCTCGAAGTCGTCGGGCCTCGCGGCGATCGCATCGGCCGCGACCGTGGCGCCGTCGAACCGGGCGGCAAGCTCGATCAGCGCGGCGTCGCCACGCGCGCGCACGGCGGCGATGATCGGCTCGACCCGCGCGACATATGACGACAGGTCCTCCTCGCTGCGCGCCATGAGCCGCGCCCGCGCTGCCGCGTCGAGCCTCGACAGATCATGCAGGGACAGGATGGCCGTCACGTGGGTGCCTTGAATGAATGGCGGAGGGGCGGGATCTGGAGCCCGTTTGAGAATTCGGATGGGCTCTTAGCAGGGGGCGCTTCGCCTCGGCAAGCGCGGCGCTTCAATCCTCGGCGTGACGGCGGATGCGGCGGACCATAAGCCACACTGCCAGAACGACGATGGGCACCGCCGCAGCGGTGACGAGGACGGGGCTGATAGCCCAGCCAAAAAAGTCGTCTCCACCGCTGGCCACATAGCCAATGAGGCCCACCGTATAGTAGCTGACCGCTGCTACCGAAAGGCCTTCGACGGTGCGCTGCAGCCGGAGCTGAAGCCGGGCCCGCCGATTCATCGAATCGAGCAGGTTGCGGTTCTGGCTTTCAAGCTCCACGTCGATCCG
>SKQW01000277.1 GCA_007118805.1 Rhodobiaceae bacterium | reverse complement strand
TAAAACCCCTGTGAGGGGCTTGCGCTATTCGGGCAGTCTTCTCCACCGGAAGATCGCTGACCGCATTCAGCGGGCCGCTATCGGCAAAGCAGGTGCAGCCGGCGTGGCAATCTACGCGCCGGCATCCTCATCGAGCACGCTACGGACTTTGCTGGGCCGTTCGCGCCGGACGTTGATGGCGGCGACATCGAGGACGGTGCGCAGGTGCACCGCGTAGTATTTTTCGATCATCTCGACACTGGTGCGGCAGTTCTTCGCGATCTGGTAGATGTCCGCGCCTTCCATGAGACGCAGGCAGATGTAAGTGTGCCGCAAGCTGTAGGCGGTCCGCCGGTTGCCGTCCCGGTCAAACTTCAGACCCGCCTCCTGAAGGATGCGGCCGAACTGCTTTTTGTGGTTGGCCGGGAACACCCGGCCGGTCGGCTGCGGAAATTCCGGTTTCGCGGCCGCAGCCGGATCGCCGTCCTTCGCATTACCGGCGCGGGGCTTCGGACGGGCGAGAAGCCGCTGATAGGGACGGACCGCACCGGCGGTGCTCATGCAGTAGCCGACGCCGCGCTTGCCGCGCACCTCGATCTCCAGGATCGTCTCGCCGGTCGCCTCGTCCGCGACGATCTTCACGTCGCGATGTTCGAGATTGTTGGCCTCGTCGGGCCGCAGGCCGGTATTGGCCATGAACAGCACGTAGTCGTGCATCTGCTCGGCGGCCCACTGCCAGGCCATGCCTTTCGCGGCACGGGCGCGGGCGCGCGTTGTCTCGTAGAGCGTGCGATATTCCTCGGGCGAGAACCACGCCCGGTGCGTGATCTTGGCGGAAGCGCCGTAGGGCTGCGACAGGTCCGGCAGCGTGGCGAGCCAGCCATGACGCATGGCGGTCTTAAGCACCTGCCGCAATGTGACCAGCTCATGATGCAGCGTGCTGCGCGAAGGCGGTTTGCTGCGGCGCTCGGCCCAACGCATGACGTTGCCGAGCGTCACAATCTCCTGATGCAGCACCTTGCTGGCGGGCGGCGCGCTGCCGCCCGCCGGGTTGCGGCGGTGCTGGCGGTATTCCTCGATCTTCTCCGGCGTTATCGCCGAAAGCGGCAGGTTCCCGAAATAAGGGATCAGATGGTTACGCAGCCTTGTGCTGTGGGCATCGATCTCGGCGGGCTTTCGCCCTGGTCCTTTCGGCGCGGGCCGTTCGCGCTCGAACTGGCGGGCCGCGTCTTTAAACGTCTTGTCCCCGGCCAGCGCGCCGCCGTCGGGCGCGAGCCGGTGGATACGATATTCCTGCACCTTGCCGGGGGTGATTTCGGACAGGGGCAGGGAACCGAAGAAGGGCAGCAGATGCAGCCGCAGGCGGGTGCTGTGGCCTTCCACATAATCGGCGTTGCGCTCGCCGCCGGTGATGACCTGGTATTCACGCTCGAACTGGTCGGCGGCCAGCTTGAATGTCTTTTCCGATGAAATCTCGCCAGCGCGGGCCTTGCCGCGCAGCTCAAGATACCAGTCTTCGGCAATCTCCTTGGCGCGGGCGAGGCTTTCTTCCTTGGTGCTGACACGCCGGTTCTTCCCGGCGAGATAGGTCGCGCACTGCCAGAACCGGCTGTTTTCCCGGCGGTAGACATGGACCTTGCCGCCGAGAATGGAGTGGGCGGAGCCGGTCATGGGCGGGACCTCGCCAAAGGCCAATTTTGTGTAAGGGTTGTGTAAGCATATACCGCACCGGCTTGCCGGGCAAGTGAGTGCGGTTATCATTGATTTTATTGGGGATTTTGGCGCGCCGGGGAGGATTCGAACCCCCGACCCCCAGATTCGTAGTCTGGTGCTCTATCCAGCTGAGCTACCGGCGCGCAATCGGACCCCGCCGCCGGAACCGATCAACCCTTGGCTCCGCCGGCGGCCGCGCCACCAAGCAGGTGACGATGCCGGCGATACCTAATCCCAACGCAAGGCGAATGCAAGCCGGTGCGCACCGGCCGGAGGCGTGCTAAAGCCGCGTCCATGGATGCCCCGACCACCGACATCGCGGCGTTTGCCGCGGGCCTGCCCCCAT
The DNA here is from genome assembly GCA_007118805.1 of Rhodobiaceae bacterium. Lineage (GTDB taxonomy): Bacteria > Pseudomonadota > Alphaproteobacteria > Rhizobiales > Tepidamorphaceae > SKQW01. The sequence continues at coordinate 10,200 of SKQW01000277.1, read as the reverse complement.
CCGGCGCTCTTCTCGGAATCGATCACGGGACGAAAACCATCGGCGTTGCCCTGTCCGACCGGACCCAGGCCGTGGCAACGCCGCTGACCGGGCTGGAGAAGGCGAAGTTCAGCGACAATGCCGCCGCGCTCCTGCGCATCGCCGAGGAGAACGGCGTGGTCGGGCTCGTCATCGGCTATCCGCTCAACATGGATGGCAGCGTGGGGCCGCGCGCCCAGTCCGCCCGGGCGTTCGCCGCAAATCTTGCCCATGCGCTCGCCCGTCCGGCCCTGTTGTGGGATGAGCGGCTGTCGACAGCGGCGGTGGAGCGCATGCTGATCGCCGGCGACACGAGCCGGCGCCGGCGTGCCCTGATCGTCGACGAGACGGCGGCCGCCTATATTCTGCAAGGCGCGCTCGACCGGCTGTCGCACATCGAAGGGCGGCGCGCCTGATGCCAGAGGTCGCCGCACACATTCTGCCGGTGCTTGTGGTGATCGCCGTGGGCTACGGGCTCATGCGGATCGGCCTGCTCGATATTGGAGAGCGGACCGCCATCGAGCGCTTGACCTATTACGTCCTGTTCCCCTCCCTCATCTTCCTGTCCCTGGCAACCACCGACTTCACGCGGCTGCCCGCGCTATCTGCCGGCGCCGCGCTGTTCGCGGCGATCCTGGTGATGGCGGCGGCATGCCTGATCTGCCGGCCGTTTCTGGCCGGCCGGCTCGCCATGGCCGGACCGGCCTTCACCTCGCTCTTTCAAGGGGCAACCCGCTGGAACACCTTCATCGGCCTCGCCGTGGCCGGCAGCTTGTATGGCAGCGAGGGGCTGGCGCTGATCTCGGTTGCGATCGTCGCCATTGTGCCCATGGCCAATCTGATGAGCGTGCTGGTGCTGGCCCGCCATGCGGCGAAATCGCCGCCGACGGCCGGCACGGTTGTGACGGCCCTGTTGCGAAACCCGTTCATCTGGGCCTGCGCGGTGGGGCTGGCGGCCAATGGCGCCGGGCTGCTGCCCCCTGCCCCGGTTACCGATGCGCTCGACCTGATGGGCCGGGCGGCGGTGGCCACCGGCCTGATTGCCGTGGGCGCCGGCCTTGACCTTGCGGCGCTGAAGCGCCCCTCGCCGGCCCTTGTCGTCAGCACTGTTCTGAAACTGGTTGTGATGCCGCTGTTCGGCGTTGGGTTCGCCACTTGGTTCGGCGTGGAAGGTGTCGCCCTCGGCGTAGTCGTCATCGCCATGGCCGTGCCGACGGCGACCAACGCCTATGTGCTGGCGCGCGAGATGAATGGCGATGCGCCGTTCATGGCCGAGATCATCACCTTCCAGACCGCGATCTCCATGGTCACCCTGCCGCTGTGGATCGCGCTTGTCGCCGGGTGATCGGCCGGCCGATCAATCCGCAATTGCCGTGGATACTTGCCGCGGATCGAGACTCGGCCTATAGCACCGGATTTGATGAGCCTCGCCCCCGAAAGCCCGATCTCATTCCCCCATCGTCACCTGTTGGGCATTAACGGGCTGTCGCCCCAGGAGATCGGGGACCTGCTCGAGCTTGCCGATCGCGCGGCCGAGCTTGGCCGTCAGGTTGAAAAGAAGACGTCCACCCTGCGTGGGCGCACCCAGATCAATCTCTTCTTCGAGGCCTCGACACGCACCCAGTCCTCATTCGAGCTGGCGGGCAAGCGGCTGGGTGCCGACGTCATGAACATGTCGGTGGGCGCCTCGGCGGTGAAGAAGGGCGAAACCCTCATCGACACGGCGATGACGCTCAATGCCATGCGTCCCGACATCCTTGTGGTGCGCCATCATGCGGCCGGGGCCGTGGAGCTGCTGGCGCAGAAGGTCGGCTGCTCGGTCATCAATGCCGGCGACGGCTCGCACGAGCATCCCACGCAGGCCCTGCTCGATGCGCTCACCATTCGGCGGCACAAGGGGCGGCTTCAGGGGCTGATCGTGGCAATCTGCGGCGACATACTGCACTCGCGGGTCGCGCGCTCCAATATCATTCTCCTCAACGCGATGGGCGCGCGAGTCCGGGTGATAGCCCCCTCAACCCTCCTTCCGCCGGCCATCGAGCGCCTCGGTGTCGAGGTCCATCGCACCATGCGCACAGGCCTGACCGATGCCGATGTGGTAATGATGCTGCGCCTCCAGCGCGAACGGATGCAGGGCGCCTATGTGCCGTCGGTGAGGGAGTATTTCCGGTTCTTCGGCCTTGACGCGGAGAAGCTGGCACTTGCCCGGCCGGATGCTCTCGTGATGCATCCGGGGCCGATGAACCGCGGTGTCGAGATTGACTCCGACGTGGCCGACGGCCACCAGAGCGTGATTCGCGAGCAGGTCGAGATGGGTGTGGCGGTCCGGATGGCGGTGCTCGAAGCGCTTGCGCGCAATCTGCCCAACGCCTGAGGCTCACCATGGCGCAATTTGGAACGCCGGAACGCTTCGAGCCGCGCAAGCCGGCGCCGCTCGTCTTCAGCAATGTACGCCTGATCGACCCGTCCACAGGCCGGGACGAGATCGGCGGGCTGATCGAGATCGACGGGCGGATCGCCGATGTCGGCCGGCATGTCGGGCCAGGCAACGCCCCTGACGGGGCCGAGATCGTCGACGGCCGGGGGCAGGTCCTGGCGCCCGGCCTTGTCGACATGCGGGTGTTCATCGGCGAGCCGGGCTACGAGCATCGCGAGACCATCGCCTCGGCGAGCCGTGCCGCGGCAGCCGGCGGCGTGACGACCATGGTCTGCATGCCGGATACCGATCCGGTGATCGACGACATCGCGCTGGTCGATTTCGTCCAGCGACTGGCCCGCGACACGGCGATCGTGAAGGTCCGGCCGATGGCCGCCTTAACGCAGGGGCTGCGCGGCACCGAAATGACCGAGATCGGCCTGCTGCTGGACGCGGGCGCGCTCGCCTTCACCAATGGCCGCCAAGCGGTAACCAGCGCCCGTGTCATGCGCCGGGCCCTGACCTATGCCCGGGACTTCGATGCCCTGGTGGTGCATCTGCCGGCCGATCCGGACCTGGTCGGCGAGGGCGTGATGAACGAAGGCGAGGCCGCGACGCGGCTCGGCCTGCTTGGCATTCCCGCCGAAGCCGAGACCATCATGCTGAGCCGCGATCTGGCGCTGGCCGCGCTCGCCGATGCGCGATACCACGCCGCGCAGCTTTCGGCGGCTGGCTCGATCCCGCTCATTCGCGAGGCCAAGGCACGGGGGCACAGAATCACGGCCGGGGTGGCGGTTGCCAATCTCTCGCTCAACGAGAACGACGTCGGCTCCTACCGCACCTTCTTCAAGCTGTCGCCGCCGCTGCGCAGCGAGGACGACCGGCAGGCGCTGATCGAGGCGCTGGCCGACGGGACCATCGACACGATCGTCTCAAGCCACGATCCGCAGGACGTGGAGACCAAGCGGCACCCCTTCAGCGAAGCGGCGGACGGGGCGATCGGGTTGGAGACGCTGCTGGCCGCCGCGCTGCGGCTTCATCATTCCGGCGAGGTGCCGCTGATGCGCCTGATCGATGCCCTGTCCACCCGGCCGGCGCGCCTGCTCGGCATCGAGGCCGGCTCACTGTCGCCGGGCGCGGTGGCCGACCTCGTGCTCTTCGATCCCGATGCGCCCTGGGTGGTCGATCCCGAATCCCTGTCCTCGCGCTCGAAGAACACCCCATTCGAAGGGGCGCGCCTGCAGGGGCGCGTTATCCGCACCGTCGTTGCCGGCCGTACGGTGTACGACTACGATTCGCCCTGATATTAGGCTTGGCCAGTGTGGTGGATCTGAAGTTCGTTACCATGCTTGCAGCAGGCTCCCGAATCGAACTTCAAATCCAAGACCACATTAGATTCATAAAGTTGCTAGTCTCCTTGTTGAATCCGAATTTTGTGCGGAGACTGTTGCGAATGGTAACGAATTTCGGATTCGGGACACTAGGGCGGAGGCAAGATTGACCTGCGAGCCTGACGGGAAGGCCTACCGGAAGCGGCGGAGCGTGCCGTCGTGAACGAGTTGGCGCCGACACTCATCCTGGCCGCCGCACTCGGCTATCTACTGGGCTCGGTCCCATTCGGCGTGGTCCTCACGCGCCTCTCATCGCTCGGTGACCTTCGGCGCATCGGTTCGGGCAATATCGGCGCGACGAACGTGCTCCGCACGGGGCGCAGGGGGCTGGCGGCGGCGACGCTGGCCGGCGATGCGCTGAAGGGGACGGTGGCGGTCGCGCTTGCCGCAATGTGGGGGCCGATGGCGGCCCTTGCCGCAGGGGCCGGAGCGATTCTGGGCCACATATTTCCCGTCTGGCTGGGCTTTCGCGGGGGCAAGGGCGTGGCCACCTATCTCGGAGTCCTGACGGCCGTTGCCTGGCCGGCGGCGGTCGTCTTTGCCGCCCTATGGCTGCTGACCGCCTGGCTCCTGCGCTACTCCTCGCTCGCCGCCCTCGTTGCCGCCGCCGCAACGCCCTTCGTGCTGGCACTGCTTGGCGCCATGCCGGCGGCCTGGCTGTTCGCCGCCATGACGCTGCTCATCTTCGCCACTCATCGGGCCAATATCGGCCGCCTCCTTCGCGGCGAGGAGAGCCGCATCGGCGGCAAGGGGGAAGGTGGTGACGCGCAAGGATGAGCCCCCAGCCTCGCGGCTCGACGACGCCGAGCGCAGGGACAGGCTGCGGCTGGCGCGCAGCGAGAATGTCGGGCCGGCCACCTTTCACACATTGCTGGATCGCTATGGCAGCGCCGCCGCGGCCCTCGAAGCGTTGCCGGCGCTGTCCGCCCGCGGCGGGTTGAAGCGGCCGATCCGGATCTGCACCTTGGCCGATGCCGAGGCCGAGCTGGCAAGAGCGGCGCGGCTCGGGCTGCGGCTCATCGCCTCCGGCGAGCCCGGCTTTCCCTCGCTGCTGGCCCATATCGACGCGGCGCCCCCTCTCCTTTACGTCGCCGGGCAGCAGGACGTGCTGGCCCGTCCCATGGTCGCCGTGGTCGGTGCGCGCAATTGCTCGGCGGCCGGACGGCGGCTCACCGAACGTATCGTCACTGGCCTCGCCGAGGCGGGATTCGTCATCGTTTCCGGGCTGGCCAGAGGCATCGACGCCGCGGCCCATCGCGCGAGCCTTGCCACCGGAACCGTCGCCGTGCTGGCCGGCGGCCACGGTCATCTCTACCCTGAAGAGCATGGCGATCTTGCCCGCGAGATTGCACGAACCGGCGCGCTGGTCAGCGAGCTTCCGCCCGACTGGGAGCCGCGGGCCAGGGATTTTCCGCGCCGCAACCGCATCATAGCGGGCCTTGCCCATGGCGTCGTGATCCTCGAAGCGGCCATGCGGTCAGGCTCGCTCATAACGGCCCGCCGCGCCCTGGAGCAGGGACGCGAGATCTTCGCAGTGCCGGGCTCTCCGCTCGACCCGAGATCGGACGGCACCAACCGACTCATCCGTCAGGGCGCCGTCCTGACCCGCAGCGCGGACGATGTCCTGGAGGCTCTCGAGCCCGTCATCAGGCGTCCACCCAGCGATCCGAGAGCGGAGGAACCCCGTCTCGAGGTGGCGGACTTCGTCGATCCCGACGATGCCCGAGGGCTGGTGACGCAGGCGCTGGGCACCAGCCCCGTCGAGATCGACGAGGTGATGCGTCATACTGGGCTGCCGGCGGGCACGGTGATGCAGGTACTCGTCGAACTGGAGCTTGCCGGGCAGTTGGAGCGTCACCCAGGCCAGCGCGTATCTCTGGTTTGATGGCGCCCCCCGGCGGGAATCACTGATCTGTGCCAGACAGCTGGTCCTGGATGTCCTGCTGGGCCATCCGAAGGAAGTAGGCGGTCAGCTGCATGTCGGCCCGGTCGGCCAGCCTGGCCAGCTCCGGCAGCATTCGGCCGAGATGCTCGGCGATATCGTGTCGTTCGGCGAAGGTGAGAGTATCGCGGTCCGGTGCGTGCTGCCCCCGTTCCGCACTGCGCTGGGTGTGGTGCAACTTACTCTGGTCTCTGCTCGGCATCAACGAACTCCCGTATGCGCGACGCGCTCCGGCCGGGTTAGAAGGAGCGCAGACTGCCACCATAGCGGGAAAAATGAAAGGGTAACTCTCATTGCGAGTGTTTACGCCGGCTTGAACCGACCTGACCCGGCGGATAGGTTCCGTCATTCGGATCATCCGGGATATATCATCATGGACATTCGTCATAGCGTCGTCGATGCGATCGGCAATACGCCTCTGATCCGGTTGCGCAGGGCCTCCGAGGAGACGGGATGCGAAATCCTTGGAAAGGCGGAGTTCATGAATCCGGGGCAGTCCGTGAAGGACCGGCCGGCACGCCACATGATACTGGAGGCCGAGACGCGCGGGGAACTCGAACCCGGCGGGCTGGTCGTCGAGGGAACGGCGGGGAATACCGGGATCGGCCTGGCGCTGGTGGCTTCGGCGCGAGGCTACCGCACGCTCATCGTGATTCCGGATACGCAGAGCCAGGAAAAGAAGGACATGATACGGGCGGCCGGAGCAGAGCTGCTGGAAGTCCCGGCGGTTCCATACCGCAATCCCAACAATTATCAGCATGTGGCGCGCCGGCTGGCCGATGACCTTAAGCAGACCGAGCCGCATGGTGTGCTCTATGCCGACCAGTGGAACAATCTCGACAATCGCAAGGCGCATTTCGACACCACCGGCCCGGAGATCTGGGAACAGACCGGCGGCAAGGTCGACGGCTTCATCTGCGCCGTCGGGACCGGCGGCACCCTGGCCGGCGTCTCGACCTATCTGCGGGGGCGCAAGAACGATGTCACGATCGGCTGCGCCGACCCGCGCGGTGCGGCCATGTATCACCTGTTCAAAGACGGCAAGGCGGAAGCGACGGAAGGCGGCTCCATCACCGAGGGCATCGGCCTCGGCCGTGTGACACCGGTAATCGAAGATATCCATGTGGACATGGCCTATCTGATCGAGGACGCGGAAGCCGTCCCGATTCTCTACGACCTTATCGAGCATGAGGGGCTCGTTCTGGGCGGCTCTAGCGGCATCAATATTGCCGGGGCTATCCGTCTGGCCCGCGAGATGGGGCCGGGACACACCATCGTCACGGTGCTCTGCGACTACGGGACCCGCTATCAGTCCAAGCTCTTCAACCCGGACTTCCTGCGCAGTAAGGCACTGCCGGTGCCGGGCTTCATGGAGCGCAAGAGCGATATCGCAATTCCGTTCGTGGAGGCGTAGGCGATGACCGAACTCCTGTTTCGAGACGATCCCTATCTCAGGTCGTGCGATGCCACCGTGCGCGGCGTCAACGACCGTGGCGGGATCATCCTCGACCGTACCGTGTTCTACGCCGCCAGCGGGGGGCAGCCGGGAGATTCGGGAAGTCTGCGCTTCATCGACGGAAGCGAGATCCGGATCGCCACGACAGTGAAGGGCGAGACCCCCGACGAGATCGTGCATGTGCCCGCCTCGCTCGACGTTCTGGCCGAGCCGGCGCGCCATGTGGAAGCAGAGATCGACTGGGAGCGGCGCCACCGGCTGATGCGCATTCACACCTGCATGCATCTGCTTTCTGTGCTGGTGCCCTATCCGGTGACCGGCGGACAGGTCGCCGACGATTACGGGCGGCTGGATTTCGACGTGGGCGACGGCGCGCTCGACAAGGAGGAGCTGACGGCGCACCTCAACGAGATGATCGCCGCCGACCATCCTGTTTCCGCGGAATGGATCAGCGACGAGGAACTCGCCGCACGACCGGAGATGGTCAAGACGATGACGGTGAAGCCGCCGATCGGCGCCGGACAGGTCCGCCTCATCCGGATTGGCGACGTCGACCTTCAGCCCTGCGGCGGCACGCACGTCCACTCGACCGCCGAGATCGGCCCGGTCGTGGTCTCGCGAATCGAGTCGAAGGGCGCGCGGAATCGGCGGGTCCGCATCGCCTTTGCCGGGGAGTGAGCATCATGCGGCTCGACGGCTCGTGTCATTGTGGCGCCGTACGGTTCTCGGTCGAGTCGGACACGCCGTATCCGTACATGCGCTGCTACTGTTCGATCTGCCGCAAGACCGCGGGCGGTGGCGGCTATGCGATCAACATCATGGGCCGGGCCGACACACTCAACGTTGAGGGCGCCGACAGCATCACTGTCTTCCATGCCCGCATTGACGGGCAATCGAGCAGCGGCGAGCGCCGATTCTGCAAGCATTGCGGATCTGCGCTCTGGGTGTTCGACGAAGCCTGGCCCGACCTGGTGCATCCCTTCGCTTCGGCGATCGACAGTGACTTGCCGGTGCCGCCGGAGCGGGTTCACCTGATGCTCAATTATGCGCCCCAATGGGTGGAGCCGGAGATCCGGGACGGCGATGATGCATTTCCCGAATATCCCGCCGAATCCATCGCCGGATGGCATGAACGGCGCAATCTGACGGTCGGAAAGGGCGAGTCATGACGTCACCACGCGACCAGGTTCTGGTCTCCACCGAGTGGCTCGCCGATTATCTCTCGGCGCCGGATGTCGTCGTGGTCGACGGCTCCTGGTATCTTCCCGCGCAGGCACGCGACCCACATGCGGAGTATCTTGCCGGTCACATACCGGGTGCGGTGTTCTTCGACATCGACGCCATTGCCGATCCCGACACCGATCTTCCCCATATGTTGCCGAGCCCCGCGCAGTTCTCCGCGGCGGTGGGCCGGCTCGGCATCGCCGAGGAAGACCGTATCGTGGTCTATGATGGTGCGGGCCTGTTCTCCGCGGCGCGCGTGTGGTGGACGTTCCGGATAATGGGCGCGCGCAACGTTGCCGTGCTCGACGGGGGGCTGCCCAAATGGGTCGACGAGGGCCGGCCCCTGGAACGGGGCGAGGTGAACCGTGATGAGCGGCGCTTTGCCGCGCGATTCGACCCGGCATTCGTGCGTGACGTCGGGTCTGTCCGACGGCTGCTCGACACTGGCGACGAACAGATGCTGGACGCGCGATCAGCCGAGCGGTTCGCCGGAACGGCGCCCGAACCTCGGGCGGGACTGCGTAGCGGCCATGCGCCGGGCAGCCTCAACCTGCCCTTCAATCGCCTTATCAACGCCGATGGCACGCTGGAGGACAATGCATCGTTGCAGGACGCTTTCGCCGAGGCCGGCGTGGATCTCGACCGGCCGGTGGTCACCTCGTGCGGCTCCGGCGTGACGGCAGCCGTCCTCTCGCTCGGCCTCGCCGCGATCGGTCACGGCCGCAACGCGCTCTATGATGGCTCCTGGACGGAATGGGGCGGGCGCGACGATACGCCTGTTGTGACGGAGGATGGCTGACCCCTATCGGCCGATCAGCCAGAAGATCAGCGTCAGGGCCGCACTGATGAGAAGCGATGTGGCCAGCGGGAAGTAGAAGCTGAAGCCCTCGCGTTCGATGACGATGTCACCGGGCAACCGCCCCAGCCCGAGCTTGGTCAGCCACGGCCAGGCAAGCCCGACGACGATCAGGACGATGCCGAGCGTGATCAGGAACTTGCTCATGGCCGGGATGTGGGCGTGCGGTGGCTGGGCCTCAAGAGCCCGGAGCGGGCTCTAACCCGTTCAGCCTGCGTTCAAGCGGCCGATGCTCAGATCGGCGGCGATGGGCTCTCCGATGCCCTCGAAAAGCCCCATATCAGCCATTCGCAAGGCCGAAGCGTCAGTCAAATCAGGAACCTGAGTCTCCGACTGGCGTTTTTCCAAGGGCGGGGCGCGTACAGGGATCTGAACTGAACATGACACGACTGACCGAATTGCTGCTGGCCGCAGCCATTGTTCCACTGGGGGCGGCCATGAGTGCGCCGGCTCTGGCCGACTGGTCGGCGCGAGCTGATGCACGAAACGCGGTGATCCTGGCTCAAGCCGAACAACCCGAGCAGGAGCGTAACGGCGATCAGGCCACTGATGACGCCGATGACAACGATCGCGATAGGCGCACCGAACAGGACGCCGCGCAGGAAGCGCTGGAGCGGGCCGCCGAAGAAGAAGCCGAGCGAGCCGCCGAGGAAGAGGCAGAGCGTCTGCGCGAGGTCGAGGAGGAGGCAGAACGCCAACGAGAGCAAGCCGCCCAGGAGGAAGCTGAACGGCTGGAACAGTTGCAGGAGGAAGCCGAGCGAGAGCGCCGGGAGGCCGCCGAAGCACAGGCAGAAGCTGAAGCAGAAGCTGAGCGGGAGCGCGCACAAGCCGCCGAGGAGGAGGCACGTCGCCGCGAGGCAGAATTGGAAGCTGAGCGGGAGCGGGCTGCCCAGGAAG
>SKQW01000234.1 GCA_007118805.1 Rhodobiaceae bacterium | reverse complement strand
GAACATTCCGCTGGACATCGAGGAAAGGAGTGCGCGTAGTTGGGCCGGCCTGCGCAGGCTGGAACTGCCGTGGGCAACGCGGCGAGCCAGTTGGTCCTAGCGTAGCTTAGCGCAGTGCGAAGCTATTCGGAGTGGCACTTGTTTGCGAAGCTTGCATTGATGCGGCCGGACGCCGTTGGCGATTCGGGTTTGTGCCGCCCGGAACCATGGCCGAGCAGGTCGGCTGCGCGCTGGATCCTACCGGATTCGGCAGACGATGACGCGGTGCTCGAAAAATGGCGACGGCTGGCCGAAGCCGCTGGCGATGCGAATGTCTTCGCCGAGCCATGGATGCTGATGCCGGCGCTTCGTCATCTCGCGCCGAAGGGCGCGCGCATCGGCCTGCTGTGCGCCGAGGGCGATGCTGACGGAATGCTCGGGGCGGTTCCGTTGGTGCGCAGCGGACCACCCATTTCCCGCTTCTGGTCGGTGTGGGCCCACACCCATTGCTTCGACACCACGCCGCTCGTGCGGGAGGGGTCAGCTTCGGCGTTTCTGGACACGCTGTTCGGCTGGCTCGATGAGCAGGGTGGCGGGGTCCTGCACTGGCCGTCATTGACGACCGATACCAGGTTCGCCGGGGACCTGTTTTCCCATCTTGCTGAAACGCAACGTGGCTGGCGCGTGCTGCGCCGCAGCGCGCGCCCGTTCCTGCGCGCGGATGCGCTTACCGTGGCCGGCTATCTCGAAAGCCTCTCCCGTAATCGGCGCAAGGGGTGCGAGCGGCGACGCCGGCGGCTGGAAGAGCTTGGGAACCTGACCAGCCGGCGGGGCGAGCGCCGCGATGAGGTGGTCAGCCTCAGCAGGCAGTTTCTGGAGCTGGAATCGCGCAGTTGGAAAGGTAGAATCGGATCGGCGATCCAGTCCAGCCCCGGCGAAACTGCCTACTTCGAAGCGCTGGTCGACGGCGGATCGCGGGAGGGGCGCATCATGGCGGGCGCCCTGGAGTTGGACGGACGGCCTGTCGCCATCACGATGAACTTTCGTGCCGGCAGCCAGCTCTGGGCTTTCAAGACAGCCTTCGACGAGGAACTGCGATCCTGTGCCCCGGGCGTGCTCGCCGAGATCGAGGACGTGCGTCATGCCATCGAGGATCCGACGATCGGCTGGTTCGACTCATGCACCCCACCAGGAAACCGGCTGATGGGCGAGCTTTGGCCCCATCGCCGGCCAATGGTCGATCTTCTGATATCGGTTCGCCCCGGCGGACGGCGGACTCTGGCCGCGTTCGGTGCGGGCCATTTTGCGCTCAGGGCAGTGCGGGCGGGACGCCGGCGCTTGGGCAGCGTTGCTCGTTTGATGAGACGCGGCCCGCTGAATTAACGGCGTTCGCCGGTGTGGCGTTATTCGTTGTGCCACCGATATTGCGGGCCGGTATCGATGTGGATGTGGCCGCTCGAATAGGTGCCGACACCGCCCCCGTGCTCTTCGCGAAGCCATCTGGCCACCGCCTGGTATGTGTCGCTCCGTGGCCGGAAATCGACCGCCTGGCAGTTGGCGTGCCGGCTGGGACTCCCCGTCCCCCGGACGCGTGCGCCTGGCCGGTGCGTTGAGATGATTTCCACCTGGCCCCAACGGTCCTCGATCTGGGCCATGCGCTTCTTGAGCCTGTCAGGCAGGCACGAGGTCGTCGGCTCGCCAGCATGGGCAGTCCGCAGGGGAGGCGTGTCGGGCATGGCGCGGGGCCATCCCTCGGCCTCGTCGCCGTCAATGGAGGAGTCCAGGTCAAGACTGGGATCGTCGGCAACTTTCCCGGCTTGCGCTGCGAAGACAAGAAATATCGAGGCGAGAAGCATCGCCGGCAGCGCGATTGCTTTGCTGGTTCCAGAATGGCGTCTCATGCATACTCCATGATTGAATGCCGCAGAAACTCGCGCGGCGATAGACCCACGACGGTCCGTGACATCGCCCCCCAACGATTTGAGATTGTTCAGTTTCCGGCAGATGCCGGGAGGATTGCCCCGATGCGCTCGCCCATCAGCGCCCCGGACACGGCGGAAGCGATGGCCTCAATCCTCTAGCGCTTGCACCGCAGCAGAATCCGGTTAGACAACGGGCACGCGCGCGGTATTGGGCCGGGCGAAACGGCAGCAAGGGAGGGAAGGATTATGACGAAATTTCGATCAGCCGCGGGATTAGTCGCGGCATGTGCCGCAGTTTCCATGAGCTGGACATCGATTGCGACGGCTGAAACTCGCGTGACCTTGAAATCTGCAGCGGCGGAATCGTCCTATTATGTGATGATGGTTCAGCTCGCCGAGATGATCGGCGATGCCAGTGAGGGCTCGGTTCTGCCTACGGTCGAGGAGAGCCAGGGCTCGGTGCAGAATGTGCGGGAATCGGCGCAGCGCCCGGGCGCCTTTCTGTTCACCACTCCGCCCAGCCTGGTCGATGCGGCCTGGCAGGGTAACGAACCGTTCGACGATGGCGGCGACTATAGCGGCATCCGCACCCTGTTCCCGATGCCCTTTGTGACCATCCACTTCGTCGTGCGCGCCGATTCCGGTATCGAGTCGGTCTCCGACCTTGCCGGGACGACCTTCATGGCCGGCGGCGTAGGTACCTTCTGCCACGGCCGCACGGCGTCAATCCTCGACATACTCGGCTTGTCCGAGGAGGTCGAAACGCCCGACATGGAGCTCAGCGGTGCCCCGGCGGCGATCCGCAACCGCCAGGTCGATGGCTACGCCACCTGCAGCTCCCACCCGACACCGCAGCTCCAGGAACTGGCGACCACAGTCGATCTGCGCATTCTGAGCTTCACCGAGGAAGAGCGCGCCGCTCTCATGGAGCAGGACCCGATGTCCGGGCCGATCACTATCGCTGCGGGCACCTATTCCGGTCAGGATGCCGATATCGAGACGGTTGGCGTTCCGGTGGGCGCCTATGCAGTCAACATGGACGATGCGACGGCGGAACTGATCGTTTCCCAGTTCTGGGATCAGCGCGAGGGGCTTGCCGAGGAAAATCCGTGGTGGGCCGGCGTCAGTCCCGATCTTACCGGGCAGCTCTTGGCGCCGCTGCATCCGGGCGTTGTCGCCTATTACGAAGAGGCCGGCGTCGATATCCCCGACCACATGACCGAGTAGGCTTGCGGACGTTTCAGACGTGAAGCCTGCCCCGCAGGAAACAGTCGACATCAGCAGGGCCGCGATCGTCTTCGCGGCCCTGATCGTGGGATTCCACCTCTACAATGCCTTCACTGGCCTGATTCCGAACCTGGTCACGCGGCCGCTGCATTTGGCGCTCGCGATTCCGTTCGTCTTCTTCGTCGGCATGGCCGACGGCGTCGGGCCCCGCGAGCGCCGGATCGGCTATGTCATCGCCGGCGCCGGGCTACTGGCCTGTGCTTATATCATTCTCAACCGGCCGGCGCTCATTCGCCAGTACGGCTCCCTCGTCGGCTGGGAGCAATATGTCATCGCGGTCGTGCTGATCGTGACCGTGCTCGAAATGGCGCGCCGGGCAATCAAGATTGTTCTGCCGACCGTTGCCGCGATCGTCGTCTGCTACGGGCTGTTCGGACAGCACATTCCCGGCTATTTCGGCCATGCGGGCCTTCCTGCCAACTACTTTCTCGGCACGCTGACCATTACCGAGGGCGGGCTGTGGGGCTCGCTCACTGGCATCTCTGTCGATACCATCGCCCTCTTCGTCATCCTTGGCGGCTTCATCGCGGCGGGGCAGGCGGGGTCGGGGTTCCTGGCCTTCGCCACCCAGATCGCCGGGCGGATGCGTGCCGGCGCGGCCCAGGTCGCGGTGCTGTCCTCGGCCTTTTACGGCACCATATCCGGCGTGGCGGCGGCCAATACCGCGACAACCGGCATGGTCACCATCCCGGCCATGAAGCGCATGGGGTATCCCCGCTCGCTCGCCGCCTCGGTGGAGGCGGTGGCCAGCACGGGCGGACAGATCCTGCCGCCCGTCATGGGCGCCGGCGTCTTCGTCATGGCCGAACTCATCCGCACGCCCTACACCGAGATCATGGTGGCGGCGATCTTGCCGGCCATACTGTTCTTCACCACCGCTTGGGGCGGTGTCTATCGCTATGCGGTGCGCTACGACCTGCCGGCCTTGCCGCGCGAGGAGCTTCCCGGCTGGCGGACGGTTGCCCGCTCGCTCCCATTCTTCATGGTGCCGTTCACGATTCTCATCGGCACCATCGCCTTTACCACCTACACCCTCGCCTATGCTGCAGTCTTCGCAACGGCCGCCACCTGGCTCACCCTGATGTTCAACGAGGACGGCCGGGTTTCGCTCGCTGGCTGGTGGCACCGCACCCTGGTCGCCCTGATCACCGCCGGCCGACAGGTCGCCATGATCGCCGCCGTCATCATCTGCGCCGGCCTCATTGTCGGCGTCTTCAACATGACGGGTCTTGGCGTCAAACTGACCTCGGTGATCCTCAGCGCCTCGGGTGGTGAACTCTGGCTCGCCTTGCTCTTGACGGCGCTGGCCAGTCTCGTTCTCGGCATGGAGCTGCCGACGACGGCGGCCTACGTCATCTGCGCCGCTGTCGCCGCTCCGGCCCTGATCGAGCTCGGCGTGCCCGATCTCCACGCCCACCTCTTCGTCTTCTGGTACGCGCTGCTGTGCACCATCACGCCGCCGGTCTGCGGCAACGTGTTCATTGCCGCTGGCATCGCCCAGACGCCGTGGCTTCCCGTCGCCGGGAACGCGATGCGGCTTGGTCTCGGCCTTTTCCTGGTGCCCCTCGGTTTCATCGCCAATCCGGCCCTGCTCGACATCGCCACCGAGCCGGTCATGGCGCTGGCTGCGCTCGCCAAGATTGCCATCGGGCTGCATCTGGTCAGTTTCGCGGTCATCGGCTCGCGCCGCACCGCAGTCATGGAGGCGTTGCGCGTGGCGGCCCTGCCGGCGGGCCTTGCGGTCATCCTGTTCGGCTCGTTCTGAGCGGTGGCCACGCGACGCGCGCCCGGGGCGCCGCTCGGGCAAGCAGCTGCGTCACCCCCGTCCGAGCGCGTAGAACTCGGCGTTCGGCTTGAGCGAAGCAACATTGGCGATCCGGTTCGACATCGCGAAGAAGGCCGCGATCGCCGCGATGTCCCAGACATCGTCCTGTGAGAATCCGAGGTCGCTGAGGGCAGCGACATCCGCGTCCTCCACCTCGTGCGAGGCAAGGGCGACCTTGGCGGCGAAATCGAGCATCGCCCTGTGCCGGTCGGAAAGCCCGGCCTTACGGTGGTTGATCGCCACCTTGTCGGCGATGAACGGGTCTTTGGCCCGGATGCGCAGAATCGCCCCATGCGCGATCACGCAATAATGGCAATGGTTGAGGCCGCTGGTCGCCACCACGATCATCTCCCGTTCGGCCCGGCTGAGCCCGCCGTCCTTTTCCATGAGGGCGTCGTGGTAGGCGAAGAAGGCGCGGAACTCATCGGGCCGGGCGGCTAGCAAGACAAAGACATTGGGAATGAAGCCGGCCTTTTCCTGAACCGCGACGAGGCGTGCCTGGATGTCATCGGGCAGCGAGGCGAGGTCGGGGGGCGGGAATCGGCTGATCTCATCGGTTTGCATCGGTCTGTTCGCCTCCGGTTGGTCCCTCGCAACGCTAGCACATGGTAGCCGGACGGCGGCAAGCGGATCATCGCACCTCTCGGCGCCAATCGATGCAGATGAAGAAGCCTTTGGGAACATCATCCGCGTTGCGGGATTGCATAGCCAATGAATGACTCTGAACAGCAGAGAAGGGAATTGAGCAATGCGCTATCTAACTTCACTCTTCGCGGCCGGAGCGCTGGCAATTAGCGGCGGGCTGGTCAGCAGCGACAACGCCAATGCTGCTCCGCAATCTTCCATTGCCCCGCTGGTTCACACGGGCGCGGAAGCCGATATTGAACTTATTCGTGATCGCCGCCCGGTCGACCGTCAAGGATACAGGCACTATCGGGGACGGCATCATGGCTGGCATTGGCACCGTCACCACCGGGATCGTGATCGCCGTCGTGCGGCGACCGCCGGCATTATCGGCTTCGGTGCGGGCGCGCTGCTGGGCGGGGCGCTTGCCCAGCCGAGGACGCAGTACCGGACCTATGCTGGCATGCCGCAGGCACACGTCCAGTGGTGCCAGCAGCGCTATCGTTCCTATGATGTCGGGACCGATACGTTCCTCAGCTATGACGGTAACCGTTACCGCTGCAACAGCCCCTATGTAAGTTACTGACGAGGTTGTTGCCGCGCCGTCCGCCTCGCGCTGTCAGCGGGGCGGGCGGCTTCGCCCCGGCCGTCGCGCTTGCCTGCTCCGGGGGGGCCGACAGCAAAGTGTGACGCCCCGCCTTGGTGGCTGGCGAGCCAGCCGGAATTCTGCATACTCCCCGCTTGGAGCTCGATTGAGGATTGGGGGGAGCCCGCCCGAATTCTCAAACGGGCTCTGAGGTTGGCCGAGGGCAGTTTCCGGACGGGGGCGCGACGAAATGTATCCCATTCTGAGTGACCTGCGCATCGTCGAGGGGGCCTCCTTCATCGCGGCCCCGTTATGCTCCCTCAATCTGGCTCAGATGGGCGCCGAGGTGATCCGCTTCGACATGACCGGCGGCGGTCCGGACCATCGCCGCTGGCCGCGGGCGCCCGGATCGGGCGATAGCCTCTACTGGGAGGGCCTCAACAAGGGAAAGAAGTCGGTCGCCATCGATCTGTCGCGGCCCGAGGGGCGCGAGCTCGCCGTGGCGTTGGCCTCTGCGCCGGGCGAAGGCGGCGGCCTTTTCGTCACCAACTATCCCGCGGACGGCTTCCTGTCCCATGAAAGGCTGGTCGACGCGCGGGCCGACATGATCACCGTCCGCGTCATGGGCTGGGCCGATGGCACCACGGCGGTAGACTATACTGTGAATGCCCGGCTCGGCGTCCCCTTGATGACTGGTCCGGCAAGCCTCGGCGAGGAACCGGTCAACCATGTCGTGCCGGCCTGGGACATCGCCGCGGGGAACTATGCTGCCTTCGCGCTCATGGTCGCGGAGCGCCGCCGCGGCAGGACCGGGGAGGGCGGCGAACTCCGCATTCCACTCGCCGACATCGCCATGGCGACGCTGGCCAATCTCGGGCAGGTTGCCGAAGTAACGGCGGCCGGCGCGGACCGGCCGCGCATGGGCAATGATCTGTTCGGCGCGTTCGGCCGCGACTTCGCCACCGCCGATGGCCGACGCGTCATGATCGTCGCCCTGACCCGTCGGCAGTGGACTGACCTGGTTAAGGCGCTGGGTATTGGCGATGAGGTCGCCCGCATCGAAGGGGAACTGGGCGTGGACCTCGCCGCCGATGAGGGGCTGCGCTTTGAGCACCGCGACCGGCTCAACCCGCTTGTGGTCCATGCGGTGGGCGCACGGCAGCTCGATGAACTCGCCGAGGCGTTCCGGGGAACCGGGGTGTGCTGGGAGGTCTACGGCACGTTGGGCGAGGCGATCGGGCCGGGCCAGCCGATATCGGAAGGGGGCCTGTTCACGGCGCTTCGCCATCCGAGCGGCTACAGCTACCTCACCCCGGGCTCGCCAGCTACGCTCACCGATCTGCTGCGCGAGATTCCCGGCCGAGCGCCGCGGCTCGGCGAGCATACGGAGGAAGTGTTGGCCGACGTGCTGGACATGGATTCCGTCGAGATCGCCGCCTTGCACGACAAGGCAATCGTCGCCGGGCCTGCCGAGGACGAGCGTGGATGACGGAGCCGTCCGTATGACGGGGGCGGGGCTGTGATGACAGGTGATGCGAGCTCAGGCGGGCTGAACGGCCCGACGGCGGAATTGCGCGACGAGGTCGTCGGGGCCCTGAACAGGCTTGGACTGGCTAGCGCCGGGGAGGCGGTCAGCTTGACCCCGCTTACCGGCGGCGTGGCCTCCGACATCTGGCGCGTCGATGTCGGGCAGAGGACCTTTTGCGTTAAACGCGCGCTCGACCGTCTGCGCGTTGCCGCGGAATGGCGGGCGCCGGTCGAGCGAGGGCACTACGAGGTCGCGTGGTTCCGCACAGCCGGGCGGATCGTTCCGTCGGCCGTGCCCAGGATCCTCGGCGAAGATCGCGCGGCTGGCCTGTTCGCTTTGTCCTGGCTCGACCCGGCCGATTACCATCTCTGGAAGGCGATGCTTCGCGACGGGCAGGCGCGCAGTGCGGATGCCGAAGCGGTGGGCAGGGCGCTCGCCGCCATCCATGCCGGAACGGCGGGCGATGCCGAGGTGGCGGCACGTTTTCCGACCGATCACATCTTCCATGCCATACGGCTCGAACCGTATCTCGAGGCCACGGCGGCGGTGCACCCGGACCTTGCCGACCGTCTGCACCGGCTCGTCGCCGTGACGGCGGCAACCAAGCGGTCTCTCGTCCACGGCGACGTCAGCCCCAAGAACATCATGATCGGGCCCGAGGGCCCGGTCTTTCTCGATGCGGAATGCGCTTGGTATGGCGACCCGGCCTTCGACCTCGCCTTTTGTGCCAACCATCTCTTGCTGAAATGCCTGTGGACGCCGCATGCCGTCGAGCGGTTCCTCGGCTGCTTCGCGACGCTCTGCGACACCTATCTCGACGGCGTCACCTGGGAGCCGCGCCATGAAATGGAGCGCCGCACCGCTCATCTGCTGCCTGGTCTGTTCCTTGCGCGTGTCGACGGCAAGTCGCCCGTGGAGTATCTGACCGACGAGGCGGATCGTGATCGTGTGCGGCGTGTCGCCAGCGCGCTGCTCCGCGAGCCGGCGGACCGACTGTCCGAGGTGGCCGCAGCGTGGAAGAAGGAGCTTGGGACGTGACCACTCGGATTGCCGCCGTGCGCGGGCGGCGCGTCTGGGATTCGCGGGCGCTGCCTACCATCGAGGTAGAGGTCTCGCTGGCCTCCGGTGCGCTCGGGCGAGCCATTGCCCCGGCCGGCGCTTCGACGGGTAGCGGGGAGGCGGTCGACCTGCGCGATGGGGGAGCTGATTTCGGCGGGCGCGATGTGCGCCGCGCGGTTGCGGGGATCGAGGAGGTGATTTCCCCCGCGCTCGCCGGCATGGACGCCGCCGACCAGGCCGCCGTCGACGAAACGCTCATCGAGCTGGACGGAACGGCGGATAAGTCGCGACTCGGCGGCAACGCCCTGATCGCAACCTCCATGGCCGCCGCCCATGCCGCGGCAGCCGGCCGCGGCGTTCCGCTGTGGCGTCATCTTGCCGGTGACGGCGAGCCGGGCGGCCTGCCGCTGCCGGAGATCCAGGTTCTGGGCGGCGGCGCCCATGCGGGACGGCGCATCGACATTCAGGATTTCATGGTGATCGCCATCGGCGCTGCCGACTATCCCACCGCGCTCGACTGGACGGCGCGCGTATACCATGCCGCAGGTGGCCTGCTGTCCGAGGCGGGCTTGCTCCAGGGAGTGGCCGACGAGGGCGGCTTCTGGCCTGCCTTTCAGTCCAACCGCGAGGCGCTCGACACGCTGATGCG
This sequence comes from Rhodobiaceae bacterium, assembly GCA_007118805.1. Lineage (GTDB taxonomy): Bacteria > Pseudomonadota > Alphaproteobacteria > Rhizobiales > Tepidamorphaceae > SKQW01. The sequence continues at coordinate 2,781 of SKQW01000234.1, read as the reverse complement.
GGCGATCGAGGCGGCCGGGCTGCGGCCGGGCGAGGAGGTGGGCATCTCGCTCGACATTGCCGCCAGTGATTTCGGCCGTGCCGGGCGCTATCGCCTCGGCCGCGAGGGCAAGGAACTCGACAGCGACGGGCTGATCGACATGCTCCTTGGCTGGTGCGCCGATTACCCCGTCGTCTCCATCGAAGATCCGCTGGCCGAGGACGATATCGCGGCGATGGCCGCCTTCACCGGGGCGGTCGATGCCCATGTCCAGGTGGTGGCCGACGACCTCGTGGTGACCGATGCCCGCCGGATTGAGGAGGCGGCCCGTCAGGGCGCCTGCAATGCGGCGCTCATCAAGCCCAACCAGATCGGGACGCTGAGCGAGGCGCGCGCCGCATCCGAAGCCGCCAGGGCCATGGATTGGGGGCGAATCGTCTCGGCGCGCTCGGGCGAAAGCGAGGACACTACGATCGTGCACATCGCCGTCGGCTGGGCGAGTCCCCAACTCAAAGTGGGCTCCATCGCGCGCTCGGAGCGTAATGCCAAGTGGAACGAGGGATTGCGGCTTTGCAGTGCGCTGCCGGACGGTGCAGCCCTGCCTCCAGCGGACCGCTTCCCGTGGGGACGGACGGCATCGGTTTGTTAGCCCTTGCGGCCTCCGCCTGTCCGGCGATTCGGCTGGGCGCCCGTCAATGCGTCCATGTCGGCGCCCGCTGGCTGTCCGCGGGTCCCGTTTCGTCATGGAACAAGTCCGACAGAATTGCTTGTCCCGAACCGGTGATCCGCAATTCGGTCCCTTCGCCGGTGACCAGACCCATCGCCTCCAGCTCCAGCACGATCGGTATGTCGATCGCCTCGGGGTGACCGCCAATGATTGCCAGGATATCGCGCTGACGGGTTGTCAGTTTCGGTTTTTCCCGCATCGCCCTGCCTCATTTGCCAATGGTTGCGAGCTTGACGGGAATACTACCTGCGGGTTCAGCGCCCAACATACCCCAATTGAGGTAGGGGCACGGAGCAACTGTCTGTTGGCCAGCTTCTGTCATGCAATCGGTACGGCTCGAGACCCGATCTGTGCCGATCGCGTCCGATGAGCGTGCAGCACCGGACAGGGTTGCGCTGCTGCCGCAATTCGAGGAAAGGCACCTGGCGAGGCCCGCCGTTTCATTGGTCCGTGACAACCTGCCTTCATTAACATACGGTTAAGCATGGTTCCGGGCGGGGATTGGGTCCGATGGGCGCGACGGGGCATTCAGGGGAATGGGCTGGGGGTATCGGCGACGGCCCGCCGGCGGGCGGTCGCATCGGTTTGCCTTCTACCGAGACATTGCAGGTTTCGGGAATCGTCTTGGTTATTCTCGCCATGCTTGCTGCCGAGCTTGCCTCGCTTGCCCTGGCCCTGAGCCCAGGCTCGGCGCTCCTGTGGTGGCTGAATTTGGAACTGTTCCGCGGCATGAACGCGACCTACAGCGTGCTTTTGACGCGCTACACGCTGGATTACTCGGTCACCGTTCCCGTTATGCTCGGGCTCCTTGCACTGTCAGTCGCGGCGTATCGGCGCCGATTCCGCTTTGCGCTTGGCATGCTGAGCAACGCCGCCTTCATTTGGTGCGGCTTCACCGCCTATGTCTGGTATGCTTACAAGGCTCCGCTGGCGACTGCGAGCGTCGGCGAACTGTTCGCCAGTAATTTCGAGGGCTCGGTGTTGCTGGCTTATGTTGTGCTCGCTTCCCTGGTCGGCGTTCTGGTCACCCATGTGGGCTATCTGCGCGCCGGCATGCGGTTCGTCTGGAGCCTGTTTGCTTCCGCGCGGTAGCCTATGGACAGATGCGCGCCGGTCATTAGCCAGCACTGAAGCGACAGAGTCGCTCAACTGTTCAAGAAATCCCTGTCCTGATGGAACGTGCCATACCTAGCCTCCGGCTCCCTGACCCAAGGGAGCCGTAGTGCTTTGGCGCGCGCGGGCGCGTTGGTTGATGTATTGCCTCACCGCACTCAAGAGCCATGGATTCAGCCCTTGAGGAAGCCTAGGAATGCTCTCCAAACCAGTAGCTTAACGAACTTTAGTTAACCATGAGTCCCAATCTAAGGGGCTAAGTTGCATTCTGACTTTACTTTTTCAACTGGCGATGACCAAGATGGCGGCAGAGCAAATGGCAAGCAGGGAGCGAAGCCGTGCGTTACGACCATATCACGATTCTCAACGAGCAGATGGAGGCGGCTTGCGTGACAACCGACCAGACGCTCATGACGCTTCGTGGGCAACGCAAGCAACTTGACGAATTGGTGGCGGAAGCCAATGACGTCGTCCACGCGATCGACGGGCAAATCGAGCAATTGGAACGATTGCGCAATGTCGTTGGCCAGTTGGCCTCGGCGGAAGCGCCCTTGCCGCCAGCGTCGATACAGAACAAGCTCAAGGAGGCGCTCAAGGCGGTCGACCGACAGGAGAGGACAGTCAAGGCGACTTGATTGGACGCTTGGTGCAGTCGTGCCCGACCTTTGCGGCATGACAGTTGGCGATAGCCCGTGCATGGAGCAGATCATCGCTGCTCTGTTCCATGCACGGGCTGCCGGCGTGAAACGCGATGCGCGGCGGGGGCGGCGCGTGTAGCGGAGGCGCCGGAAGGCAGCGAATAGCAACGACCCTGCCACACTGGGTGGAGGAACTGGCATAGTTCGGGCTTGGTGTTGCCGGCGACCTTTGACTTGCGTCCCGAGCTGATGGCGTCTTGCGAGTCGGAGATTCCGGAGCCCGGACGGCGCTGTCGTCTGGCAAAGCCTCCTTATTATCGCCAT
>SKQW01000077.1 GCA_007118805.1 Rhodobiaceae bacterium | reverse complement strand
GATCCGCTGCCGCCGGTGGCGCGGGCGATTGCCTCTGAGGCCAGGCTGCTGTGCTTCGACGAGTTCCATGTCGACGACATCGCCGATGCGATGATTCTCGGCCGGCTGTTCTCCGGGCTGTTCGCGCACGGGGTGACGGCGGTCGCCACCTCCAACGTGCCGCCCGAGGGGCTCTATGCCCACGGGCTCAACCGCCAGCTCTTCCTGCCCTTCATCGACTTGTTGAAGGAGCATATGGAGGTTGCGCGGCTCGACGCGCCGACCGATTACCGTCTCGACAAGCTGCGCGGTGGCGGCACCTGGTTCTCGCCCGCCGACGCGGCGGCCGACGCCGAGATGGACACCGCCTGGCGGCGCCTGACGGGGGGCGATTCCGGCCCGCCGACGACGCTGAAGCTCAAGGGGCGCGAGCTTTCGGTGCCCCAGGCGCAGATGGGCGTTGCCCGGTTCACTTTCGCGGAATTGTGCGAGGCGCCGCTGGGGCCCAACGATTTCCTAGCGCTGGCGCGGGCCTTTCATACGCTGCTGATCGACCGCATCCCGGTCCTTGAGGCGCGCCAGCGAAACGCGGCGCGCCGCTTCGTGCTGCTCGTCGACACGCTCTACGATAATCACGTCAAGCTGATCGCCTCGGCCGCGGCCGAGCCGGACGCGCTTTATCCGACCGGCCCGCTGGCGGGCGAGTTCCGGCGCACCGCCTCGCGGCTGCACGAGATGCGCAGCGAGGCCTATCTCGCCACCGCCCATGGCCGCCATCGCGCCGCCCCCGCGGCCGGCTCCCTTGAACCCACCGGCCATTCGGGCTAGTCAACGCCGGGGCCTCACCCGTCACCGTCAACCAGCAGGGACCTTGCAATTCATGGCGCGCAACAAGATCGCGTTGATCGGAGCCGGCCAGATCGGCGGCACGCTGGCCCATCTCATCGGGCTGAAGGAGCTGGGCGATGTCGTGCTGTTCGACATTGCCGAGGGCACGCCGCAAGGCAAGGCGCTGGATATCGCGCAATCCTCGACCATCGAGGGCTTCGACGCCAAGCTCGCCGGCACGCAATCCTATTCGACGATCCGCGACGCCGACGTGGTGATCGTCACCGCCGGGGTGCCGCGCAAGCCGGGCATGAGCCGGGATGACCTTCTGGAGATCAATCTCAAGGTGATGGAGCAGGTCGGCGCCGGCATCCGCAAATATGCGCCGGAGGCCTTCGTGATCTGCATCACCAACCCGCTTGACGCCATGGTGTGGGCGCTGCAGACGGCCTGCGGGCTACCGCGTAACATGGTGGTCGGCATGGCCGGCGTGCTCGATTCGTCGCGCTTTCGCTATTTCCTGGCCGAGGAATTCAAGGTCTCGGTGGAGGACGTCACCGCCTTCGTGCTGGGCGGGCACGGCGACACCATGGTGCCGCTCACGCGCTATTCGACGGTGGCCGGGATTCCGCTGCCCGACCTCGTCAAGATGAACTGGACGACCAAGAAGAAGCTCGACGAGATCGTCCAGCGCACCCGCGACGGCGGGGCCGAGATCGTCGGCCTGCTCAAGAGCGGCTCGGCCTATTACGCGCCGGCGGCCTCGGCGGTGGCGATGGCCGAATCCTACCTCAAGGACAAGAAGCGGGTCTTGCCCTGCGCCGCCCATCTCAACGGCGAATACGGGGTGAAGGGGCTCTATGTCGGGGTGCCGGTGGTGATCGGGGCGCGCGGCGCCGAGCGGATCGTCGAGATCTCGCTCAACCGCTCGGAGCAGAAGATGTTCGATAAATCGGTCGAGTCGGTGCGCGGCCTCGTCGAGGCGTGCCGGCGCATCGCGCCCGATCTCGGCAAGCTGAACTGAGGCTGTGGACAACCGGGCAAGCGTGGTCGAACCGACATGAACATACATGAATATCAGGCCAAGGCGGTCTTGGGCGCCTACGGAGTGCCGGTCGGGCGCGGCGTTCCCGTGTTCAAGGCCGAGGAGGCCACCGCCGCCGCCGAGCAGCTCGGCGGGCCAGTCTGGGTGGTCAAGGCCCAGATCCATGCCGGCGGGCGGGGCAAGGGCTCGTTCAAGGAGCCGGCGGCCGGCGACAAGGGCGGGGTGCGGCTCGCCCGCTCGGTCGCGGAGGTCGAAGCCTTCGCCCGCGAGATGCTGGGCCACACGCTGGTCACCCATCAGACCGGGCCCGAGGGCAAGGTGGTCAACCGGCTCTATGTCGAGGAGGGCTCGGAGATCGACCGCGAGTTCTACCTCTCGGCGCTGGTCGATACCGAGACCGGCCGCGTCGCCTTCGTAGTGTCCACCGAGGGCGGCATGGATATCGAGGCGGTGGCCGCCGAAACGCCGGAGAAGATCCACACCTTCGCCGTCGACCCGGCGACCGGCGTCATGCCCCATCACGGACGCACCGTGGCCAAGGCGCTGGGCCTGTCCGGCGATCTCGCCAAGCAGGCGGGCAGCCTCGTCACCGGCCTCTACAACGCCTTTGTCGACAAGGATATGAGCCTGCTCGAGATCAACCCGCTGATCGTCACCAAGGATGAGCGGCTGCTGTGCCTCGACGCCAAGGTCGGCTTCGACTCCAACGCGTTGGGCCGCCATCCCGACATCGCCGATCTGCGCGACAAGTCGGAAGAGGACGATAAGGAGATCGAGGCGTCGAATTACGACCTGTCCTATATCGCCCTCGACGGGACCATCGGCTGCATGGTCAACGGCGCCGGTCTGGCCATGGCGACCATGGACATCATCAAGCTCTACGGGGCCGAACCGGCCAACTTCCTCGATGTCGGGGGCGGTGCGAGCGCTGAGAAAGTCACCGCCGCGTTCAAGATCATTACCGCCGACCCCAGCGTGAAGGGCATTCTCGTCAACATATTCGGCGGCATCATGCGCTGCGACGTGATTGCCGAGGGCGTGGTGGAGGCGATCCAGGAGGTCGGCCTCAAGGTGCCGCTGGTGGTCCGCCTGGAAGGCACCAATGTGGAAAAGGGCAAGCAGATCCTGACCGAGTCGGGCCTCAACGTGATTCCCGCCGACGATCTCGACGACGCCGCCCAAAAGATCGTCGAGGCGGTCAAGCAGGAGGTCGCCTGATGGCCGTGCTCATCGACCGGACTACGAAAGTCATCTGCCAGGGTTTCACCGGCAAGACCGCCACCTTCCACAGCGAGCAGGCCATCGCCTACGGCACGCGCATGGTCGGCGGCGTCTCGCCCGGGAAGGGCGGGCAGACCCATCTGGGCCTGCCCGTCTTCGACACGGTAGCCGAGGCGCGCGCGGCGACCGGCGCCGATGCCTCCGTCGTCTATGTGCCGCCGCCGGGCGCCGCAGATGCGATCTGCGAGGCGATCGACGCCGAGATCCCGCTCATCGTCTGCATCACCG
>SKQW01000046.1 GCA_007118805.1 Rhodobiaceae bacterium | reverse complement strand
AGCACAATCCCCATAGCACCGCACGCCAAGCGCGGGTTCGTTCAACCCGGCTTCAATGAGGTCGCGCCAGCATTCGCCGCCACCCCTAAGCCCGCGCGACCTCACAGAAGCCTCCAGATTCGCGGGGCGATTGTCCCGCGAATCCAAGTATTTCCGATTCGACGGGAATCAGACGCGTAGATCGATTCCACCCTGTGCTTCATTGCGCGCCGACTGGAGATTGGACTGGAGCGCGGCGAACGAGTCGATCCGCGTCTGGAACTCCGCCTGAAGGCGTTTCCCGGCCTGCTGTATCGCCATACGGGTCATTTCCTGGCCCTGGTGAACGTGGGCGGAAACCATGACCTGGTTGAAATGCTGGACGGCTTGCTGATGTGCCTGGCGCGCGCGCCGGTTGAGGGCCCGGCTGTAAGAGAAGCGACGCTGGCGCTGAACGTCAGCCAGATAGAATTTGCCACCTATTTTCATGGCCTGCCCGCCCCACCACTCCGGCCTTGCCTGCAGTCTAAATCGGCCAGCTTTAACGCAGCGTAAACGCGCAGTTAGCGCCCGTTTGAGAATTCAGCGGGTCGGCACGGGCTTCTCGCCACGATAGTCGTAGAAGCCGCGCTGGGTCTTGCGGCCGAGCCAGCCGGCCTCGACATATTTTACCAGAAGCGGGCAGGGGCGGTACTTGGAATCGGCAAGCCCCTCATAGAGCACCTGCATCACCGACAGGCAGGTATCCAGACCGATGAAGTCGGCAAGCTCAAGCGGTCCCATCGGATGGCGCGCCCCGAGCTTCATGGCGGTGTCGATTGCCTCGACCGAACCGACGCCCTCATAGAGGACATAGATCGCCTCGTTGATCATCGGAAGCAGGATCCGGTTGACCATGAAGGCCGGGAAATCTTCCGCCACCGCGCTCGTCCTGCCGAGCTTGGCGACGAAATCGCGCGCCTGCTCGAAGGTCGAGTCCTCGGTCGCGATCCCGCGCACCAGCTCGACCAGCTCCATTACCGGCACCGGGTTCATGAAATGAATACCGAGGAACCGTTCCGGACGATCCGTCGTGGCGGCTAGCCGCGTGATCGAGATCGACGAGGTGTTGGTGGCGAGCAGGGCATCCGGCTTGAGCAGCGGACACAGCTCCTTGAAGATTTGCCGCTTTACGGCTTCGTCCTCGGTCGCCGACTCGATAATGAGGTCGCAATCGGCAAGCTCGGCGAGGGTGGGCGCAGACGAGATCCGGGCCAGCGCCGCTTGGCGCTCCTCCTCGCTGATGCGGCCGGAGGCGGCTTGCCGGGCCATATTGCCGTTGATCGTGGCGAGCCCCGACTCGATGCGCTCGAGGCTCACATCGTTCAACTTGATGTTGTACCCGGCCGCGGCGCAGACATGCGCGATCCCGCTTCCCATCTGCCCGGCACCGATAACGCCGATTGTCCGGATGGCCGGCTCGCCCGATTGCTCCGTCACGCTCGTCTGGCTCCATCGCTTCCGTCGCTTCGGACTGCCATCGGCTATCACGTTCCCCAGGCGCGGTGAAGCGGAATCCAATTCAGTAGCCGGCTTTCTTTAGTTCCTCGTCGAGCTCGGGCAGCGCCGTGAAGAGATCGGCGACGAGGCCATAGTCGGCAACCTGGAAGATCGGCGCCTCCTCGTCCTTGTTGATGGCGACGATGACCTTGGAGTCCTTCATGCCGGCCAGGTGCTGGATCGCGCCCGAAATCCCGACCGCGATATAAAGCTCCGGTGCCACCACCTTGCCGGTCTGGCCGACCTGGTAGTCGTTCGTCATGTAGCCGGCATCGACGGCGGCGCGGCTGGCCCCGACGGCGGCGCTCAACCGGTCCGCCACCGGCTCCAGATAGGTGTGGAAGTTATCTCCGGAAGCCATGCCGCGCCCGCCCGATATGACGATGCGCGCAGAGGTGAGCTCTGGGCGATCGGATTTGGTCAGCTCCTCGCCGACGAAGTCCGACTGGACCGGAAGGTCGGGGACGGTGACGTCCTCCACCGTGGCCGAGCCGGTCTCCTCCATGGCCGGAAAGGCGGTGGTGCGCACCGTCACGACCTTCTTGGTATCGGTGGCGCGGACCGTCTGGAACGCGTTGCCAGCATAGATCGGGCGCACGAAGGTGTCCGGGGCGACCACCTCGGTGATGTCGGAGACCTGCATCACGTCGAGGAGCGCCGCCACGCGGGGCATGAAATTCTTGCCGGTAGTGTTGGCCGGGGAGACGATGACGTCATAGGGGGCCGCGAGCGAGACCACGAGCGCGGCGAGCGGCTCGGCAAGGCGGTGTTCGAGCGCCTCGTGGTCGGCGACCAGCACCTTGGAGACGCCGTCGAGCTTGGCGGCCTGGTCGGCCACCGCGCGGCAGCCCTTGCCGGCGATGAGCACATGGACGTCGCCGTCGATTGCGCGGGCGGCGCTTACCGCCTTGTGGGTCGCATCCTTGAGGTCCTGATTGTCGTGGACGGCGACGAGGAGCGCGGTCATGATCAGAGTACTCCGGCTTCGTTCTTCAGTTTGTCCACCAGTTCGGCCACCGTGTCCACACGCATGCCGGCCTGGCGCTGCGGGGGTTCGGCGGTGGTGACGATCTCCAGGCGCGGTGTGAGGTCGACGCCGAATTCCTCCGGGGTCTTCTCGTCGATCGGCTTCTTCTTGGCCTTCATGATGTTGGGCAGCGAGGCGTAGCGCGGCTCGTTGAGCCGCAGGTCGGTGGTGACGATGGCCGGCAGGGAGAGCCGAAGCGTCTGCAGGCCGCCATCGATCTCGCGGGTTATGGTCGCCTTGCCCTCGGCAATCTCGATCTTGGAGGCGAAGGTCGCCTGCGGCCACCCGATCAGGGCGGACAGCATCTGTCCGGTCTGGCTGGCATCGTCGTCGATTGCCTGTTTGCCAAGGATCACCAGCCCGGGCTGTTCCGCCTCGACGATGCCCTTCAGGATCTTGGCAACGGCCAGAGGCTCGATAACCGGCGCATCCGTCTTTACCAGGATGCCGCGATCGGCGCCCATGGCCAGCGCGGTGCGAATGGTCTCTCCCGCCTGGGCCGATCCCACCGATATCGCGACGATCTCTTCGGCGATGCCCTTTTCCTTGAGTCGGATCGCCTCCTCGACGGCGATTTCGCAAAACGGGTTCATCGCCATCTTGACATTGGCCAGCTCGACGCCGGAGCCGTCCGCCTTCACGCGCACCTTGACGTTCGCGTCCACAACCCGTTTCACGGGCACCAGAACCTTCATGGAGCCAACTCCTTGGAATGGCGGGAAAACGCGCTGCCAGTCTCGTTCGCGAAACGGGGGCGGTCAACGCGCCGCGGACCGTAATTCCGGCAGGAATCGGAGTCAACTTCGGCGCCTGTGGCGCCCACGGCGCCGAATGCAAGTCAATGGTGTTAAGCATCGACGCCGGCTCAGAGTTGGCAACCGTTGACAGACGGCCGGTAGGCATTAAGAATGGTTTCACTTCAGTTGAACCCTGCGGGAGAGTTCGGCCTTGCGGCCGACGCCGAAGGAGCAACCGGCCCCGGAACCTCTCAGGCATCAGGGACCGCAGGGGGATGAAGCTCTGGAAAGCAGCGCCCGACACGGCGCTCACCGAAGGGGTAAGTCGCGCTGCACTTGCGCGGTGAATTCTCTCAGGTTCCTGCGACAGAGGGGGCACGAGCGGATCTCGTTTGGGGGACCGCGGCTCGTGACGGCAGGGACCAGGGATGACGACACAGGACTCCGATTCCAGCGACGCGGCGCTCAGGCGCACACCGCTCCATGATGCCCATGTCGGGCTTGGTGCGCGCATGGTGCCCTTCGCGGGCTACGCCATGCCGGTTCAATACCCCGCTGGCATTCTCAAGGAGCATGCCTGGACGCGGGAGAATGCCGGCCTGTTCGACGTCTCCCATATGGGGCAGGCGGTGGTTGCCGGACCGGATCACGAGGCTGCGGCCCGGGCGCTCGAAGCGCTCGTTCCGGGCGACATTGTCGGCCTCGCCCCAGGTGCCACGCGATACACGCAATTGCTCAACGACGCCGGGGGCATAATCGACGACCTCATGGTGACACGGCCGATCCTGCCCGAGGCGGATGGCCGGCTCATGCTGGTGGTCAACGCTGCCCGCAAGGACGTCGATTACCGGCATATCGAGGCCCGACTCCCCGGTGGCGTGCGGCTCGAACCGCAGAGCGATCGCGCCCTGATCGCGCTCCAGGGGCCGAAGGCGGCCGACGTCATGACCCGACACGCCTATGAGGCGGTGCGGCTGGCCTTCATGCACGCCGCGCCGGCCAGGTTCGACGGCATCGAGTGCCAGATCTCGCGTTCCGGCTATACCGGCGAGGATGGCTTCGAGATCTCGATGGCCGACGCCGACGCCGACGCGGTGTGGGGGGCGCTGATGGCCGAGCCGGAGGTGGAAGCCGTCGGCCTCGGCGCGCGCGACACGTTGCGGCTCGAAGCTGGCCTCTGCCTCTACGGGCACGACATCGATGAGGCAACCTCGCCCATCGAGGCGGCGCTCGCCTGGTCGATCGGCAAGCGGCGGCGCGAGGAGGGCGGCTTTCCTGGCGCGGACCGCATCCTCGCCGAGCTGAGCGACAAGCCGTCGCGCCGCCGCGTGGGCCTGCGGCCCGAAGGCCGCGCGCCGGCCCGCGAGGGCACCGCGATCGCGGTTGATGGCGAGACAATCGGCATGGTCACGAGCGGCGGCTTCGGTCCGACCGTGGGCGCGCCCATTGCCATGGGCTATGTCGCGGCGGCCTATGTGGCGCCGGACACCCGTGTCGAACTCATCGTGCGGGGCCGGGCGCAGCCGGCGACCGTTACCCGCTTGCCGTTCACGCCGCACCGCTACGCGCGGGCCGATAACCGATGACAGGGGGAGGAACGATGGCGCTACGTTATACGAAGGACCATGAATGGGTACGCTTGGAAGGCGATACGGCGACGGTCGGGATCAGCCACTACGCCCAGGAGCAGCTCGGTGATGTCGTCTATGTCGAGTTGCCGGAAATTGGCAAGACGGTAGCGAAGGGCGACGAGGCCGCAGTCGTTGAGTCGGTGAAGGCGGCGAGCGAGGTCTATGCCCCGGTTTCGGGCGAGGTCACGGCGATCAACGACGCGTTGGAGGCGGCGCCCGGCGCGGTCAACGAGGAGCCGACCGGCGGCGGCTGGTTTCTCAAGCTGAAGGTATCGGACCCTTCGGAACTTGACGGTCTCATGGACGAGGCTGCCTACAAGACATACCTCGCGGAGATTTCGTGAGCGCGCATCGCTATACGGCGACCGTGGCATGGGTGCGCGGCGATGGGGATTTCGCCGGCGGCGCTTATTCGCGCGCCCATGAATGGCGGTTCGACGGCGGCACCGTGGTGCCCGCCTCGGCCGCCCCCTCGGTGGTCGGCGCCGACAACGCGCGCGAGGATGCCGTCGACCCGGAAGAGGCGTTTGTCGCCGCCCTGTCCTCCTGCCACATGCTGACCTTCATCGATCTGGCGCGCCGCGCCGGCCATCTCGTCGCGTCATACGAGGACACGGCGGAGGGCACCATGGCGCGTCTCGAACGGGGCCGGTGGTGGGTGGACCGCGTGACGCTTCGTCCACGCGTCGCCTTCTCCGGTGAGCGGGCGCCGGGGACCGATGAGTTTCGTGCGCTGCACGAGAAGGCGCACCAGCTCTGCTTCATCGCGAATTCGGTGCGCACAGAAATTGCAATCGAGGCGGAACAGACGACCGCCTGATCCTACGGAGACCGGAATGCGCTATCTGCCGCTGACCGATGCCGACCGCGAGGCGATGCTCGCGCGGATCGGCGTTGCGTCGATTGATGATCTGTTCGTGGACGTGCCGCGCGAGGCATGGCGCGAGGAACTGGCTGATCTGCCGCGGCGAAAGGGCGAGCTGGAGATCGAGCGACTGCTCGGCCGCATGGCCGGACGGAACGTCGCCGCCGGATCGGTGCCCTTTTTCGTGGGAGCGGGCGCCTATCGCCACCACGTGCCGGCCACGGTCGATCACCTCATCCAGCGATCCGAATTTCTCACCGCCTATACCCCTTATCAGCCGGAAGTTGCCCAGGGCACGCTGCAGGCGCTGTTCGAGTTTCAGACCCAGGTCGCCGAACTGACTGGCATGGAAGTCGCCAACGCCTCGATGTACGACGGCTCCACCGGCTGCGGTGAGGCGGTGCTGATGGCCCATCGCGTGACCAAGCGCGAAAAGGCGGTGCTGGCGGGTAACCTGCACCCGCATTACCGCGCCGTGGTGGAGAATCTGGGCCGCATGGCCGGCCATGAGGTATCCGCGCTCGCGCCGCGGCCCGAAGGCGGTGAGGACATCCTGTCGGCGATCGACGATGAGACCTCCTGCGTGGTTGTGCAGTCGCCCGACGTCTTCGGCAATCTCGTCGATCTGCGCCCGATCGCAAAGAAGGCGCATGACCACGGCGCGCTTCTGATCGCGGTCTTTACCGAAGTCGTCTCGCTGGGGCTCGTCGAGCCGCCCGGCGCCCAAGGCGCCGATATCGTGGTCGGCGAAGGCCAGAGCCTCGGCAACGGGCTGAACTTCGGCGGGCCATATGTCGGCCTGTTTGCCACGCGCCAGAAGTTCCTGCGCCAGATGCCGGGCCGCATCGCCGGCGAGACCGTCGATGCCGAGGGCCGGCGCGGCTACGTGCTAACCCTTTCCACCCGCGAACAGCACATCCGCCGCGAGAAGGCGACGTCGAATATTTGCACCAATTCCGGCCTGTGCATGCTCGCCTTCACCATCCACATGACGCTGCTCGGAGCCGAGGGGCTCGGCCGGCTGGCGCGGGTCAATCACGCCAATGCGGTCAAGCTTGCGGGAGCCCTCGACGCGGTGGCTGGCATCGAGGTCGTCAACGAGACGTTCTTCAACGAGTTGACCCTGCGCGTGCCCGGCAACGCGGCCGCGCTCATCGAGCGCCTCGCAGAAGAGGGCGTGTTGGCCGGCGTGCCGGCAAGCCGGCTCTATCCGGATTCAGGGCTCGACGATCTGATGATCGTCGCCACCACGGAACTCAACACCGACGAGGATCGCAGCACGCTCGCCGCGGCGCTGAAGGAGGCAGCCTGATGACCATGAACCGCCAGGGGCGCCAGACTACGCCAGGCGAAGGGGCCGAGACGGTGTGGGAAACCTTCACCGGCAACCGCGGCCTTCTGATCGAGGAAGCGCTGTCATTCGAGTATGGCCGTCTCGACCGTACCGGTGTCGATCTCGACGAGCCGGAGGATGTTGCGCCACGGCTCGGCGGTCTTCAGCGGACATCGCAGCCGAACCTTCCCGGCCTCACCGAGCCCGAAGCGATGCGCCATTACATGCGGCTGTCCCAGAAGAATTACGCCATCGATTCCGGGGTCTATCCGCTGGGCTCGTGCACGATGAAGCACAATCCGCGCCTCAACGAGACGATCGCGCGGTTGCCGGGCTTCGGCGATATCCACCCGCTGCAACCGGTCTCGACGGTGCAGGGCGCGCTGGAGCTGATCGAGATGTGCGCGGAGTGGCTGAAGGTCGTGACCGGAATGCCGGCGATCGCCATGAGCCCCAAGGCCGGCGCCCATGGCGAGCTGTGCGGCATGATGGCAATCAAGGCGGCGCTCGAGGCCCGCGGCGATGCGCGCTCCAAGGTGATCGTGCCCGACTCTGCCCACGGCACGAATCCGGCGACGGCCGCATTGCTCGGCTACAAGGTGGTGGCGGTCGCCTCGCGGGATGACGGCACGGTCGATCCGGCGGCGGTGCGCGACAAGCTGGACGAGCAGGTGGCCGGTATTATGCTGACGAATCCGAACACCTGCGGCCTGTTCGAGCCCGACGTAATCGCAATCGCCGAGGCGGTGCACGAGGCCGGCGGGTATTTCTATTGCGACGGCGCCAATCTGAACGCCATTCTGGGCCGCGTCCGGCCCGGCGATCTCGGCGTCGACGCCATGCACATCAACTTGCACAAGACGTTCTCAACGCCCCATGGCGGCGGCGGGCCGGGCGCCGGGCCTGTGGTGCTGTCCGAGGCGCTGGCGCCGTTCGCGCCGCTGCCCTGGGTGGTCTCCGACAAGGACGGATTGGGCCTCGTCGAATATGACGGCGAAGCGGGCGATGCCCAGCCCTTTGGCCGCATGACCGCGTTCCATGGCCAGATGGGCATGTTTGTACGGGCCATGACATGGATGCTCAGTCACGGATCGGACGGCATGCGGCAGGCCGCCGAGGATGCCGTCTTGGCGGCCAACTACGTGCGCGCCTGCCTGTCGGATCTGATGAGCCTGCCCTTTAGCTCGCGCCCCTCGATGCACGAGGTCCTGTTCGACGATTCCTTCCTCAAGGGGACAGGCGTGAGCACGCTGGATTTCGCCAAGGCGATGATCGACGAGGGCTATCACCCGATGACGGTCTATTTCCCCCTCGTCGTGCATGGCGCCATGCTGATCGAGCCCACCGAGTCGGAATCAAAGGCCAGCCTAGACCTGTTCATCGCCACGCTTCGCGACCTCGCCATGGCGGCCAAGCGGGGCGAGACGGGAAGGTTCGAGGGGGCCCCCTATCATGCGCCGCGCCGGCGGCTCGACGAGACGCGGGCGGCACGCCAGCCGGTGCTGCGCTGGACACCGCCCGAAGCCACCGAGCCCGAGCCCAGGGCCCAGGCGGCGGGGTAGGCACCGGCGCCGGGCACTGGCGATAAAGCAGGCAGGCGAACAAACTATGCCGCATGCCCGGGCTGGCGCCGGCCCGGCGTTTTCTGGAAGCTCGTCATGCCCCGCTATCGACTGAGCATCGAATATGACGGCACGCCCTATGTCGGTTGGCAGCGTCAGGCGAACGGGCCGAGCGTGCAGGCGCGTTTGGAGGACGCGGTCGCGGCCTTTAGCGGCGAGGCGGTGACGATTGGCGGCGCCGGCCGCACCGATGCGGGCGTCCACGCCCTGGGCCAGGTCGCCCATATCGACCTGGCCCGCGACTGGCCGCCCGAGACCGTGCGTGGCGCGCTCAATGCGCACCTTCGGCCCGATCCCATTGCGGTCCTGCATGTCGAATCCGTCTCGGATGACTTCGACGCGCGCTTTTCGGCGCTGCGGCGCCACTATCTCTACATTATCGTCAATCGCCGGGCGCCGCTGGCTCTGGAGGCAGGGCGGGCATGGGCGGTGCAACGCCCGCTTGACGAGGCGGCCATGCACGTGGCGGCGCAGGTGCTGGTCGGCCATCATGACTTCACGACGTTCCGCGCCGCTGAGTGCCAGGCGGCCTGCGCAAAGAAGACCCTCGAAGCGCTCGACGTGGCGCGCGATGGCCATCGCATCCGCATAGCGGCCTCGGCCCGATCCTTCCTACACAATCAGGTGCGCTCGATGGTCGGTTCGCTCAAGCTAGTCGGCGAGGGCAAGTGGACGGCGGATGATCTTATGGCCGCGCTTGCCGCGCGAGAGCGTAGCGCCTGCGGTCCGGTGGCGCCGCCCCAGGGACTCTACCTGGCTCGCGTGGATTACTGAGTGCCGGTCGCCGTCAGTCCTCGTCCGTTTGACGCGGCGCGTATGGCAGCCGGCGGGCAACGAACCCGACGGGCCACAGCAGCAGCCATACATAGAGTGCAGCAGACGGTGAGATATAGGCGAGCGAGATCGACAGCAGGGCAACAAGCGGGCCCGAAAGGAGCGCGCGCCGGGACAGCCGGATCGAGGTCTCGCGGGCTTTTTCCATGTCCAGGGTGAGGGCAGAGCTGAGCATGCCGATCAGCAGTGTCCAGCTCACAAGCAGAATGCCCGAGAAGGCCATGACCGCTTCCGGATCCTGGGTAAAACTCATCAGATTGTCGAGGCTCCAGGGCGTCAACGTTACACTGGCGAGGAAGCCGAGGGTCATGGCGTGAATGTAGGGGGTGCCGCGCGGCAGCTGGTCGTTGACGAGGTGGTGGAGGCGCCAGAGCACGCCCACCACGAAAAAGGCGATGACGAAGTTTTCCAGGACGTGGACGTTGGCGAGGAACACCGCCCAGAATCCATCCTCCTCGGCTGACTCGGGTAGTCGCAGCTCTAGGGCAAGCAGAGTCAGGACAATCGCGAAGACGCCATCGGCAAGCGCATCTAGGCGATGCGGCGACGGGGCAAACCTGGGCGGCGAGATGCTCAATGCCGTGCCTCGTCTTCAGGGGGTGAAGTGAATGGAATACTGCACCACGATGCCGTCGGGAAGCGCCTGTCGGTAGGCTTGAGCGTGACCGCGGCTGCCGCTATCACTCGGAGGCCGCCCCACGGGCCGCCGCCACGGCGGCGTCATAGTCCGGTTCCGTCATCTGGTCGGCGACATATTCGGAATGGACAATCTGACCGTCGCCGTCGATCACGAACACCGCCCGTTGCAGCATCCGCCATTCCTTGAGCAACACGCCGTAATCCTTGCCGAATTGCGCGCTCTTGTGGGCCGACAGGATCCCATGGCCGACCTGCTCCGCCATTGCCCAACGGGCCTGGGCGAAAGGAAGGTCCATGCTGACGGTCAGGGTAACGACTTCCTCGGGGAGCTCATGACGGAGCCGTTCCCAGCTGCGGGTTTCGGCCTCGCAGACCGGCGTATCGAGGGAGTTGACGATATTTAGCAGGCGCACTCTGCCTGCTGTGTCCGCCAACCGCGCCTGCCGGATCGCGCCGTCGGAATCGAGCCGATCGAGCGTGAACTCGGGTGCGGGATCGCCTGCTTCGAGCTTGTTTCCAACGACCGTGAGGCGCTCGTCGAATTCAAAGGCCTCGCCTGTGCGCTCGGTCAGTGACATAGCTCCTCCTCCCTTAGCTCAAGCCCGAACTGTGCAAATGGCGATGTGCAAGCGTCTCCTGAGACCTCTGCCAAGCTAACAAATCAGAACTGATAGCGCAGGCTTGCCGTAATCCCGTGCGTTGTCAGATCGGCCTCGGTGCCGGCGATGTCCAAGGAGGTGCTGAATGCGGGCCGCGTAATCAGGGCGGGGCCGGCATCGGAGCGTACCGTGCCCAGATCCGCGTAGCGATAGGCGATGTCGAGCGTGGCCTGCTCGGAGATCCGCAGGGCCGTGCCAGCGGTCAGCATATAGGAGAAGGTGGTCTGCGAGCCGCCCTGTATCACTGTGCTCGCGCCTGGGCCAAAGCCTGGGAATCCATAGGTAACCGACGACAGGCGGTGGCGTGTCAGGCCGAGCCCGGCACCGACGAAGGGCTCCAGAGGCCCAATGGCGGGCAGCCCCAGTTCGACGAGGTCGAGATAGCCCACGACCATCCCCGTCGTGCTCCTCAGCTTTGCCGATACAGGCTGCGGTTGCGGGGTGCTCAGGAAGTTGGCGTTGCCCGAAAAGCCGAAATCCGGCCGATGAGTTGCCAACGCTTCCACGCGGAAGCCCGGCAGAATGCGGAAGCCGGCGCCCAGATCGATGCTCGCCGAACTGCCGAAGTCGCCACGTGCGCCGATCGGAACGCCGCCCTCACCGATAACGCAACCAAACAGGGCCGGCGGTTGCCTCGCGGCACAGTCTCGGTCGAAGAAGGTGCTCGATTGCGACCAGTCGATACCGCCGCCCGCGCGGATGTAGGGCTCGGCCGCCGCCGGCGGCGCGGTGATGAATCCGGCAAGGAGCGCGCCCAGCGCGATCGCGCATCTAAGTCGGCTTGCTTTGCGTATCATCATGAATGGCCCGTCTGGTCGCTGGGATATCTTGTTCGGCGCTACGTTCCGCCACCTTTTGCAACAACTCTGCGGCTTGCGCCACCTCTCGATCGGAACGGCTGCACTAGACCACATTCAACCATCCGTCGGAAATCGCCACCAACTCTGCACCCAAAAGTTGCAATCGTTGCGATCGCAGGTATAATGCAACCTATAGATGCAGCATGCAACTGACGCGAAGTCGCTATGGATCGAGAGAATTGGGGGGTGAGCGCCATGAAAGATGCAGCCATGCGTAGTAGGTCGATTGCTCAGAGTCTTCTCAAGGTTCGCGAGTGGAGCGAACGGAATCTATACATCCAGAATTCCATTATCCGCTGGGACGTGTTGCTGGCCGTAGCCAGCGCCGAGGACGGCCGGATGCTCTACAGTGAGCTCGACGCCAAGGTGGGGCGCTCTCCCCGTGCTTTGCAGTATGTTCTGCGAGATCTCCAATCCCTGGGGCTTATCGAGATGTGCAAGGCCGACCACGACAGGCGTTGTGTCCGCGTATCCCTGACCGACCTTGCCCGGCAACGCATTGACGAGCTGGCCGGCCTGGT
>SKQW01000304.1 GCA_007118805.1 Rhodobiaceae bacterium | reverse complement strand
TGGCGGTGCGCGCCGCCGATGGCGCCTTCGCCGCCTACGATATCGCCGAGAACGCCCATGCTGGCGGCATCCTGCGCACCAGCCGTGTGCCGGCGCGGATCACGCGGCAGACCGCGCAGGCAGCCCACGCGATCGCCGCGCAGATCGGCGAAGCCCTCAATCATGTCGGCGTCTTCGCCGTGGAAATGTTCGTCGTCGAGGAGAGCGGAGGCGAACGCCTGCTGGTCAACGAGATCGCACCGCGCGTCCACAATTCCGGCCACTGGACCATCGAGGCCTGCCCGGCGAGCCAGTTCGAGGCCCATATCCGCGCCGTTGCCGGCTGGCCGTTGCCCGATACCGGGCGAATCGCCGACGCGGTGATGACCAATCTGATCGGCGAGGATGCCCTGGGCTGGCGGGACATCGCCGGCCAAGCGGGCGCCGCCCTGCACCTTTACGGCAAGCGCGAGGCAAGGCCCGGCCGCAAGATGGGGCATGTGACACGCCTCAAGCGCTAATGCGTAGCTTACGCCCCGACGGTCGGCGTCGCATTCTCCGACATCACAGCTGTTTCTCCATCGGCGGGAATTTCTGCGTCCTTGTCACCGGGTGCGACACGGGTCAAACTGACCAGCGGGAGAAACGCACAAGACCGGCGACCTCGCCAATAAGAAAACAAGGGGCCGCGCCCAACCGGGCGTGTGTCCTTTCTGGACAGCAAGGATTGCCGGCAACGAGCAGCCAAGGCCGGCGGTGAACGGCCGGTCGCTGGGAGGGGAGTGACGGAATGGCACCGAGGAGCGACATCGGGCCCGTGAGGGGCACGAGGCCCGAGGTGCCGCCCTCGCCTGCGTTGCAGCAGGCCAGCCTGTCCTCAGCGCCTCAGGATGGCCCGGCGCCGCACGCCTCGGCCATGGCCTCTGGAGCGACCCTTGCGCAGCGTCCGACGGCCGATCCCACGCGCGACCGGGGGAAATCGGCGGGCGGCGAGCCCTGGCTGCTCGAAGTCGACAATCTTCACGTCCACTTCGTCACCTCGCGCGGCGTGGTGCGCGCCGTCGAGGGGATCTCATACGGCGTGCGGCCGGGCGAAACCGTCGCCATCGTCGGCGAATCCGGTTGCGGCAAGTCGGTCTCTGCCTTGAGCATCATGCGGCTTCTCGCCAAGCCGGCCAGCCGCATCGTCGGTGGCCGCATCATGTTCCAGGGCCGCGACCTGCTCAAGCTCACCGAAGAGGACATGCGGGCGATTCGCGGCCGCGACATCGCCATGATCTTCCAGGAGCCGATGACCTCGCTCAACCCGGTCCTGTCGATCGGGCTTCAGCTCACCGAGCCGCTGAAAATCCATCTCGGCATGAACGACGAGGACGCCCAGGCCCGCGCGGTGGAACTGATGGGGATGGTCGGAATCCCCGACGGCGAGCGTCGGCTCAGCCAGTTCCCCCATCAGTTTTCCGGCGGCATGCGCCAGCGCGTGATGATCGCCATCGCGCTGGCCTGCAACCCCAAGCTGATCGTCGCCGACGAACCGACGACGGCCCTCGATGTCACGATCCAGGCCCAGATCCTTCAGCTCATGAAGGACCTGTCGCGCGAGCTCGGCATCGCCATGGTGATCATCACCCACAATCTGGGCGTGGTGGCGCGCTACGCCGATCGGGTCAACGTGATGTATGCCGCGCGCATGATCGAGCAGGGCACCGCGGAGGATATCTTCGAGCGGCCCCGCCATCCCTACACGGTCGGCCTGCTGCGCTCGGTGCCGCGGCTCGACCGCCCGCGCGGGGAGAAGCTCGAGACCATCGAGGGCCTGCCGCCCAATCTGCTCGATCCGCCGCCCGGCTGCCGGTTTGCGCCGCGCTGTCCCGCGGCGATCGCCGCCTGCACCCAATCGGTTCCGGATCTGGTGGAGATCGATGCCGGGCATCATTCGGCCTGCATCCGGGCGCGCGAGCTGGCCGAGAAGGGCCCCAGCGGCATCGGCCTTCCCGCCGTCAAGGCGGTCGCGCGGGCGGGCCCGGGCAGCGATGCCGGCAGGCCGCTCGTCGAGGTCGACAAGCTGACCAAGCACTTCGTCGTCTCACGCGGCTCGCGCCTCTTGGGCCGGCCATCCTCAATGGTCCGGGCCGTCAACGATGTCGATTTCGCCATTCAACCGCGCGAAACCCTGGGCCTGGTCGGCGAATCGGGCTGCGGCAAGACAACGGTAGGCCGGCTTATCCTGAGGCTGGAGCAGGCGACCTCGGGCAATGTGCTGTTCGAAGGCGAGAGCGTCACCGAGGCCGGGCGCGAGGCGCTGACCCGACTGCGCCGGCGCATCCAGGTGATCTTCCAGGACCCCTACTCCTCGCTCAATCCGCGCATGACGGTCGGTCAGATCCTCGCCGAGCCGCTCCTCGTCTACAAGCTGGCCGACGACCGCAAGGCGGCGCGCAAGCGGGTCGAGGAACTGCTCGAGCAGGTCGGCCTCTACGGCTACATGGCCGACCGCTACCCGCACGAATTGTCCGGCGGCCAGCGGCAGCGGGTGGGGATTGCCCGGGCGCTCGCCATGGAGCCGAAATTCATCGTCTGCGACGAGCCGGTCTCTGCCCTCGACGTGTCGATCCAGGCCCAGATCATCAATCTGCTGGAGGATCTCCAGGACCGGTTTGGGCTGACCTATCTGTTCATCGCCCACGATCTGGCAGTGGTGCGCCACATCTCCGACCGCGTGGTGGTCATGTATCTCGGCCGGGTCATGGAGGTGGCCGACCGCGAGACCCTCTATG
This sequence comes from Rhodobiaceae bacterium, assembly GCA_007118805.1. Classification (GTDB taxonomy): domain Bacteria; phylum Pseudomonadota; class Alphaproteobacteria; order Rhizobiales; family Tepidamorphaceae; genus SKQW01. Next base: position 30,497 of record SKQW01000304.1, on the reverse strand, counting down.
CCAACCCGCAGCATCCCTATACCCAGGCGCTTCTCGACGCGGTGCCGGTGCCCGATCCGGTGGGGGAGCGCAGCCGCGCGCACAGGATTCTCGGCGGCGAGGTCCCCAGCCCCTTGCATCCGCCGTCGGGCTGCGTGTTCCGCACGCGCTGCCCGCTGGCGAGCGAGGAATGCAAGCGCGCCGTTCCGGAGCTCAGGAAGCTCGGGCCGGATCACCACGCCGCCTGTATAAAGTTGTAAGTGCTCGCGTACAGGAGCAAAAAACACGTTCAGAAAACCAGTCCGGGAGGAAAATAAATGAGGATCGGATTGAAATATTTGGCCGGCGCCGGCGCCGCGTGTCTCGTGGTACCCGCCCTGGCCCTGGCCGAAGAACCGCAATATGGCGGCGAACTCGTCATGGCCGTGAGCGCCGAACCGCCGAACTATGACTGTCACGCCAATACGTCCTTCGCCTTCATTCACCCCGTTCGGCCCCACTACAACACGTTGCTGAAGTTCGATGAGCCGAACTATCCGGACGTGAAGGGCGATATCGCCGAGTCGTGGGAGGTCTCGGACGACGGCCTGACCTACACCTTCCAGCTCCACGACAACGTGACCTTCCACGATGGAACGCCGCTGACCTCGCGGGACGTGCAGGCAACCTATGACCGCATCCGCAATCCTCCGGAGGGCGTGGTGTCGATCCGTCAGGCGATTTATTCGGACATCGAGTCGATCGACACGCCCGACGACCACACCGTCGTGTTCAATCTGAGCGCGCCCAACGCGGCCATGCTGGCGAGCTTCGCTTCGCCCTGGGACTGCATCTACAGCGCTGACCGCTTGGCGGAGGACCCGACCTATCCGGAGAACGAGATCCTCGGCACCGGCCCCTTCCGGTTCGTCGAGCATGCCGCCGGCTCCCATTGGGTGGGCGAGCGCAACGATGACTACTTTGTCGAGGGCCGTCCCTATCTCGACAGCTATCGCTCGATCTTCATGGCCGACACCTCGGCCCGAGTGACGGCGCTGCAGGCCGGCGAGGTCCATGCCGAGTTCCGCGGCCATTCCCCGGCCGACCGGGACCGGCTGGTCGACGCGCTGGGCGACCGGGCGGTGGTCCATGAAAGCCCGTGGCTGTGTAAGCTGGTGGTCAGCTTCAACACCCAGCGCGAGCCGTTCGACGATGCACGCGTGCGCCGGGCGCTGTCGCTGGCCGTCGACCGTTGGGCGGGCGCCGAGCACCTGTCGCAGATCGCGCTGGTCCGCAGCGTGGGCGGCGTCCTGCGGCCGGGCTACGAGCTGGCGGCATCGGACGAGGAACTCGTCGCCTATCCCGGCTTCGGCCGCGATATCGAGGCTGCTCGGGCCGAGGCGCGTGAGCTGCTCGAAGAAGCCGGCGTCAGCGATCTGACCTTTACCTTCCTCAACCGCAATGTGCCCATGCCCTATGTGCCGGTTGGGGTGTTCCTGATCGACCAGTGGCGGCAGATCGGCATCGATGTCGAGCATGAGCAGCTCGAAACGCGCGCCTATCTGTCCAACCTTCGCGGCGGGAATTACGACGTCGGACTCGACTTCAACTGCGACTTCATGGACGAGCCCAACCTTCAGCTCGCCAAGTATATCTCCTCCGACGACTCGCCAATCAACTACGCCCACTACAATGACGAGACGCTGGACGAGCTCTACGAGCGCCAGAGCCGCGCCCTCGATGCCGGGGAGCGGGCCGCGATCCTGCGCGAGTTCGAGGAATACCTCTTCGAGCAGTCCTACATCGTGCCGACCATCTGGTGGCACCGCATCATCGTCCATCTCGACGAGATGAAGGGCTGGTACATGTCGCCGAGCCACTACCTGAACCAGGATCTTCAGGACGTCTGGCTCGAGCAGTAACGCCGTAATCCCCGGGCGGCCCAGGCGGGCCGCCCGGCCCTGACCGCCTTTCCGCCACCTGATTGACCGGCCGCCATGCTGCGCTACACCGCCCATCGCCTCCTTCTGATGATCCCGACGCTGCTCGGCGTGGCGGTCCTCGTCTTCGTCATGCTGCGGCTCATGCCGGGCGATGTCGTGGAGTTGCGCCTGCTGGCCGAAGGCGGCAGCGTCAGCGAGGCCGCGCTCGCTGCCGAACGGGCGCGCCTCGGCCTCGATCAGCCGCTGTGGCGCCAGTTCATCAACTGGATGACCGGCATCTTCATTGGCGATTTCGGCATCTCCATGTGGACCGGGCGGCCGGTCATCCAGGAGATCCTGCCGCGGCTGGAACTGTCCATGCAGGTGGCGATCATGGCCACGGTGCTGGCCACCCTCATCGCCATCCCGCTGGGAACGATCGCGGCGCTGTTCAAGGATAGCTGGCTCGACCGCATAATCCAGGTGTTCGCCATCGCCGGGCTGGCCGTGCCGTCCTTCTGGCTCGGCATGCTCATGATCCTGTTGCTGCTGACGCTGTTCGGCTGGATCCCGCCGCTGACCTTCACACCGATCTATGAGGATCCGTGGCGCAACCTGTCGCAGCTCATCTGGCCGGCGCTCGCCGTCGGCTATCGATACTCGGCTGTGGCCACCCGCATGACCCGCTCGACGATCATCGAGGTGCTGCAGGAGGACTATGTGCGCACCGCCCGCGCCAAGGGGGTATTCGAGCGCCTGGTGGTGGCGCGCCACGCCATGCGCAACGCGATGCTGCCGGTGGTCACCGTGATCGGCCTGGAATTCGCCTTCCTGATCGGCGGCCTCGTCGTCACCGAGCAGGTGTTCAACCTGAACGGGGTGGGCAAGCTATTCGTCGAGGCGGTGGCCCGCGCCGACTTCACTATGATCCAGGCGCTGGTGCTGCTCGTCGCCTTCTTCTTCATCTTCGTCAACTTCCTGATCGACCTGCTCTATGCGGCGCTCGATCCGCGCATTCGGTACAGTTGATCATGTCCGTGACCACCGCTCCCGAAATCACCTACAAGGTGCCGAAGCGCCGCCCCGCCATTGTGCAGTTCGCGGTGACCCAGCCCCTCGGCGCCATCGGGCTGGTGGTCATCGTGCTGATGTTCGTGGCCAGCCTGTTCGCTGAATATGTCGCGCCTTACGATCCGCTGGAGCTCAATTACGGGGCCATGCTGGCCCCGCCCTCCTGGGACCACTGGATGGGCACCGACGCCTTCGGACGCGACGTCTTCTCGCGCATCATCTACGGCGCGCGGACGGCATTGGCCGTGGGCTTTCTGGCCTCGCTGATCGGCTGCACGATCGGCGCCGTGGTCGGCATGGTGTCGGCCTATTTCGGCGGCAAGATCGACCTCGTGATCCAGCGCTTCATGGACATCCTCCTGTCCTTCCCGATCATCATCCTGGCGCTCGCCGTGGTCGCCATTCTCGGTCAGTGGCGGGTCGGCGGGCTCGACCTCAACCTGATCATCGCCATATCGATCCCCATGGTGCCGAAGGTCGCCCGCGTCATCCGCTCCTCCGGCCTGTCGATCCGCGAGATGCCTTATATCGATGCGGCGCGGGCGGCGGGCTACAGCCATGGCCGGATCATCTTCCGCCACATCGCGCCCAACGTGGTCGCCCCCTTCCTGATCATGTTCACCGCCTTCATCGCCCAGGCGATCCTGCTCGAGGCCTCGCTGTCCTTCCTCGGCCTCGGCGTGACCGAGCCGACGCCGGCCTGGGGGCTGATGCTGTCGGGCACCTCGCGCGAATTCTACACCCAGGCGCCGTGGATGATCCTGTTCCCGGGGCTGGCCATCAGCTTGGCCGTGTTCGCCTTCAACCTGTTCGGCGACTCCTTGCGCGACTGGCTCGACCCGAAGATGAAGGTGTAGGGCGAGCCTGGCCAGCGGCGCGGCAAAAGGGACAAATCGCGACTAGCAACAGAAGTCTTTGCCGTTTCAGCAAGGGGCAAAGAGCAGGTCAAACCGCTTTCTGCCGAGATGGGTCCCTTCAAGGTTCTCGACGAAGCGCGTCCTCGGCTTCGGTCTTGTTTAGAAAGACGTGCGGAGGGACTTCCCGGTTTTCAAGTTCCCTGCCCATCTTCAAGCGCAGGAAACCGCTTGTCGTGTAACGAGAGACCTTCAGGTAGTAGCGTTCCTGCACATAGCGCACGAGATCCAGATAGTCCGGGAGTATGTCAGGCGCTGCCTCGAAGCGATCGTAATTGACGATTGAGTTGACTCGCTTTCCTAATGGGGCAAGCAACGCATCAACCGCCTCCTTAATGCGTTGCAGGTCATGATGCGTTCGCACGCGCATTCCGGCGTAATCCATGAAGACGGTGTTGGTCTGCGGATCGAAGCTCAGCCGGTCCTCGATCCGAAGGTCGAGCATCTGATCGCGCAACCCCATAGGCTGATCGCGGAACAGACGCGGATCCATGTGGGCAATCGTCTCGATTTCAGGCCTGAAGGGCATCAGTGAGAGGATGTCTCGGTCGACATCGATGCCGGGGGCGACCTCCACCAGCGTCAGCCCTTCGCGCCGCAGCCGGAAGACCGCGCGCTCGGTAACGTAGAGAACATCTTGCCCGTTCTCTGCGGCGAGCTGGCCGTTGAAGGTCACCTGTCCCAGCGATTCGACGAACTTGCGGTGCTTGCCTTCCTGCAGGATGGAGAGCGTGCCATCGGCGATGTCAGCCTTGAAACCGCCGGCGGTAAATGTGCCTACAAAGACGACCGTCTTTGAGTTTTGACTGATGTTTATGAACCCGCCGCAACCTGCGATTCGACCGCTGAAGCGGCTGGCGTTTACGCTGCCCGTCCGGTCGGATTCAGCAAAGCCGAGGCAGGCGACATCAAGGCCACCGCCATCGATGAAGTCGAACTGATAGGGATGGTCGATATTCGCAGTGAAGTTTACTGCGGCACCGAACGCCTCGCCGCCTAGCGGCACCCCTCCATAAACCCCCGGATCAACCGTCAGGGTGATCAGGTCCTGAATTCGCTCCTCTCCGGCCACCTGACCGATGGCATCGGGCAGACCCAAACCCAGATTGACAATGGAGTTGGGCAGAAGCTCCATGGCGGCGCGGCGCGCGATGACTTTACGGGCGTCCAGGGGCAACCGCGGAACGTCAGCCAAGGGAATCCGCAACTCGCCCGACAGTGCCGGATTAAAGGCCGCGCCATATGTCTGCATGTGGTTATCTGGTCGTGCGACAACGACACAGTCGATCATGCTCGCCGGCACACGGACCCGTCGCGAATCCAGCGAGCCGGTCTCGGCGATCCGTTCGACCTGGCAGATGACGATGCCGCCGGAGTTGCGCGCCGCCATGGCAAGAGAGAGAGACCCCAGACGCACCGATTCCTTTTCCATCGTGATGTTGCCCTCGGCATCCGCGGTGGTACCGCGGATCAGCGCGACGTTGACCGGGAAAGCTCGGTAGAACAGCGTCTCGCGCCCTGCCAGGGTAACCAGTTCAACGAGATCATCCTGGGTGGCCTCGTTGGCCTTTCCTCCTTCCAGTCGCGGATCAACGAATGTTCCGATTCCCACGCTACTGAGCGTTCCTGGCTTGCCCGCGGCGATGTCGCGGAACAGGTGAGCGATAACGCCTTCGGGAAAATTGTAGGCCTCGACCTTGTTGGCTTGGATGAGATGTACCAACCTTGGAATCAGCCCGAAATGCCCGCCGATGACGCGGCGCAACAGCCCCTCATGCGCCACGCGGTTCAGGCCGCGCTCGCCGGCGTCACCCTGGCCAGCGGGATACAGCAGAGTGAGTGCGCGCGGTTCACCGGTTTCAAGAAACCTGCGCTCGAGTTCGACATATAGATCTTCGGGGATGCCGTTGCCGCCGTATCCTGTGGCGGCGATAGTGTCACCGTCTTGGATCAAGGCGATGGCGTCTTCAACCGGGATAACCTTGTCCACGGCGCCACTCCATTATCTGGCGCGAAGGTCGGAACCACAAATCAATACCGAAACCCAATCGGCCTATTTTGACTTTGTTTCACGAATAGCACCTGAGCAGGTGCGACACGACCTTCTCGAGATCCCATATCAGTCGGGGACCCGCTTGCTTGCCCAATGACAATCAGCACTTACAAGTGGCAATCACGCAAATGGCAATCACGGACCTGGTTATCAGCGCGTAGCGGTGACAGAAAATGGATCGTCCCTTCCGAGGCGGAATACCATTATCAAACCCAGACAAGTGCTGTCGTGCACCATGACCGGAAACAAGTGTCGGACCATGATAACAGCTTCAATGAGCCTTGTGAAGAAACAGTCCTTGATATTGCATTGGCAACGGCATTGACCCATTACAATTACGCGCGCCGCCAGCGTTGATGTCTCAAGGAAGTCTTTCCTCAAGAGAATGCGCTGGCCGGTAGCCGATGATCTCGCTCCCCGTTCACCGACGTCGGAGCAACCTCTAATCCAGAACCCAAGCATGGGGTTGTAAGGCTGCCCTCGCCAATAGTGACTGCTGTGGATCCGCCAGAGGATAGAGTCGCTCACAAACGTCCATTGCACGCGCGAGCGCCGAATACGCCAAGGGAACTTTGAGAGACAATAGTGACGTAGACATCACGCAACAGGAAGAACAATGTGCTTGTCACCCTGTGATCGGACGCAAGGCATCCACGTACTGAGCGATCTGCGGCCGCACACAAAGCACCTTCGGCGGCAAACTCGGTTGGCGTCCTCCACCAATCAGGACCGAGGCCCAAGCCGAGGCCTACACATTGATCCGGCCGCAGATCGCGGCGGCGCGCCGCCGGCTCAGGGCAGATAGGGCGCGCGGCCGCTCCTGAGGGCGTCTTCGAGCAGACCGAGCCGGTCCTGGCCCCAGAACGGCTCGCCATTGAGCGCATAGGTCGGCGCCCCGAACACGCCCCGCTCGATGGCCTCGGCCGAATAGCGCTCATAGAGCTCCCCCGTCTCCTCGGCGCGCGCCTTGGCGATAATGGCGCGCGCGTCATGCCCGGCATCGGCGAGCAGGGCCTCGACGGTGTGCTCGTCGGCGATGTCGCGGTCGAACACCCACACCGCGCGATAGGTCCTGGCGAGGAAGTCGGATGGGTCCTCGCCCGACTGGTCGAGGGCAACCACGCACCGGTTGGCAAGGTCGGGGTCGGTCGGGAAATGGGCCGGTTGCAGGTTCAGCGGTATGGAGAGCACCTCGCGCCAGCGCTTGAGCTCCACCATGCGATAGCGCTGGCGCGCCGGGGCGCGCTTGGGCAGAGGCAGGCCGCCTGTTGCCGCGAAGACGCCGCCGAGATTGACCGGTCGCCAGCCAAGCACCGCGCCATGCTGACTGGCGAGTTCCATGAACCGGTCATGGCCGAAATAGCTCCAGGGCGAGGTAGCGGTGAAGTAGTAGTCGATCTTCGGGGTCATTGCCTGTCCTCCACGATCCGCCCGCAGCGCGCCTTCCGCGAGAGCCTACTTCGCCGCGCCGCAGACCGCCAGCGGCAAGGAGCCTATTCGTAGGGCTCACCGGATTTGCGCGTGAAGCGGTGTGCGGCGCCGTCGATGGTCACCATCAGATCGACATCGCTATAGTAGCCGCGCTCGATGGCGGCGCGGGTCCCGATCTCCAAGAGCAGCGCGTCGCGCTCGCTCCGGTTGACGAGGTGATGGCCATTGGCCACCCCCGCCTTGAAGGCGGCCGCATCGCCCGGCCCGAGGAGCGTCTCGCCATCGTCCTCGATGAGCACGAGCTCGCCGTCGAGAATGTAGACGAATTCGTCCTCCGCCTCGTGCCAGTGGCGCAGGGCGCTGGCCGCGCCGGGCCTCAGGCGGGTCAGATTGACGCCGAACTGGGTGAGCCCGCCGGCATCGCCGAGCCGCCGGCGCTCCCGCCCCTTCACCACATGGCGGAACGCCTCGGGGTAACCGGTCCCGGTGTGTACCGGCAGCGCCGCGATATCGATCTTCGGCATCTCGCTTTTCCTGTCTTCAGGCCTTGAGGGAGCGCGCGATCAGCACCTTCATGATCTCGTTGGTGCCGGCATAGATGCGCTGGACCCGCGCATCGCGATACATCCGCGAGATCGGAAACTCGTCCATATAGCCATAGCCGCCGAAAAGCTGGAGGCAGCGGTCGACCACCTCGCATTGCAGGTCGGTGAGTCGGTATTTGGCCATCGAGGCGGTCACCGTGTCGAGCTCACCGGCGATCAGGCGGCCGATGCAGTAGTCGACGAAGACGCGCGCCATGGTGGCCTCGGTCTTGAGCTCGGCCAGCTCGAACTGGGTGTTCTGGAAATCGATGACCGCCTGGCCGAAGGCCTGGCGCTCATTGACGTAGCGTATCGTCTCGATCAGGGCGCGCTCGATCATGGCCTGGGCGCCGACCGCCACCAGCAGCCGCTCCTGGGGCAGATCGCTCATGAGCTGAGCAAAGCCCTGCCCCTCCTCGGGCCCCAGAAGGGCATCGGCCGGAACCCGCATATCGTCGAAGAAGAGCTCGGAGGTGTCCTGCGCCTTGAGGCCGATCTTCTTGAGGTTGCGGCCCCGCCGGAAGCCCTCCACCGTATCGGTCTCCACAACGAAGAGCGAGGTTCCCTTGGCCCCGGCCGACGGGTCGGTCTTGGCCACCACCACGATCAGATTGGCGTTCTGGCCGTTGGTGATGAAGATCTTGCTGCCGCGGATCAGATAATGATTGCCGTCGCGGGTGGCGCTGGTGCGCACGCCCTGCAGGTCCGAGCCGGCGCCCGGCTCCGACATGGCGATGGCGCCGATCAACTCGCCGCTCGCCAGGCGCGGCAGCCAGCGCCGCTTCTGCTCCTCGGAACCGTAATGCAGGATGTAGGGGGCGACGATGGCGCTGTGCAGCGCGATCCCGAAGGAGTCGAGGCCGGCCAGGCCAAGCTGCTCGGTGATCACCGCTTCATGGGCGAAGGTGCCGCCGGCGCCGCCGTACTCTTCCGGCATCGCGGCGCACAGCAGCCCCTGGGCACCCGCCTTCTCCCAGGCCCAGCGCGGAACGAGCCCGTCCTCTTCCCATTGCTCGTAATGGGGAGCGAGCTCATTGTCGAAGAAGCGCCGGGCATGCTCCTCGAGCAGCACGACATCCTCGGATTTCCAGTCGGGCCGGGCGACAGTCAACGCGGACATTCAATCACCTCGTTCAGCGCGTCTTGAGATTTCGGCAGGCTAGCACTGCTTGCGTTGCCATGCAGCCAATGTCCCAAACCCCAGGCCAGCCAAGGCCCCGGGGCGATTCCGGCACCTGCCTCCCATTGCCGCACCCACGATGGCGGATGTTGGAATCACAGAAACCCAAATCTCACATCTGTTCGAACGCGGACCGGCAGCCGGGCGCCGGATGGCACATTCCGCTGGGGAAGTTAGCTGCGTTAACCGCCCGTTTACCTTGATTTGCGCAAGCTTTGCCATGGTTACCGGATCATGAATTTTGCCGCTTGAGGATTGGTGCGGTCGGGCCGCGGCCCGAACCGCATCTGTAAGGAGCGGTCGAGCAGCGGGCCAAGCACATGGCAGATAGCGGCTACACGGAACTGGACGATCACGACGCGCTGACCGCGGCTCGCCGCGCGGCACGTCGGGCCGGCATGTCGGTGCGCGAATGGCTCGAGGCGGCGGCCAATGACACGGCCCCGCAAGCGCTCACCGAGCCCGAAACGCCCAAGCCCGCGCGGCGGTCGACCGAACAGACGATCGCCGAGATCCGCGCCCGGCTCGACGAATTCGCTCGTCGTCACGGTTGCGCGCCATCCGATCAGAATGGACCCGTCGCCGACAGCCGGCCCTCTGCGGATCGTGCCCACCCCCTTAGAGGCAGGCTGGATTCCATGGTCGAAGCCGATCGCCTGCGCGACGCCGAGATGCAGTCGACGAGCCTGAGGCGCGTGGTGCAGGACGCCGGCGCCGCCGCACCGGACATCCGGACCTCCGATCCGGCGCCGTCATCGTCGATGGCCGCCGAGGTGAAGGAGTCGCTTGCCGAGATCGCCAATCGCCAGCGCGCCCTGGAATTCGGCTTCGACGAAAGGCTGTCCGGGCATTCCGACCGGATCGACCACCGCATCGAAAAGATGGCCGAACGCCTTGAGCGCCGCATTGACGATACCTCCGCCGGATCGGCCATCGACATGCTCGAGGGACGGCTGCGGGCGATTGCCGAGCGCCTGGAGGAAAACCCGGCCACGCCGGCGCCCGAACTCACCCGCCAGCTCACCGCCATGGTCCGCCGGCTGGAGGAGCTGCCGCCGAGGCTTGCGGAGGAACTGGCCTCGCGCCTGGACGACACGGCCCGCAGGCTGGACACGGCCACCCGCTCCGAGGTCGACTCGATCCGCGCTGAAATGCGCGAGATCGCCCAGGAGATCGATCGCGCCACCCGTTCCGGCTTCGATGCGGTGCATGCCAGGCTGGCGGAGCTGTCCGACCAGATCAAGACGCGCCCCGCCCCGGATGGGGCCTCGGCCGGCCTCGGCGACGCCGAGCACGGCGAGCTGCGTGCCATCCGCGACGACATCCGCACGCTGGCCGACAGCCTCGAGAACACGCAACGCGAGGGTCAGTCCACGCTGATCGAGGAGTTCCGCAGCCTCGCCGCGCGCATCGAGACCGCCTCTCCCGATCGGGTGGACGATCTCGAGCGCCAGTTGAACGCCCTGGTTGATGGGATCGGGGACCAGACCGACTCAAGCGGGTCCCGGCTTGCCGCGATCGAGCAGCGCATCGCGCAGCTGGCCGACAAGCTCGACACGCCACCGGCCTGGCTTGAGGACCTGCATCGCCAACTGGGCGCCGTCGCCGACGCGTCGGATCGCGCGTCCGATGCATCGTCGCTCGCCGAGCTGGCCGAGATCAAGCAGGAGATCGGCCATCTGGCGGCGCGCTTCGATGTCAAGCCGCAATGGATCGTCGACCTTGAGCGGCAATTCGAAGCAATCGCCGATGGCATGGGCGACCCACTTGTACAGCGGACGCCGCCCGAGCTGGCAGAGATCGAGCGCCAGCTCAACCGGCTGGTCGAACAGGCCGAGACGGAGAGCGACCTGCCGGGGGAACTGGCCAATCTCGAACAGCAGATCGGCCTGCTTGCCCGCCAGCTCGAAAGCGCCCAACCGGCGGCCGTGGGACTGGCCTCGCTGAACGGCGAACTGGCGGAGCTCAAGGCCAGCCTAGATCAGGCGACGCAGAGCAATGCCTCATCCATCGACGGGGTGCAGGACACGCTCGACCGCATCGCGCGCCGGCTCGACGAGCTGGACTCTGAGTTCGAGGCGCTTGCCGTGAACTCTGATCGGGCGGTTGATCCGCAGCCCGCACCCGCTGCCGCGGAAGATGAGGCGGAGGTCGAGGCCGAGGAAACATCGTTCAAGTCCGACGACCTGATCGGGCGAATCGAAGCGGTTACCAAAGGCTTGTCGGAGGATGGCGACGACCACACCCCGCTGGTGCCGGGAAGCGGCCGGCCGGCCGGCGCTCCTAGCGTTGCCGCCGATGAACAGGACGGCCCTGCCGCGCCTGCGCCGTCGGCGACCCGCGAAGACTTCATTGCCGCCGCCCGGCGCGCCGCCCAGGCGGCTTCCGAGGAATCGGCGTCCGCCACCGGCTCCGGCGAACACGCTTCGGGGACTGGCGGCCGGCTGCTGGGCCGGCTCAAGACGTATCGTCGGCCCTTGCTGATCGCGGCGGCGGGCATCATCGCGATCGTGGTCGTCGTACGGCTTGCCGGGTGGGTGACCGCCACTGTCGTCAGCGAAGCGCCGAGTCCCGGCGAGCAGGCGGTGGCGATCATCGAAGACGCTGGTGACGATACCGAGGCGGTTTCGCAAGCCCCGGCGCAGGCGGAGGCCGACGAGGAGGCCGCGCCGGCCAGCCCGCGGCAGGAGCCGCGAAACGTGACGGTCGACACTGCGCGTGGCACACCGGTGATCACCGGCTCGACCACCGATCCGACCCAGTTGCAGCTTCCCGAGGCGGCGGCGCCGGCTTCCGAGGCGCACAGGCAAGTGGAGGACGGCGCGGACGCGGTCAGCGTCGGCGAGACGACCGCCCGGGCGGTTCCGGCGCAGGACATCGAGCTGCCGGCGGAAGAAGTCGGCTCGCTTCGCTTGCGCGAAGCCGCGGCGGCGGGAGACGCCGCCGCGCAGTTCGAGGTGGCCACCCGCTACACCGACGGACAGGGCGTCGGCCAGGATCTCGTCAAAGCGGCCTACTGGTATCGGCTGGCCGCCGCTCAGGGATTGGCGCCGGCGCAGTACAGGCTGGGCAGCATGTATGAGAAGGGCAATGGCGTGCCGCGCGACATCGACATGGCGCGGAGCTGGTACCAGCGCGCCGCCGAGCAAGGCAACCGTAACGCCATGCACAATCTCGCCGTGCTTTACGCGGACGGGGCTGGCGGCGAGCCCGACTACGAGCAGGCGGCGCTGTGGTTCCGCCAATCCGCCGATTTCGGCCTGACCGACAGCCAGTACAACCTGGCCATTCTGCACACCCGCGGATTGGGGGTGGAGCAGAGCCTCGAGGACGCCTACCGGTGGTTTGCCAAGGCCGCTGCGCAGGGCGATTCCGAGGCGGCGGCCCAGCAGGAGGAAATCGCCCGGCGCCTCGACCCCGAAGCCCTGTCATCGGCCAAGCTTGCCGCGCAAAGCTGGCGGCCCGAGCCGATAGTCGAAGCGGCCAACCGGGTGCCGGCGCCCGCCCATGGCTGGGCCGATCCGGAGCCGGCAGAGGATCAGGGTGACGCGGAACACGCCTACGCGCCGGAGGATCTGGTCCGTCAAACCCAGCAACTGCTCGACCGGCTGGGCTATTCGCCCGGCCCAATCGACGGGCAGATGGGCGAGATGACGCGGCACGCGGTCCGGAACTACCAGCGGGACGCGGGCCTTGCGGAAACCGGTGAGGCAACGCCCGAGCTGCTGCGTCGGCTGCAGGACGAGGCCGGCTGAACGCCGGCAAATCGAGGTTCTTGACCCTTTGGTTCCCTCAGGGAGTGCGCTAGGTTAGGAAGGCTAACCGTGCCGCTTCCGGGCGCCCAGTCCGCCCGGGACAGCCCTTCCAGGCCGCCACATGCAGATCTACCTGCCCGTTGCCGAGCTTGCCGTGAACATGTTCGTGATTCTCGGCATGGGCGGGGCGGTGGGCTTCCTGTCGGGCATGTTCGGCGTCGGCGGCGGCTTCCTGATGACGCCGCTGCTCATCTTCTACGGCATCCCCCCGGCGGTCGCGGTGGCGACCGAGGCCAATCAGATCGTCGCCTCCTCGGCCTCCGGCGCGCTGGCCCATTGGCGCCGCCGCTCGGTGGATGTGCCGCTCGGGCTCGTCTTGTTGACCGGCGGCCTCGTCGGCTCGGTGTGCGGCGTCGTCATATTCCGCATCATGCGCGATATCGGCCATCTCGATGTGCTGATCTCGCTGCTCTACGTCACCTTCCTTGGCGCCATCGGCGGGCTGATGCTGATCGAGAGCTTGCGCGCCATCCAGTTGCGCCGACGCGGGCGCCCGGTGCCGGCTCGCCGGCCCGGCCAGCACACCTGGATTCACGGCCTGCCGCTCAAGATGCGCTTCAAGCGCTCGCGGCTTTATGTCAGCGCCATCCCGGTGCTCGGGATCGGCGCCCTGGTCGGCCTGCTCGCCGCGATCATGGGCGTCGGCGGCGGCTTCATCATGGTTCCGGCGATGATCTATCTGCTGCGGGTGCCGACCAATGTCGTGATCGGCACCAGCCTGTTCCAAATCGTCTTCGTGACCGCCTTCACCACCATCCTGCACGCCACCACCAACTACACCGTCGACGTGGTGCTGGCGATGCTGCTGATGGTGGGTGGGGTGATCGGCGCGCAGTTCGGCGCCTTCGCCGGCCAGCGGCTGCGCGGGGAACAGCTTCGCGGCTTGCTGGCGCTGCTTGTCCTGGCGGTGTGCGCCCGGCTTCTCTTCGATCTCGTCTCGACGCCGGACGAGCTCTACATCGTCGAGACGGAGATTCTGCGATGAGCGCCCTACGCGATCACCTGGCGCGGCTCGCCGCGGTGGCGCTGCTGACGGGAACGGTCGCCTTTGCCCAGCCGGCGACGGCAGAGACCGTGGTGGCGCGCCTGTCGGACACCCGGGTCGAGATCCGCTCCAATTTCGTCGGCACGGAACTGCTGCTTTTCGGCCTTGTCGAGCCCGACGAGACGACGCCGGAGGGGTTGGCGGACTCCTATGACGTGGTCGTGGTCGTGCGCGGCCCGGCGCTCGACATGGTGACCCGGCGGCGCGACCGGGTGGCCGGTATCTGGGTCAATCGGGAATCGGTTGCCTTCGAGGACGTGCCCTCATTCTACGCCACCTTGTCCAACAGGCCGGTTCACGAGATCGCGCCTGCCGAGACGCTCGAGCGCCATCAGATCGGGCTTGGTGACTTGCGCCTCCAGCCCGCCGAGCCGGACACAGCCGAAGCCCAGCGGATCGCGTTTCGCGAGGCGTTGATCCGCAGCAAGAAGAACCGACATCTCTACATGGAGGATGGCGGGGCGGTCTCGATGATGACACCGGCCCTGTTCTCCACCCGGATTCCCCTGCCCGCGCACATCACCACGGGCAGCTACAGCGCGCGCATTCTGGTCTTTAGCGACGGCACGCTGGTCGCCACCGAGCGAGAGAGCTTCTGGGTCGCCAAATCGGGCTTCGAGGCTCGTGTCTTCAATCTTGCCGAGCGCCGGCCCTTCCTTTACGGCCTCGGCGCCGTTGCCGTCGCCCTGTTCGCCGGCTGGTTTGCCGGGGTGATCTTCCGGCGGGACTGAGCCCGTTCGTTGCCATCGGCGCACGGCGCTGGGGCGCGCCCGAGCTCGCTCCTCTCTGGGACGCCCGCCCGATCAGGCCCCTCAGCCACCCGATGATGAGGCCCGTTCGGCGGTTTCGGGCCAATCCTGCTGGCCGGTCTTGAGCGACAGGACCTTGCCCTGCGGCCGCGCTGCGGAGTCGCCGTCATCCCCCGGACCCGTCCCGGCCTCGTCGCCATGGGTCGGGGCGACCGACGCATCGTCCCCCTCTTCGTCCGTCGCGTCGCCTGAAACGGCCTGCCGATCGTCCTGGCTCGCGGCTTCGGTACGCTGCTCCCAATTGGACAGCAGGTCGCGATTGGCGCGCTCCAGGTTGCGAATGTGATCGTGGCACTTGCGCAGCTCGTCCTTCTGGCGCGCGACCACGCCGGTAAGGTGCTGATTCCGCGAATCCAGCGCGCTCAGCCGCAGATCGAGCTGGTAGTTTTCCGCCTTCAGATCGCCAAGCTTGGCTTCCTGTTCGCTGCGGTCGCGCTCGCTTTCGCTGCGCAGAACGGTCAGATGCTGACTGGCCGAGTCCTTCTCGCGCAACGCGGCGTCCAGGGCGTTGCGCGTCTTCTCGTGCTCGGCGACTTCTGCTGCGTGCGTGTCGTTGAGTTCGTCGTAGCGCGCCTTGAGATCGGCGATGTCGGCGTAAAGCTGCGAAATGTCGGATTCCCGCTGGATTCGCACCGCATTGGATTCGTGGGCGCGGGTCTCGAGGTCAGTTGCCTTGGCCTCCAGGGATTTATGCCGGTTCGTCAAGTCCATGAGCCGGCGTTCGAGGCGCGTTAGCCGGGCGACCTTGTCATTGATTGCCTCATTGGCCTTGTGCAGATGCGCCTCCTGATCGGCGATGCGCCGCTTGAGCTCACCATTCTCCGAGCCAAGGCTCGACAGCGCCGCCTCCTGGTCGCGGATCGTCGCCGCCTTCCGCTCGTTTTCCTGGAGGGTGCGGTTGAACTTGTCGCTCAGCGTCCGCAGCTCCTTGGAGAGCCGCCGGATCTCGTGCCATCGGGCGACGCCGTTCTTGTTGGCCTCGCGCGCCAGTGGATCGACCTCGGCGACGGAATTGACCAGGGTTTCCATCTGATCGCGCAACAGCGCGGCATGCTGTAATTGCGCCTTCTGTGCCTCGATGGCCGTGTTCCGGACGGTATCGAGCAGCAGCTCGTATCGGCTCGCTTCACCGGAGGAAGCCGACGTCCCGTTGCTCGATCGCGCCGGCCCGAACCAGCCCTTGACCTGTTCAAATAGTCCCGCTTGCTGCATGTCCTGGGCCTTGCCCATGGCATCCCCTCCTTTGAGCGTCCCGTCCTCTAGCGCATCCCGTCCCTTAAGAGCGTTGCGTCCCCCGCGTCCCGGTTCCTGAACGGGCCCGTCGCGAGCATTGGAGAGCATTGCGTATCCGAACCGGCAGGGACGAGGGGGCTAGAGACCCGTCCCTGCCGGTGACGCGAGGCTACAGCCCCGCTTCCTGCATCCCGCGACGACCGGGTCGGTCACGCCTGGACGCAAGTTCAATCGCTTCAACCGACCCCCATATCGCCCCGGAGTCGCGTTCTGGATCTCCAAAAAACACGTTATGGTTGTATAGAGTCTATATCGCGAATGGGTTGTCAAATCGAATTTGTGGGACGGATTGCCGCCTTTGATGACCGACCCGAGACCGGGCCTGGCCGGGAGCGGGACGGCTCAGTCGGGCACGGAACCGCTCAGTCAACCGCCACGTGGATCGCGACGCCCGCCTCGTCGAGCGCCCGTGCCAGCTCGCCCGCGGGAGCCTCATCGACGATCAGGGCGTCGATGGCAGGAAGCGCAACGACCAGCGACAGCAGGCGCTGGTTGAACTTCGAATGATCGGCGAGCACATAGACCTTCTCGGCCTGCCCCAGCATGGTCCGCTTGACGGCGCTGGCGGCCCGATTGACGTCCATGACGCCATCCGGGGTTATGCCGCCGGCCCCGATGAAGGCGCGATTGGCATTGAAGCGGCGGAGGAAGGTCTCGGTCTCGCTGCCATAGACCGCCGCCTCGTTCGCCACGTAGTCGCCGGGGCATAAGATGACATCGGCCGAGCCGTGCTGGCCGAGCCCGGTGGCTACCGGCAGGCTGTTGGTCAGCACGGTCAGGCCGCTGCCGTTCACGCTCAGCGCATGGGCAAGCTGGGTGGTGGTCGAGCCGGCGTCGATCATCAGCACCTCGCCGGGCTGCACCAGGGTGGCCGCAAGGCGGCCGATGCGCGCGCGCTCGCCGATGCGTGCCCGGTTGCGCTCGCCGAATGGCGGCTGGGTGCCCATGGGCGAGGCCGAAGCGCCCCCATAGGCGCGGTTCACCAGGCCCTCGACGCTCAGCGCATCGACGTCGCGCCGCACCGTCTCGCTGGTCACCCCGAACCGGTCGGCAAGCTCGGAGATGCGCACATGGGGTGTCAGGCGCAGTTCGGCCAGGATGCGCTCGCGCCGTTCCGCCTTGCGCAGGCGCGCCATGAGGTCAGCCCGCCGCGTCCAGGAGGGCGTCGGCGAGCTCGGAAAACCCCTCCCCGCCCGCGCCCTTGGTCATCCAGCGCGGCTTGTCGGCAACCCGGTCGGCGAAGGCCCGGAAATTGGCAACCGCGACGGAGTTCTCGAAGAAGCCGAACATCGGCGCGTCGTTCGGCGAATCCCCGATAAAGACGATGCGCCCATTGTCCTGGTCGATGTCGATGCCGAAGACCTCGTCCAGGAGCCGCCTGGTCATGGTCAGCTTGTCATAGTCGCCAAACCACCCGTTGACATGGATCGAGGACACCTTGGCGACGGCGCCCGCCTCGGTGAAGCACTGAACGATCCGGTCGATCTCGACGTCGGAAAGCGGCGGGATCTCCTCGGCGAAGTCGATCGCCAGGTCGAATTCCCGATAGGCTTGGTCGGCGGCGACCCGCGCCCTGGGCACTGCCGCGAGGATGTCGTGACGGAGCCGGTCCAGCCGGCGCTGGCGCTCGGTCCGCGCGGCGGGGTCGGCGAAATAGGCACGATGCATCCGACCCTCGCCATCGCAGCGGAAATAGAAGGCGCCGTTCTCGCCGACCACGGCATCGACCGGCCACAGGCGGGCGATCAGATCGCACCATCCGGCCGGGCGTCCGGTCACCGGGATGACGATCTTGCCGGCCACCCGCAGGCGTTCCAGCGCCGTATAGGCCACGGCCGGCAGGCGCCGGCCCGATGTCAGCGTATCGTCGATGTCGGTCAGCACGACCTGCACCGCGGCGCGCGCCGCGCGCGAGAACGCCTCAAGGGCAAGCATGCGGCCGCCGGCATCGTCACTCTTCGAAAGCGCTCCGGTCCGCCCACCGCTCATCTCGCCAACTCGCTCCTCAATCGCCCGGCCGGCGCACCCGCTGGTCGTGCCGACGCGGCGGCATGATACCGAAACCGCGGGGCAAACCAACTGATATTTGGCAACTGCCAAAAAAATTCCCAATTAATGTTGTAACTACCAAACCATTGGGCGTATATTTGATGAAGGTTCCCAATCGCCGACGGGGCGGCCGATCCTGTTGCGGGCCGATTGCCGGCGCCGTGGAGACGGCACGACAGGGACGCCGCAGCATGTCCGGTCGGCGCACCGGCCTGGCGCGCGCGTCGGGGCTGAGTCGGGGGCCGTTCTTCAGGCGGGTTAGGGCATCGAATGGCCGCGTTTTGCAAAAGCTATGATCTTGTCGTCATCGGCGGCGGCATCAATGGGGTGGGAATTGCCCGCGACGCCGCTGGGCGGGGCCTGAGCGTCCTGCTCCTGGAACAGGGCGACCTCGCCCAGGCCACTTCCTCGGCAAGCACCAAGCTGATCCATGGTGGGCTGCGCTATCTGGAACATTACGAATTCAGGCTGGTGCGCGAGGCGCTCATGGAGCGCGAGGTGCTGCTGCGCTCGGCGCCCCACATCATCCAGCCGCTCACTTTCCTGCTGCCGCACCATGCCGGGCTGCGGTCGCGCTGGCTGCTGCGCACCGGCCTGTTCCTCTATGACCACCTCGCCCGGCGGCGGCGCCTGCCCGGATCGGGCAGCGTCGACTTCACGCAACACCCGGCCGGCAAAACACTGAAGCCGGCCTTTGCCCGCGGCTTCCACTATGCCGATTGCTGGGTCGACGATGCCAGGCTCGTCGTGCTCAACGCTCTGGATGCCCGCAACCGCGGCGCCACGATCCTCACCCGCACACCGTTCCTCGACGCCGCCCGCCGGGACGGCGCCTGGCATATACGCTTCCGGCAGGCGGGCGGCGACACCGCGGTGCGCGCCCGCGCCCTCGTCAACGCCGCCGGCCCGTGGGTGGACTCGGTGCTGGGCGCGACGGCAGAGCACGGTCCGTCAAGGCGCACGCACCGGCTTCGGCTGGTCAAGGGTAGCCACATCGTGGTCGACCGCCGGCTGCCGGGCCGCGATGCCTTCATCTTTCAGCACGGCGACGGGCGCATCGTCTTCGCCATTCCCTATGAGGGCGACTTCACCCTGATCGGCACGACCGACGTCATTCATCACGGCGACCCCGCCGATGTCGCCATCGAGGAGGACGAGATCGCCTACCTGCTGGCGGCGGTCAACGATTACTTCGCCGCCCCCGTCTCCCGCGCCGACGTGGTGTGGAGCTATGCCGGCGTGCGGCCGCTGCACGATGACGGGGAGAAGGACGCCTCAACCGTCACCCGCGATTACGTCTTCGACCTGTCGGCGCCGCAGGAAGGCGCGCCCATCCTGTCGGTCTATGGCGGCAAGCTGACCACCTATCGCAAGCTTGCCGAGCACGCCCTGGCGCAGCTCCTGCCCCGGCTGGGCCGCCCCGGGCCTGGCTGGACCAAGCAGGCGGTCCTGCCCGGCGGCGATTTCGACCCCGGCATCGGCACCCTGGACGCCTTCACTAAGCAGCTCGGGGCGCGCCATCCCTGGATGCCGGAGGCACTGGCCCAGCGCTTTGCCCGCACCTACGGCACCCTGACCGATCAGCTCGTCGGCGCGGCCCGGTCGCTTGACGGGCTCGGCCAAGAGGTGGCGCCCGGCCTGCACGAAGCTGAACTCGACTATCTCGTCCGCCATGAGTGGGCCGGCACCGCGCAGGACGTGCTGTGGCGGCGCACCAAGCTTGGGCTCCATCTGACGGCCGATGGCGCCGCGGCGGTGGAGGCCTGGTTGATGGGCGCCGATGCGCCGCGCCGTCTCGGCGCCGGCGCGTAGTTGCAAGCTATCCAAACGGCGACGGACGGTGACGGATTTTGGCTTCCCCACTCCCTGGGAAATGGCGTATTAGGGATGCGTTAATGTCGTTGGGCAGGCGCGCGAGGCAACCGCCCCTGCAAACAAGGGCTGGGCAATGCATCTTCGATATTTCGGCCAGCTGGCCTGTGAGGCTGGGGTCCGGGGCAGGGACAAAGTGTGGAGCGTGATCCTCGGCATCGGCGCCGTCGGGGTCATCTTCTTCATATCGATCATGTCCGGCTGAGCCCGGCGGCTGGCCGTTGCCGGCCCGGCGGCCCGGCGCGCGTCACCGGCTCGTTGGCATCACGGCCACGGCTTCGGTCTCTTGAAAGGCGAGGCCCGATCCAACATACGCCCCGACGCCCACCAGCCCAACGGCGATCCCGAGGACAATCACCAGCGCGACAAGGTCGCGCATTACGCTGATCACACGATCCATGGCCGATACTCCTTACCGCTTGACCTTGAAGGCCAACGCGGCGATCCCCGGCATGGTTTCACCCCTCGCCGTCCTGCGCGAACACGTTTCCGGTATCGGCTGAATGATCCCGTGCGCGGCCGGCACGCCGTCAGCGTGCCTCCCCGGCCTGGCCTAGTGGTTCGATTCTGACATTTGCATCCCCTTGCCGCACCCGCTAGGGCAAATGTCGAAATCAAAAAAACCACTAGCAAGATGTTGTTTTCTAGTGGAATTTCGAATTTGACCTTTGATCGAGCGCGCGCCGCGGACCGGTTATCAAATGTCAGATTTATTCCACTAGCGGGCGCCCCGCGTCAGTCGTCGCTGGGCCGAAGGCGGATCAGCGGGACGCCGGAATCGTCGATCAGCACATAGACATAGCCATCGTCGGGGCCGACGGCGACGTCGCGGATGCGCCAGCCCTGCCCGTCCAGCAGGCGCTCGGCCATCTCGACATCGTGCCCGTCGACCGTGAAACGCCCGAGATACTGGTGGCGCAGATTGCCCATCAGAGCATTCCCCTGCCATTCCGGGAAGGCGTCGCCGTCATAAAAGGCAAAGCCCGACGGCGGAAAGCCCTCGGGATCGTCGACGTCCCAGTAATAGACCGGGTTGACCGTGTCGGGGTTGTCCTGCGGCAGGTCGGCGAAGCGCTCGCGGGTGCGGTAGTCGACGCCATGGGTGGCGATCGGCCAGCCATAATTGCCGCCGGCCTGGATCACATTGATCTCATCGCCGTTCCATTCGCCGTGCTCGTTCTGCCAGAGCTCGCCGGTCTGCGGATGAATGGCCATGCCCTGCGAATTGCGATGGCCGTAGGAGTAGATGGCATCCTGCACATCCGGGTCGTCGACGAACGGGTTGTCGGCCGGGATGCTACCATCGGCCTCAAAGCGCAGCGTCGTGCCGATATAGTTGGTGGTGTCCTGAGAATAATGCTCGGGGCCGAAATTCTTGAACTGCCGGTCGCCCACCGTGACGTAGAACCGGTTGTCGGCGCCGAACACGATGCGCGAGCCGTAATGGCCGGTGCTGTCGACATGCGGCCCGGCGACATGGAGCACGTCGAGATCGTCGAGCCGTTGCGCCTCGGCATCGAGCCGGCCGCGCCCGATATAGGTCGCCGTGCGGCCCTGATCGTCATTGCCGGCCCAGGTGAGATAGACCCACGGCTCGCTCGCAAAGTTCGGATGCGCCTCAACGTCGAGCAGTCCGCCCTGGCCCCGGGCATCGACCTCGGGCGCCCCGGAAATTTCCGCGACGGCGCCGGACTCCGGATCGACCAGCTTGAGCGCGCCGGGCCGTTCGGTCACCAGCAGCCGCCCGTCACCGGGCAGGAACGCCATGCCCCAGGGCTGGTTGAAGCCCTCGGCCACGGTCTCGATATCAAAGCTGCTTTCCTCCGCCTGCGTCGCCGGCGCCAAGCTGGCCGCCGCCACCGATACGGCGACAGCCGCAGCAAGCGGCCCCAGAGCGACACGGATTGTTGGACGCTGCATGGCTCCCTCCACCTTCATGCACAATCTGACTGAAACGTCGATCTCCCCCCGGCAGGTTCCATCGCCGCGTCCGTTACGGCCCGCCCGCTCACTCCCCGGCCCGGTCGCCGAACCGCTCCTCGAGCGCGGCGCAGGGGTCCTCGCGTTCGGCGCGCGCGGTGAAGACGAGACTGTCGAACACCGGGCTGTCGCCGGCCGGCGCCGGCAGATAGGCGCCGGGGTCGGTCTCCTCGCCGCTCACCTCGACGAAGGCCAGCGAGGCAATATCGAGCCCGGCCCCGCGCGCGGCGAGCTGCGCCGGCACGCCCCAGTCCCGCCGGGCATGGCCGGCGCCGGCGATCAGCATCACGGTGCCAGCTTCGGCGGCCCCTTCGATGGCGCTCGCCATGGCCCCGTCGCGCGCCCGCTGGAACTGGCGCATGGCGGGCAGCGACTCGCGCGGAATGAGCTCGCAATGGGCATCGTAGAGCACCTCATCGAGGGAGTCGGCGGCCGCCGGCGCCAGCGCGTGGTCGAGCCCCAGCCGGTCCCGCTCCCCCGCATCGAGGCCCTCGACGCCGTCCTGCATCAGGCTGCGCTGGACGGTGTCGGAAAGCCCGCCCGCGATAATGGCAAGCCCATTCTCGATCGCGACATCGGCGATCGGCTGATAGATCGACCAGTCCGGCCAGCCGCGCGCCTCCCAGGTAACGGCCGGCCCCAGCCCCGCGCCGTCTTCGGGCTCGGCGGCCAGATAGCCGTCGATGTCGGGCTGCATGTCTTCGGGAATCATCTCGAAGACCACCGAGGGCCGGCGGCCGCGCTCGACCAGTTCCTCAATGAACTCGGCCTGCAGCCGGTGGTGGTCGGGATTGTCGTGGGTCTCCCCGAGGATGACGAGATCGGCGCCTGCCAGCCGGTCGAGCGCCTCGGCGCGGCCGACCGCTTCACGATCCCCCGTCGACCAGATGACGCCGACCAGCGGATGATCGCGATGAAGCTCGGCCGCCCCCTGCGATTCGGCGCCGCCCGACGCCAGCGCAATGGCGAGCCCGAGGGCCATGCCGGCCCCGAGACCCCGCGAACGAGGCCGCGCCGCGAACGCCCGCCGGTTACGGAGATAGGCTGAAAGGATGGACCTTGGCATGCCGTGCTCCTAGAATTTCACGCCTTGAGGCGCCGGCCGACCGACACCACGAGGGCAGATGAGATGCGCAATCCACGTTTCGTTCGGATCGTCGTGATCGTCATTGTCGCCCTCGTCGCCGTCGCCTTCCTGATGAACCGCGCCCTGCCGCTCTCCCCCGTTTGATGAGCAAGATCGCCGCGCCTCAGGCCGCCGGCCGGATGTTGCGCTTGCGCAGGCGGCCGAAGCTGAACCCTTCGGGCACCGCCGAGCGCACCATCATCATCTCGCCGATCGTCTCATGGGTGACAAGGCCGACCAGGTGATCGGCGCTGTCGAGCACGGCGACCGCCGGCACCGAGCCGTCCTGCATGAGCCGGAACGCATCCTCCAGGCACTTGCGGTGGTGAATGGTGGGAATATCGGTGCGCATGACGTTGCCCACCCGGGTCTGCGGGCCGTCTTCCTTGAGCGCGCGGATGATGTCATCGCGCGTCAGCAGCCCCATCATGTGCCCGCCCGAATCCACCACCGGGAACTCGCGCTGGGTCGTTGCAAGTAAGAGTTCGATCGCCTCGTCGACCGACGAGCTTTCGCGTAGGGTCCCGAAATCGGTGACCATCACATCGCCCGTCAGCACGCTCGAGGAGACATCGCGGATCTGCGCGTTCTGCGCCTCGGCGGCGGCGGCGAGGTAGACGAAGATGGCGATGAAGATGAGGATCGGGTTGAGGAACAGGCCGATGAAGCCGAGCGCGAAGGCAAAGCCCTGGCCGATCGAGGCGGCGATCTGGGTGGCCTTGGCCCATGGCATGCGGAAGGCGAGCAGCGCTCGCAGGACACGGCCGCCATCCATCGGGAAGGCCGGGATCATGTTGAAGACCACGAGGAAGATGTTCACCGCGGCCAGACGCGACAGGAAATTGGCCCGCGGGTCCTCAATCATCAGTAGATGCTCGTAGGAGACGTTGCCGGCCAGATAGATGAATAAGAGCAGCGCGATCACCACATTGACCAGCGGGCCGGCCACCGCGATGACCAGTTCCTGGCGCGGCTCGTCGGGCATGCGCTCGAGCCGGGCGAGGCCGCCGATCGGCAGCAGGGTGATGTCCGGCGTGCGGATGCCGTAACGGCGCGCGGCCAAGGCGTGGCCGAACTCATGGGCCACCACGCAGGCGAACACCGCGAGGATGAACAATACGCCGACCCAGGCCGCGTCGAGGCCGCCGATCAGATAGTGCATGAAGCCGATCCAGATCAGCAGCAGCCAGAAGGTTATGTGAACGCGGACCTGTGTTCCAGCGATGGTGCCGAGTTTCAGGGACCATTTCATCGCGCGCGACGCCTCCTGCCATGGGCCAACCCGTCGACCCTACATGTAGGAGCAGATTGCCCCTCTCGCATCCGCGTCGGCAAGCAGAGGCCGGCCGCCGCCGCACAGGGAGAGCGGCGACGGCCGGCAGGCGTCAGGGATCGGGGTTCAGGGCCGCCAGATCGGCCGGCCGAGATAGATCTGATCGGGGCGGGTGACCGCGCCGGTCACGGCACCGGCGGCGCCGCCGATCAGGGCGCCCGCACCCGCATCGCCAGCCGCGGCACCGACTGCCGCGCCGGCGCCAGCACCGAGCAGCCCGCCGCTGAGCGCCCGATCAGTGGGATGATAGCCGCAGCCGGTTACGAGAAGCGATGCACCCACAATCGCTCCAGCCAAGGGAAGGGCTCGTTTCATGGTTCGCTCCCGGGCTCATGCGGCAGACTGCCGCACCTCCTGCATCAGGGAGCAACGCGCGACCCGGGCAAGGGTTCCCGCAAGGCGGGTCAGTCGGTCCCCACCACGATCTTGCCCTGCACGCGGCGCTCAGCGATTTCGACCAGCGCCTCGGGGGTCTCATCGAGCCGATAGCGGGCCTGGATCGGCACGGAGATCTTGCCCTCGGCCACCCAGCCGAGCAGCCGCTTCATGTGCTCGGCGTGGCGGTCAGGCTCCAGCTCGATGAAGCGCCCCCAGAACACCCCGCGCACGTCGCACCCCTTGAGCAGCACGAGATTGAGCGGAATCCGGGGGATCTCGCCGGCGGTGAAGCCGATCACCAGATAGCGCCCGCGCCAGCCGAGCGCGCGCAGCGCCGGCTCGGCATAGGGCCCGCCGACCGGATCATAGACGACGTCGACCCCGTCGGGGCACAACTCGCGCAGGCGTGCCCGCAGGTCCTCGGCCTTGTAGTCGATCCCCTCATCGGCCCCGCGCGCGGCGCAGAAGGTGAGCTTTTCGGGCGACGAGGCGGCCGCGATGACCCGCGCGCCGAGCGCCTTGGCGATCTCCACCGCCGCGATCCCCACCCCGCCGGCCGCGCCCAGCACCAGCACGGTCTCCCCGGCCTTGAGCTGCGCGCGATCGACAAGCCCGTGGATCGTCGTTCCGTAGGTGACGGTAAGGCCGGCCGCGGTCTCGAATGTCACGTCTTCCGGCACGTGGACGAGATTGGTGGCGGGCACGGCGATTTTCTCCCGGCAGGCGCCCCAGCCGCTATAGCCGACTACGCGCTCGCCGACGGCAAAGCCCGTCACCCCGGCGCCGAGCGCGGCAACGCGCCCGGCGAACTCCGCGCCGGGCGAGAAGGGCGGCTCGGGCCTGTACTGATACTTGCCCTCGATAATTAGCGTATCGAAGAAATTGAGCGCCGCGGCGGCGATCTCGACAACCACCTCGCCGGCGCGGGGCTCCGGATCGGGCAGATCCCGCACGACCAGGCTGGAGGGCGGACCGAGTTCCTCGCACAGCACGGCCTTCATGGCATGTCTCCCCTTCGCCTCGCCGTCAGTGCCCGGCCCATTTTACCCCCGCTTGGCGGGCTACGGACCGGGCATAGCGAAACTGTGAAGCCGGGGCAACGCGCGGCTCGCCATGCCATCGTCCAAAGGGGGCCTTGTCCATGACGACAAGGCGAGGCTCTCGCGTTGCCCCTCGCCCAATTCCTGCCGAGATTCTGCGACAATGACGCCGCGAATCGGCGTAACTTGGCGGTTTCAGAAAGGGTTCGGTCAAGGGCCGCGAATCGCGCCGTGTTAAGAGCCCGTTTGGGACCTTTTGAGTATCCGTGATGCCTGTGGATGTAGCTGAAACCCGGTGGGGGAAATGCTGAGATACATGCGACTGTTCGTTGCCGCCGCGGCGGCCGTCATTCTCGTTCCGGCCATGGCACATGCAACCACCCCGATCGATCAGTTCCGCGACTGGGCGGCGATGAAGGCCGAGACCGACAACGGGCCCGTCTGCTACGTGTTGACACAGCCGCAATCGATGGAGCCGCAGGGCGTTCGCCGCGGCGATGTTTTCTTCTATGTCACCATGCGACCGAATGAGGGGGTGCGCCACGAGGTCAGCGTGACCACGGGCTATCCCTATCGCGAAGGCAGCCAGGCGTCCGTGGAGATCGGCGACGACACATTCGCGCTGGTCACCCGCGACGACGGGGCATGGATCGACAATGTGGCCGAGGAAGAGCGGCTGATCGAGGCCATGAAGGCCGGCACCGACATGATCGTGCGGGGCACCTCGCAGCGAGGGACGGACACCACGGACCGCTACTCGCTGCTCGGCGTGACCGCCGCGCTGGAGCGAATCGAGGAAGAGTGCGCGTAGCGGCTCGTGCCGCTCATCGAAGCCAAGTCCGGACAATAAGAGAACCGCTCGTCGCTCATTCCAATTGAGCGGCTTGCGGTCTTGCCGAACCGCCTGTCCGGTGTTGCGTGGCTCCCGCCGCACCCATTCTCGCTGGCGCTGCCTTGGGGCACGGCCCTACTGGATACCCGCTTTCGCGGGTATGAGCGGAGACTGGGGCACGGCCTCACCCACACCCCGCTCATCCCAGCGCAGGCGGAGATCCAGGGCTGACCTGCCCAACCATGCATGCCAGCGAAGGGCAGAGGCCCGGGTCGCAGCCACTGCCTTTGCGGCACCGCTGCAACCGGGCGCACGCCTCCCCGGGCATGAGCGGAAATTGGGACGCTTCCCCCCTCCCGCTACATTCCCGCGAAAGCGGGAATCCAGAATCGGCAGGCAAATTCAGCTCAAGGCTTCGCGACAGAAGGCGCGGCGCCTCCTCACCCGCTCATCCCCGCGCAGGCAGGGATCCAGTGCTGCCGGGCGGCATCCTCGGGCATCAGGCGTGAGGCAATTGATCGGAAGCCGGTCCGGTGGAATGTCGAATTTGACATCGGATTGAGCGCCGCCCGTGTATTAGATGCCAGAGTCGCTCCAGGCGCGATCCGGTTCCCTCGGTCCCGACGCTTGCCTGCGATCACACCCCATTGTCCAATTCTAATCCGAAACCATTCTGCGGCACCTGCTGCAAGCATGGTGACGAACGTCAAATCCACCACACTGGCACGATGCCGAAATTGACATTATGTTCCGGCCGGGCGCAGCGTGGACCGCGGGCGGCCCTGCCCAAGGAGTGTCATGTCGATCAGCCTGGATATCGCGCGGGACAACCGCAACGCCGCGCCGGTAATGGCTGCGCCGGCTGCGCCGGCGCGCCCGTCGCTCATCGGCCTTGGCCGCGACGGGCTGGCGGCAGCCCTGAGCGAGATCGGCGTGCCCGAGCGCCAGCGCCGGATGCGCTGCGCGCAGCTCTGGAACTGGCTGTATCGCGCCGGCGCTACCGGGTTTGACGGGATGAGCGACATTGGCAAGTCGCTGCGCGCCGAGCTTGCCGCGCGTTTCGACATCGCCCGACCCGAGCTCGTCACCGAGCAGGTCTCGCTCGACGGCACCCGGAAATGGCTTCTGCGCTTTGCCTCGCGCGAGGGCAGCGGGCCGGTCGAGGTCGAGACAGTCTATATCCCGGAACACGACCGGGGCACGCTCTGCGTGTCCAGCCAGGTAGGCTGCACGCTGAACTGCCGGTTCTGTCACACCGGCACCCAGAAGCTCGTGCGCAACCTGACCGCCGGGGAGATCGTGGCGCAGATCCTGGTGGCGCGCGACCGTCTCGGCGAGTGGCCGGGGGCGAGCCGGCCCACCGACGCACCACTGCCCGACGCCGAGCGCGCCATCACCAATGTCGTGCTGATGGGCATGGGCGAGCCGCTCTACAATTTCGACAACGTCAAGGCGGCCATGCTGATCGCCTCGGACGGCGAAGGCCTGTCGCTGTCGAAGCGGCGCATCACCCTGTCGACCGCCGGCGTCGTCCCGATGATCCCGCGCGCCGGCGCGGAGATCGGCGTCATGCTGGCCATCTCGCTCCACGCGGTGCGCGACGATCTGCGCAACGAGCTCGTCCCGCTGAACCGCAAATATCCGCTCGACGAATTGTTGGAGGCCTGTCGCAACTATCCGGGCCTGTCCAACGCGCGGCGCATCACCTTCGAATATGTCATGCTCGACGGGGTCAACGACTCGCTCGCCGACGCCAAGGAGTTGGTGCGCCTGCTCAGAGGCATTCCGGCCAAGATCAATCTTATCCCGTTCAATCCCTGGCCGGGCAGCCCCTATGACTGCTCCGATTGGGACACCATCGAGCGCTTCGCCGAGGTGGTCAACCGGGCGGGCTATGCCAGCCCCGTCCGCACGCCGCGCGGCCGCGACATCATGGCCGCCTGCGGGCAGCTCAAGTCGGAGAGCGAGCGCGTGCCGGCACGCCAGCGCCGCGCCGCCACCGAGGCGGTGCGTTGAGACTGCTGATGCGGATCATCGGGCGGCTGATCACGGTCACGGTCGGCTATCTGGCGGGCTGCTTCGCGGCCGGCGTAACCATCGTGCTGGCGGTGGCCGGCTGGACGACGGGCTTTGGCGACGTTGCCCTGGGGCACCTGTTCTCCCATGCCGTCTATGCCGGCGGCGCGCTCGCCGCCTTCATCGTCGTCCTCGCCTTTCCCGGCGCAGTCATCATGGTCCTGTTGGCGGAGCTGTTCGCCATCCGCAACGGTTTCTTCTATCTGCTGGCAAGCGGGCTGATCGCCGCCGTCGGCTATGTCGGCGCGACCGACTATGCGTTCGGCAACAATCTGCCGGAAGGCGCCACGGACGAGCTGATCGTCTTCGTCGCCGCCGGCCTTGTCGCCGGCGCCGCCTACTGGCTTATCGCCGGGCGCACCGCCGGGATCTGGCCGGCCCGCAAGGCGCCCGAGGCCGACCCCGCCCCCGACTAACGCGCGACCAAGAGGCGCGCCGCGAAAGCCGCCATCAGCCCGGCGAAGGCATAGTCGAACGCCCGCAGAACCCTCGGCGAGCGGCGCATGTGGCGCGCCACCCCGTCGGCGCACAGGATCAGCCCGATACAGATCGGCATCGCCACGGCGATGAAGTAGAGCCCGAGAAACAGGAGCTTGGCCGCCGCGTGGGGATCGGCCGGGCTGACGAATTGCGGCAGGAACGTCACGAAGAAGAGCACGATCTTGGGGTTCAGGAGATTGATTCCGAGCCCCGTCAGATAGACCTCGCCGAGCGGCTGGGCCGGCAGCGCGCGCCCCTCAGTGGCCAAGGCCGAGCCGCGCCGGATCGCCTCGACCGCGAGCCAAAGCAGATAGACCGCACCGGCGATCTTGACCGCCAAGAACGCGCTTTCCGAGGCCGCCAGCAGCGCCGACAGGCCGAAGGCGGCAAGCAGCGCGTGGATGACGAGTCCGGTTCCCGCCCCCAACATGGCCGCAAGCCCGGCGGCCCGACCCTGTCCGAGCGTCTTGGCGAGAAACAGCGTCATGTCGGGGCC
This sequence comes from Rhodobiaceae bacterium, assembly GCA_007118805.1. Classification (GTDB taxonomy): domain Bacteria; phylum Pseudomonadota; class Alphaproteobacteria; order Rhizobiales; family Tepidamorphaceae; genus SKQW01. The sequence goes on along the minus strand of SKQW01000304.1, from coordinate 760 downwards.
AGGCGTCAGGGTGATCAGCACGACCGCCGGCGTGAAGGCGGCAAGCACAAAGAGTGTGGGCAACCATTCGGGCATGGCTTTGCGCTCCCGTCCCAAGCTCTAAACCGGGCCAGGGCCGATCGCCAGCCATTTCCCGCGCGCCTATGCGGCCGGCAAAGCGGCGAATTCAGCCGGATCTCGTCCGGCGAAGTCCGTGATCTCTGGCTCCTGGCCTGGCGATGTCCAGCTCGTAGCGAAATCCCTCCTGCTGGACGAGTCGCTTCGGGTTGCGTCCATTGCGTCCTGGAATGAAGATAATCGGGCCATCCCGGCGTTCGGCGGCGTGATCTCGATCCGGCCGTAGAACCGGTGCGTGCCGTCCGCGAGCGTGAACACCGGTGGTGGCGATGCGTCCAGCGGGCCGCTCGCGTAACCAGCATCGGGCATGTGGTCGGTGACTCCGTCGCTGATGACGCCCGGGTAGATTGTGCCCGTGCCGGCGGCCGGGTCGATGATGACCGGCTGCCAAGGCCGAGCGCCGCCGCCATCGGGCAACTCCTGCTCGCCCCGCTGCTGCGCCAGCACCTCGTAGAGCAGGCCGTTGGCGGTCAGGATGGTCTGCGGCTCGTAGGCGTCCAGGACCTCGATCAGGATCGCGAGCTGCTGCCTGGATTCGGCCAAGGATCGCAGGGCGTCGATTTCGCGCTGGTTGCCCTCGTCTGGCGCCGGCGGTTCGGGGGCGGGGAATTGATCGAGAGCCACGGGGCATGATGCAGTAGTC
>SKQW01000205.1 GCA_007118805.1 Rhodobiaceae bacterium | reverse complement strand
GACGCGTTCTCGAACCGCAAGAGTGGCGGCCACCCTTGCTCAAAACACGCTAGCCAGCGCGTCTGCGCGCCTCCCGTCCGCCCCGCCGGCGGCCATTTTCGCGTGACTGGTTCGCCGCCGTCTCGCCGACTTCGACGAGCCCGGCCGCACCGCGCGTGTGTCGGATCCAGGCGGCGCAGTTGGCGTCGGTACCCATCAGGACATTGGCCGCGCGCACCGCGTCCATCTCCTGGGGACGGCAGGGGTTCATGATGGCCGATGTCATCCCCGAGGCGATGGCCATGGGCAGGAAGGCCGCGTTGACGCCGTGCCGGTTGGGCAATCCGAAGGAAATGTTCGAGGCGCCGCAGGTGGTGTTGACCTTCAGTTCCTCGCGCAGACGGCGCACCAGCCGGAAGACCTGCTGGCCCGCCGATCCCATCGCACCGATCGGCATAACCAGCGGGTCGACGACGATATCCTCAGGCTTGATCCCGTAATCGGCGGCCCGCTCCACGATCCTGCGGGCGACGGCGAAGCGCACATCGGGGTCCTCGGAAATGCCGGTCTCGTCATTGGAGATGGCGACCACCGGCACATCGTACTTCTTCACGAGCGGCAGGATCGTCTCCAGGCGTTCCTCTTCGCCGGTCACCGAGTTGATGAGAGGGCGCCCCCGGCAAACTTCCAGCGCGGCCTCGAGGGCCGCGGGAACCGACGAGTCGATGCAGATGGGGGTAGCGACCAGCGACTGGACAAGTTCGACCGTCTTCGCCAGAAGCGGCGGCTCGCTTGTGTTGGGATCGACCGCGGTCACCCCGGCATTGACGTCAAGGATGGAGGCCCCGCCTTCGGTCTGGTCCCGCGCGTCCTGCTCGACGGTGGAGAAGTCGCCGGCCACCATCTCGGCGGCGAGCTTCTTGCGGCCGGTCGGATTGATGCGCTCGCCGATGACGCAGAAGGGCTCATCGAAGCCGATGACGACGGTTTTCGTTGCGGAAGAAACGATAGTGCGGGTCATGCTGCTTCCTGCCCCTCAGCCAATCACTTCAAGATCGGAATCACTCTCGCCGGCGAACCACGAACCGCGTTCGGCCAGCCACTCGGCGGATTTGCGAAGGCCGCCGAAGGGAAAGATGTGTATCTGGCGGATCGGCCCGCTCCGGTTTTCGGCCACGTGACCCTCCAGCGGACCCACGAAGCTTTCCGGGCTGTGATTGGTGGCCAGCGTAACCAGTGCACCCGAGTGCTTCCTGAGAAAGCCCATCGAGGCGCCGACGCCGCAGATGGCCGCATACTTCATCAGCGTGGTGATCGTGGCCGGGCCGGCCACGCCGACATGAACCGGAAGGGCATTGCCTTCGGCGCCGGCCGTCTCGGCCCATGCGATCACCGTTTGTGGATCGAAGCTGAACTGAGTGACGATGCGAAACCGGGCATCGCTGTCACGGGCAATCGCGTTCTTTTCCGCGAGCGCCGCCGAAAGGGCTGCCGGTGAAACACCGGCGTTGCCCTCGGGGTGGCCGGCGACCGCTATATGGCCGATCCTGTGGGCGTCGAAGAGGCCGGTGCGAAGCAGGTCAAGCGAGGACTCATACGGTCCGGCCGACTCGCCGGGTTGGCCCGCAATGACGAGAACGTCATCGACCCCGGCTTCGCCCGTCAGAACCTCGAGGCGCTGGATGAACTCCGTGCGGCTTGCAAGTCGGCGCGCGGCGAAATGCGGCACCGCCCGATAGCCGTTCTCCGACAGGCGGCGGGCTGCGATGGCGAATTCCCCGAACGGGCCGCCGACATCAGACAGGTAGACCCGGGTGTTTTTCGGAAACAGCCCGTCCAGCCCGCCGGCGTCGAGAATCTGCCGGGGCGTTGCCTCGATCGAGGCCCCGAGCCGAAAGGCCTGTGTCGCCATGTGCTCCGCCTGTACCGCCATGAACCGAACTCCCGCCAAAGTGCGCCAATCTCCGACGAAGGGAGTGCGGAAGGACGATTTCGTGGCATAGGAGTTCCACGGAATCGCGCCCCTCGCGCCCTTGCAGCATCACGATGCCTGAGCGGCGACTCCGGGGTTGGCTCCCGGACGACTTGCGAAGGTCGTTTTGCGACTTGCGGCGACGATTTTTGCGCCGCGGAAAGACCAGAAGACTCAACCGGCTGGAGCAAATGCTGAAAGCGGATGCGAAAGGTCGTTCATGCACCGCGCCATTTGATCGAGCAGCCCATGGCCGGGGCCTGTTCGGCGGGGCCGTCACCGGTCTCGGCGATCATCCGCATGGCGTCCAGCAGCTCACGTCTGGTATCCGGGCCGGCCGCGCCCTTGCCCGCGGAATCGATGCGTCCGCGATAGCGCAAGACCCGGTCGCGGTCGAAGCCGAACACGTCGGGCGTGCATACCGCGCCATAGGCCTTCGCGACCTGCTGTGTCTCATCCACCAGATAGGGAAAGGTGAAACCGTGCCGGGCGGCGAAGGCGGCCATCCGGTCGGGAGCGTCGGCAGGATAGCTCTGCCAATCGTTCGGCATGATCGCCGCAACGCCGATGCCTTCGTTTCGCAGCGCCCTGGCGTCGCCTACGAACCGGTCGATGACGGCCTTCACATAGGGGCAATGGTTGCAGATGAAGGCGATGACGGTGCCCCGTTCGCCCCGGATGTCGGAAAGCGACCAGATCCGCCCGTCCGGATCGGGCAGGCTGAAATCGGGCGCGACATTGCCGATCTCGCCGCCGGGCGTCTGGGCCAGTGCCATGGCTGCCTCCTTGTTCAGGTCCTCTGTCGGGCATTGTGGGCCGTACGCACATAACAAGCGGTTCCGCCTGCGGATTTCAAGGCGCTGGCCGATCGCCCGCCGGCGATGTAGGAGAGGGGCGATACATATGAAAGACGGGAGACGGTCATGCCCGAAGCCTTTATCTGCGCTGGGCTTCGCACCCCCATCGGGCGTTATGGTGGCGCGCTTTCCCCGGTGCGGGCCGACGACCTTGCCGCGCATGCCATCCGCGAACTGATGGCACAGGTGCCGACGCTGCCGGCCGAGGTCGTCGACGACGTGGTTTTCGGCTGCGCAAACCAGGCCGGCGAAGACAATCGCAACGTTGCCCGCATGGCGGCGCTGCTCGCTGGCCTGCCGCAATCGGTGCCGGGGGTGACGGTCAACCGTCTCTGCGGCTCGGGCCTGGATGCGGTGGGGCAGGCCGTGCGCGCGATCCGGACGGGTGAGGCCGAGGTGGTCATCGCCGGTGGCGTTGAGTCGATGAGCCGGGCGCCCTTCGTCATGGGCAAGGCGGAGACCGCCTTTTCGCGGTCGGCCGAGATCCACGACACGACTATCGGCTGGCGCTTTGTCAATCCGCTGATGAAGAAGCATTACGGCATCGATTCCATGCCGGAGACGGCCGAGAATGT